>JAGNWH010000006.1:27488-39942 GCA_017986055.1 Limnohabitans sp. | reverse complement strand
CACGGCCCCGACTGCAAGCATGAACACTGACACAGCGCCTTCGGGCCTGCTGCAACTGATCTGGCTCGCGTCCCCTGCGCTGCCGATTGGGGGCTTTTCGTATTCCGAAGGGCTCGAAGCGGCCATTGAACAAGGCTTGGTACACGATGAGCACAGTGGCACGGACTGGTTGGTCGACCAACTGCATCTGACGCAGTCGCGCGGCGACATGGCCGTGCTTGCTCAAGCCATCCCCGCTTGGCAAAGCGGTGACACCGCCCGACTGCAAGCCCTGAACGACTGGGTCATGGCCACCCGCGAAACCGCCGAGATGCGCCTGCAAACCGAACAAATGGGGCGCTCATTGCTGGACTGGCTGCGCAACCTGCAGCAAGCCAGCCCGTCGCAACTGGCGTGTTGCGCTCAATTGCCACCCACCTACCCGCTGGCCATGGCCTTGGCGCTGTCCTTGTCTCATGCACCGCTGGATCAGGCCCTGCAAGCCTGCGCCTTTGGTTGGGCCGAAAACATGACCCAAGCCGCCCTCAAAGCAGTGCCTCTGGGCCAAAGCGCAGGCCAACGCATGTTGGCCAGGCTGGCCCGTGAAATCCCTGTGGCGGTGCAAACCGCCATGCACTTGAGCGACGAAGATCGCCAAGCTTTCAGCCCCATGCTGGCCATTTTGTCGGCCCGCCACGAAACCCAATACTCCAGGATCTTCAGATCATGAATACGCCCTTGCACCACATCCCCAACCGCACCCAAAAACTGCCGCCCCTGCGCGTGGGCATTGGCGGGCCTGTGGGCTCTGGCAAAACCACACTGCTCGAAATGCTCTGCAAAAACATGCGCGAGCGCTGGGACCTGATTGCCATCACCAACGACATCTACACCAAGGAAGACCAAAGGCTGCTGACCGAAAGCGGCGCCCTGCCCGCTGAACGCATCATGGGCGTGGAGACTGGTGGCTGCCCACACACGGCCATCCGCGAAGACGCCTCCATCAACCTCGAAGCGATTGACCGCATGCTGGAAAAGTTTCCCAACGCCGATGTGGTCTTCATTGAAAGCGGTGGCGACAACCTGGCCGCCACCTTCAGCCCAGAGTTGAGCGACCTCACGATTTACGTGATCGACGTGGCTGCAGGCGAAAAAATCCCACGCAAAGGCGGCCCCGGCATCACCAAGAGCGACTTGTTTGTGATCAACAAAACCGACTTGGCTCCCCATGTGGGCGCTTCCTTGGATGTGATGCGGGCCGACACCGCCCGCATGCGCCCCAACCCCGAAACACGGCCATGGGTCATGACCAACTTAAAAACACAAGCGGGCCTGGCCGAAGTCGTGGCGTTTATTGAAAAAAGGGGCATGCTGAAGCACGCCTGAACCTCTTGGACCCCCATCAACGCCAGATTCAAGGTTTTAAGCCGTTACAATCTCCCCCCAAGGAAGCGTGGCAGAGTGGTCGATTGCACCGGTCTTGAAAACCGGCGACTCGAAAGGGTCCGTGAGTTCGAATCTCACCGCTTCCGCCAGACCTCACACCTTAAAAGCGCCCTCTCGGGCGCTTTTTTGTTTTCCGGCTTTTGCGCTCAGCAACAGGCCAATGGAGGCAAGACCCAATGCCGAGCCGGGTTTATCAGAATGGCTCACAAAGGCTGTGGTCTCTAATAAAAAATCCGATACCACCATTTAATTCGATAAAATCGAAGAATTATGGAAAAAACAAACAGTCCTTTTGCCTCGGCATACATGCGTTTTCTGCAACTCGCCAAGGTCATTCAAGCCTTGCCCAGTGGCATGGAAATGGATGCCAACGAAAGCGCCTTGTTGCAAGCGGTGGTCTTGCGCTGGTACGAAAACAAACCCATGACGGTGCGTGAGGCCATTGGCTTGGCCGATTTGGGTTCGCCTGCGACTTTGCACAAACGCATCACCCGCTTGCGCGGAAAAGACATGCTCAGCACCCTGAACCTGGAAGGCGATCGCCGGGCCAAGTTCCTGATTCCCACTGAGCGGACCTTGGATTATTTCAGTCACTTGGGTCAATCCATGCAACAGGCCCATCAATCCCAAGCTGCATGAAGATCGCCCTCAAAGAAGCCTTTGAAACAGCAGCACTGACCTTGGGCAGTGCTGTGTTGTTTGCGGGCTTCTTTCATTTCAATGGCTGGCTTTTTGCAAGCTTGTCTTATGCAGAGAGCATCAATTGGGTGTTTTTGCCTGCAGGCTTTCGCATCGTGCTTGTCTTAATTTTGGGGCTGCCGGGCGCCACAGGCATCATGTTGGGCACTTGGTACCTCGACCAAGGCTCGCTGGACAGTCAGCCCTGGCTGGTGTTGCTCACCGGCGTGGTTTCGGGCTTCACCCCCTTTGCGGTCATGAAGGTCCTTGCCAAAGGCCAGCAAACCGCTCGCCTGCTGCAAGGCATAACCACCCAAAGTTTGCTCAATTTCACCTTGATTTTTGCGGCCGCCAGTGCCGTGACCCATCAACTGCTGTGGTTGGTGATGGACCGCGCTGATGTGAACATTTGGGTAGATGTCTGGCCCATGTTCATTGGCGATGCGATTGGCTCTTTGTTGATGCTCTACGCCTTCAAACTGCTGCTCTCGCAGATGAAAATCAAGGCGCTCTGATACGCCTTGACAAGTGACAGGCTCACTCTGCCAGAAAGAGTGCCTGCAAGTCGCTCAAAAAGTCGAAACCCTTTTCTGTCGGCCAAACCCGGTGCAGGTCACGTCCGATCAAACCCAGTTTTTCGGCCTCTTGCAGGCCCTGCTGAATGCTTGTCATGGCCAAGCCCGTGCGGTCCACATAGTCGGCCAAAGCAAAACCACCGCGCAGGCGCAAGGCATTGAGCATGAACTCAAACGGCAGTTCCTGGCGTGACACCTCGGTGCTTTGCGTGACCGGCTCGCCCTTCATGGCTTGCTGCATATAAAGCGCAGGCTCGCGGTAACGCACCTGCCTCAGCACGCGATGCGCGAAACTGAGTTTGCTGTGCGCCCCTGCGCCAATGCCCAAGTAGTCACCAAACTGCCAATAGTTCAGGTTGTGCGCACACGTGTGTCCGGCTTTGGCGTAGGCCGAGACCTCGTAGCGGTCCAGGCCAGCAGACGCGGTCAGCTCGGTGATGCGGTCCATCATCTCGTAGGCCAAATCGTCTTCGGGCAAGCTTGGCGGAAACTTGGCAAACACGGTGTTGGGCTCGATCGTCAGGTGGTAGATCGAGATGTGTGGTGGCGCAAAAGCCAGTGCAGTCTGAATGTCTTGCGTCAGGCCTTCGAGCGTCTGGCCCGGCAAGGCGTACATCAGGTCCAGGTTGAAGGTGTCAAACACCTGCGCGGCTTCGGTCACGGCGGCCAAGGCTTGGTCGCGGTCATGCACCCGGCCCAGCGCTTTGAGGTGTGCGTTGTCAAAACTCTGCACACCGATCGACAAACGGGTGATGCCTGCTTGGCGGAATGCCTTGAAACGGTCTTTTTCGAAAGTGCCGGGGTTCGCTTCCATGGTCACTTCGGCATCGGGTGCCAAGCGCACACGGGCACGGATGCCGCCGATCAAACGGTCAATGGCGTCGGGTGAAAACAGGCTGGGCGTGCCACCACCCAAAAACACGGTCTGGATGCTGCGGCCCCAGATCAAGGGCAAGCTGGCTTCCAGGTCGGCAAACAGCGCGTCGATGTAGGCGTCTTGCGTGGAAGGCGCATCTACCCCCGCGCGGAATTCGTGTGAGTTGAAATCACAATACGGGCACTTTTTGATGCACCAAGGCAGGTGCACGTACAGCGACAGCGGCGGCAACGCGTTCAGTTGCAGCAAGCCAGGGCGCATGGCGTGCACCGGGTCCATCATTGGATTCATGACAGGCTCATGTTGGTGTGTGGTCCAACCAACGCTCGCGCATCAGCACCAGCATGGCCTGGGCCGCACGGCCCCGGTGGCTGTTGGCGTTTTTGACTTCGGTGGGCAGTTGGGCAAAGGTCTTGCCAAACTCGGGCAAAAACATGACCGGATCGAAGCCAAAACCGTTGCTGCCCAGGCGCTCACGGGTGATCTCGCCCACCACCCGGCCCACGGCAATCAAGGGCTCAGGGTCATCGGCGCTGCGCACGGCCACCAGCGTGCTGACCATGGCGGCGCGGCGGTTGGCGAGGCCTTGCATTTGTTCTAGCAATGCGGTCACGTTGTTGTCATCGCTTTTGGGGTAGCCAAAGCGAGTGGCGTAATACGCCGTGTCGACACCCGGCTGGCCATCAAAGGCGTCCACGCACAGGCCAGCGTCATCGGCCAGCGCGGGCAAGCCGCTCAGCTGCGCGGCATGTCGGGCTTTGGCCAAGGCGTTTTCAACAAAGGTCTTAAAAGGCTCTTCTGCCTCAGGAATGTTCAGCTCAGACTGGCGCACCAGCGTCATGTGCAACGGTGCAAACAGCGTTTGCAGTTCGGCCAATTTGCCAGCGTTGTTGGAGGCGAGAACGATTTTCATGACACCGTCACCCGCACTTCAAGCTGTGAAAGTGAGGGTTTTGGGCTCGTCATGCGCTTGCTTTTGAAGCTGCACCAGTTGCGCAATGCCTTTTTCGGCCAGTGCCAGCATGCGGTCCATCTCGACGCGGGTGAACGCCACGCCTTCGGCCGTGCCTTGCACTTCAACAAAATGACCGGCACCCGTCATGACCACGTTCATGTCGGTGTCGCAGGCCGAGTCTTCGGGGTAATCCAGATCCAGCAAGGCTGTGCCGTTTTTCAGGCCCACCGAAATGGCGGCCACGCGGTCCAGGATGGGCGACTCGCTCAATTTGCCTGTCGCCATCAGCCAATTGACGGCATCTTGGGCCGCCACAAAAGCGCCCGTGATGCTGGCGGTGCGCGTACCGCCATCGGCCTGAAGCACGTCGCAATCGAGGTGAATGGTGCGTTCGCCCAGTTTCTTGAGGTCAAACACGGCACGCAAAGACCGGCCAATCAGGCGCTGAATCTCTTGCGTGCGGCCGCTTTGCTTGCCGCGTGCGGCTTCACGGTCGCCCCGCGTGTGCGTGGCGCGGGGCAGCATGCCGTATTCGGCGGTCACCCAGCCTTCGCCGCTGCCTTTTTTGTGGCCCGGCACTTTTTCTTCCACCGAAGCGGTGCACAACACACGGGTCTGGCCAAACTCGATCAGCACCGAGCCCTCGGCGTGGACGGTGTAACCCCGGGTGATGCGCACAGGGCGCAAAGCATCGGCGGCGCGACCGGATCGGACGTAAGAAGCAGTCGTGGTGTTCATGGTGTGTATAAAAGTACGTTTGAAGCGTGCCAGCAATGGGGGCAGGCAGAGAGTTTGCGATAATCCACGGTTTGGTGTTCGCACCTTGTGCGGCCCATTTGCAGCGCTCAAGCCTCTTTCTTGCAACCGAAGAAGGGCTGTGCTGTCCCAAGGAATTTGACCGATGCCAGTTTACAGTATGACCGGGTACGCCAGCGTGCAGCACAGCCCGCTGCCCACCGAGGGCGAGGCCCCTGCCAGCACAGGCCCCACAGCACGATTGGGCCTGGAAATCCGCTCGGTCAACAGCCGTTTTCTTGACCTGTCTTTTCGCCTGCCAGAAGAGCTGCGCCAACTCGAACCCGGCCTGCGCGAGCTGATCACGCGCCAGATCAAGCGCGGCAAAGTGGAAGTGCGTGCCAGCCAGGATGCAGGCGATGGCGCTGCGCTGCAAGCGCCCAACCACCAAGCCCTGCAAAAAATAGCCGCCCTGCAAGACAAAATTCAAGACTGGTTGCCAGATGCTCGGCCTTTGAGCGTGGCCGATGTGCTTCGCATGACTGCGGGCAGCTCGGGCCAAGCCGCACCCGACGAAGCCGCCTGGATGCAACTGGCCACCCGGGCAGTGGATGCCCTGCGCGAAGCCCGCTCCCGCGAAGGTGCCCGACTGACCGACATGCTGCAAGGTCATATCACCCAGCTGCTGAGCTTGGCGGAACAAGCGGTGCCACTGGTGCCACAGCTCGTTGAACAACAACGCCAACGCTTTCTGGAGCGCTGGAAAGACGCCATGGCACTGGCCGACGGCAGCCACCTGCCCGAAGCCGCGCAAGACCGTGCCCTGACCGAGGCCACCGCTTTTGCGATCCGCATCGACGTGGCCGAAGAGCTGACCCGCCTGCGCTCGCACTTGGACGAAATCTCCCGCCTGCTGACCAAAGGGGGCGACATCGGCAAACGCCTGGACTTTTTGATTCAGGAACTGCACCGCGAAGCCAACACGCTGGGCTCCAAATCGGCCGTGCTGGAAATGACCCGCATTTCTGTGGACATGAAGGTGCTGATCGAGCAAATGCGCGAACAAGTCCAGAACATCGAATAAAGAACCTCAGCATGGATTACCCCGGAAACCTCTTTGTCGTGGCCGCCCCCAGCGGGGCCGGCAAATCCAGTCTGGTGAAAGCCTTGATGGAGCTGGACTCGCGCGTCCAGCCCACGGTCTCGCACACCACCCGCCCCCCGCGCGGACAAGAAAAGCACGGGCGCGAGTACTTTTTCGCATCCGTTCAGGAATTTGACGCCATGGTGCTCGGCGATGCCTTTGTCGAGTGGGCGCATGTCCACGGCCAGCGCTACGGCACTTCCAAAAAGATGATCGAAGACCGCATGGCCCAAGGGGCCGATGTGATTCTGGAAATCGATTACCAGGGTGCCTTGCAGATCAAGAAGATGTATGCCAACGCGGTGCTGATCTTCATCTTGCCGCCCAGCTGGGAAGAATTGCGCTCGCGCCTGGAGCGGCGCGGCGAGGACACGGCCGAGATCATTGAACTGCGCTTGCAAAATGCCGCTGTCGAAATGGCTCAGGCCCAGGAATTCGACTTCGTTATAATCAACGAAGTATTTGATCGTGCCCTGTTTGACCTCAAAGCGGTTGTTCACGCCCAGCGGCTCAAGTACCACGTCCAGCGCCGAGCACGGCCTGACACCTTTCAAGCGCTCAAAATTGCTTGAATCACGCTCAGAAATTCTCAAGGAAAACATCATGGCCCGCATCACTGTTGAAGATTGCCTGGAACAGATCCCTAACCGCTTTCAGCTGGTTTTGGCTGCCACCTACCGTGCCCGCATGCTGAGCCAAGGTCACACACCCCGCATTGAAAGCAAAAACAAGCCTTGCGTGACCGCCTTGCGCGAAATTGCTGCAGGCAAAGTCGGCGTCGAAATGCTCAAACGCGTTTCCTGATCCGCACCCCACCCGGTACCTGCCGGGTCACAAAAGCCCCAGTGATGGGGCTTTTTTTTGTCCCACGAAAAAGCCAGCAACGCCTTGCGTTACATTGATGTCATGAGTACTGCAATGCCCCCATCCTCCAAAGCAGGTCACAGCCGCCCCAAGGCCGTGCCACCGGCTGCAGCCAATGCGGCAGCTGCCAGCTTTGCGGTGCTGGAGGCCCAACTCGGTTACCTGAACGAAGCCGAAACGGAGATGGTGCGCAAAGCCTACAAATTCGCTGACGAAGCTCACTTGGGGCAAATGCGCAAAAGTGGCGAACCCTACATCACCCACCCCATTGCGGTGGCGGGTTTGTGCACCGAATGGAAGTTGGACGCCCAAGCATTGGCCGCCGCTTTGTTGCACGACGCCATGGAAGACTGCGGCGTCACCAAGATCGAGTTGATCGAGCGCTTTGGCTCACCGGTGGCTGAACTGGTCGATGGCCTTACCAAGCTGGACAAGCTGGAGTTCAACACCCGCGAAGAAAACCAAGCCGAGTCGTTTCGCAAAATGCTGCTGGCCATGGCCCGCGATGTGCGTGTCATCCTCATCAAGCTGGCCGACCGCACCCACAACATGCGCACCATGTCGGACATGCCGCGCAGCAAGTGGGGCCGCATTGCCTCGGAAACACTCGAAATTTACGCGCCCATTGCCCACCGCCTGGGCTTGAACCAGATTTACCGCGAGCTGCAAGACCTGTCGTTCAAACACCTGCTGCCCTGGCGCTATGCGGTGCTGACCAAGGCCGTGTCACGGGCACGCAACCGCCGTCGCGATCTGATTCAAAAGGTGCAAGTCGATGTGGAAGCCGTCTTTGCGCAGGCCAAGATGGATGTGCGCATCAGTGGACGCGAAAAAACGCTCTATTCCATCTACAAAAAGATGGATGAAAAACACCTGAGCTTTGCCCAGGTGACCGACATTTATGGCTTTCGGGTCATCGTGCCCTCCGTCATTGACTGCTACACCGCCCTCGGCTGGCTGCACCAGATCTACAAGCCTGTACCTGGCAAGTTCAAAGACCACATCGCCATTGCCAAGGTCAACGGTTATCAATCACTGCACACCACGCTGGTGGGCCCGTCGGGCGTGAACGTCGAGTTCCAGATGCGCACCGAGGCCATGCACCTGGTGGCCGAGTCGGGTGTGGCCGCGCACTGGCTTTATAAAGAACACGCATCGGCCAATGCCCAGTCAGAGCGTTTGGGCACGCAATGGCTGCAATCGCTTTTGGACATCCAGACCGAGACGCGCGATGCGGCTGAGTTCTGGGACCACGTCAAGGTCGACCTGTTCCCCGATGCGGTTTATGTGTTCACGCCTAAGAGCCAGATCATGGCCTTGCCGCGCGGTGCCACAGTGGTGGACTTTGCCTACGCCATCCACAGCCGGGTAGGCGACCACGCGATGGCGGCCCGCATCAATGGCGACCAGGTGCCACTGCGCACCGAGCTCAAAAACGGCGATGTGATCGAAGTGATCACTGCACCCGTTTCGGCCCCCAACCCGGCTTGGCTGGGTTTTGTGCGCACCGGAAGGGCCCGCTCCAAAATTCGCCACCACCTCAAAACCATGGCACAGACCGAGTCGGTCGAGCTGGGTGAAAAACTCCTGACCCAATCGTTGCGCGCTGAGGGCATCGACAAACTGCCTGCGGACGACGATGCACACCAAGCGCTGTGGGAAAAGCTGTTGCGCTTCACAGGCAACCGCAACCAGCAAGATTTGTTGATGGACATCGGTTTAGGCAAACGCATTGCCACCATCGTGGCCAAGCGCTTGGCCGCCTTGTTGTCAGAATTGGGCCAAAAACCCGATGCATTGCTGATGACCCGAGAGCGCTTCACCGCGCACGAATCCATCTCGCAAGGTGCCATCACCCTCGATGGCAGTGAAAACGCATCGGTGGTCTATTCACGATGCTGTCGTCCCTTGCCGGGTGACGACATCGTGGGCTATTTGGGCCGTGGTGAAGGTTTGGCCGTGCACACCCGTGACTGCGCCACGGCAAGAAAACTGGAACACAAGGACCGGGAGCGCTTCATCGGCGTCGAATGGTCCGACGAGTTAACGCGCAATTTTGAAACCAGCATCAATGTCACCGTCGTCAACGGCAAAGGTGTCTTGGCCAGAGTGGCTGGGGCATTGGCCAGCGCTGAAACCGATATCGTTCACGTCGACATGGGCCACGAAACACCACAAGACACGGCCGAGTTGAAGTTCGTGGTCGCCGTGCGCGACACCACTCACCTCGAACAAGTGCTGCGCCACCTCAAACGCACACCTTCCGTGATCCAGGCGGACCGACAAACCAACAAAGGCAGCTCAGCCTCTTGAGGCGGCCTCAGGCCTGCTCCCCCAAAGGCGGGGCAGGATAACTGACCTGCAAAACCTCGATCTCCAGCACACCTGCAGGCGTGACCAGCCTCAGCTCGTCGCCTTCGCGTGACTTGACCAAGGTACGTGCGATTGGCGAGACCCAACTGACCTGTCCTTGCAAACTGTCAGCTTCGTCAATGCCCAAAATCGTCACCGTGCGTTCGGTGCCCGAGGCTTCGACATAGGTGACCGTGGCACCAAAAAAAACCTGATCGCTGCCGTGGTGCACCGCTGGGTCCACCACTTCGGCCAGCTCCAGACGCTTGGTGAGGAAACGAATCCGCCTGTCTATTTCACGCAAGCGTTTTTTGCCATAAATGTAGTCACCGTTTTCTGATCGGTCACCATTGCTGGCCGCCCAGTGCACGATCTCGACCACTTTGGGACGCTCATCGTCAATCAACCCAAAGAGCTCGGCCCTCAAACGGGCATAACCTGCTGGCGTCATGTAATTGCGCGCACCTTTGGGCAAGGCGGGCAAACCCAAATCGTCGTCATCCTCGGTGTCTTGGTTGGGGGCTTTGCTCATGTCGTGATGCTACAGAGGCAAGTGAAAGACGCAAGGGTCTCTGGATGGTGATGGGCACGCGCTATTGGCGGCACATTTTGAGGAGCAGAAATAGAAAAAGCCCACAACTTTCGTTGTGGGCTTTCTAATTTTTGGTGCGGCTGGCAGGAATCGAACCCACGACCCCTTGGTTCGTAGCCAAGTACTCTATCCAGCTGAGCTACAGCCGCATCATGCATCGAATTATAGCAAGCTTTTTTGGCCCATTTGAGCCAGCCCGCAATTTATTGCCAGGAAACTGCCGACATGTCGTTCGCAAAAACCGGCGAGCTCGACCACAGGCCCTTCAGGCCTTTGCGATACACCGCTGTGTTGGAGGCATTGAACAAAAACACGTTGACTGCATCCTTGGCAATCATGCGTTGCATGTCGCCAAACAACTGGGTGCGCTCCTTGGCTGTCGTGGTGGAAGAATGTTTGGCTGCCAGATCACGGAAAGCCTTGCTGTCGTACCCCCAGTAATACTGCGGGTTGGCATAGTTCATATAGTCCAGCGGCTCAACGTGATTGATGACCGTCAGGTCAAAGTTGCCCTTGAAGGTACCGCCCAGCCATTGAGCCCATTCGACGTTTTCGATCTTGGCGATGATGCCCACCTTGGCCAGTTGTGCCGCGAGAATCTCGCCGCCCTTGCGTGCATAGGGTGGCGGCGGCAAGGTCAAGGTCACGTTCAGCGGTGTCTGGACACCGGCTTCCTTGAGCAGGGCTTTGGCTTTTTCCGGGTCATACGCGTAGGTGCCACTCAACTCGACATAGCCCGCATCGGTGGGGGCCATGTGACTGCCGATGGGTTTGGCCAGCCCTTCAAAAACACCATCGATGAACGCCTTTTTATCGATCGCATGCGACAAAGCACGGCGCACGCGCACATCGTCAAAAGGCTTCTTGCGGTTGTTGATGGTCATGATGCCTTTGCCAGCCGTACTGCCGACTTCAACCATGAAGCGCTTGTCGGCCTGAAACTGCTTCAGGCTTTGTGGCGATTGAAAGCGGGGCATGCCATCGATGTCGCCAGCCAACAAAGCAGCCACCTGGGCAGCCGAATCGTTGATGAAACGGAAAGTGACTTTCTTTACCTTGATCGCGTTGGCATCGCGAAAACCATCCCATTTAGACAACGTGACTGCCGTGCCCTTGGCCCAGCTGTCGAGTTTGTAGGGGCCTGTGCCGATCGGTTTGGTGGCGGCGTTGGCCGCGCTGTCGGGGTGCAGGATGACCGCTGTGTTTTCACCCATGCGGAACAAGAAGTTGCCATCCGGGTTGTTCAGCACCAACACCACGGTGTGCGCATCGGGCGTTGAAATGTGGCTGATGTTGTTGAACACTGCACCTTTGGCTTTGTTCGTGCTCTTGGGGTCTTTGGCACGTTCAACACTGAACTTCACTGCCGCAGAGTCAAAAGGACTGCCATCCTGAAACTTCACGCCTTTGCGCAGCTTGAAGGTGTAGGCCTTGCCGTCGGCGTCCATTTTCCAGCTCTCGGCCAACAAAGGACTGATGGAGCCATCGACGTTGATCTTGGTCAGGCCTTCGAGGATGTTGTAGTGCACCACTTCGCCAATGGCCGCAGCGGGGGCCATGGTGGGATCGAGGCTGGTGGGCTCCAAAATCATGCCCAAAATCACGCTGTCCTTGCGCGATTGAGCTTGCGCCTGCAACGGTGCCCAGGCCAAGCTGGCAGCCAGCAGGGCCACCGCGCTCAGGCCTGCAGTGCGGCGCGTGATGGGGAATTGAACTTTCATGTCTTCTCCTGATCTAAAAATGCGTCCCGTGTACCGGGCACGGCTGAAATGAGCATCCGAGTGTAAGGATGCGCGGCATGCTGAAAAATTTGTGCTGAGGGGCCTTGTTCAACCACTTGGCCAGACTGTAAAACCAACACATCGTCGCACATGAGATTAACGACGGCAAGGTCGTGGCTGACCAACAAATAGCTCAAACCGTGGCGATCTTGCAGGTCCATCATCAGGTTGAGCACCTGCGCCTGCACCGACACATCCAGGGCACTCACAGGCTCATCGGCCACGATCAAGGCAGGGCGAGTAATCAAGGCCCGGGCGATGGCGATGCGCTGGCGTTGCCCCCCCGAAAATTCGTGGGGGTATTTGTCCAGATCGGCGGTTCTGAGGCCCACTTCGCTCAAGGCCTCAGCGGCGCGGTCGCGCAGCTCGGTTTGACTCACGGCGCGCTCGCGCAACGCCGAGCGACTGTCTGCAGGGGGCTGCAAAGTCAAGATCGGCTCGGTCACGATGCTCAGCACTTTTTGACGGGGATCGAG
>JAGNWH010000006.1:21552-27388 GCA_017986055.1 Limnohabitans sp. | reverse complement strand
CGGCGCGGTCGCGCAGCTCGGTTTGACTCACGGCGCGCTCGCGCAACGCCGAGCGACTGTCTGCAGGGGGCTGCAAAGTCAAGATCGGCTCGGTCACGATGCTCAGCACTTTTTGACGGGGATCGAGTGAGCCATAAGGATCTTGAAACACCATTTGAAAGCCACTGCGCAAATGCCGCAATGCAGCCGGAGCGGCTTTGTGCACATCCACGCCGTTGAACAACACCTGCCCCTCGCTGGGTTGATCGAGCGCCATCACCAAACGGGCCAGCGTCGATTTGCCAGAGCCAGACTCCCCCACAATGCCCAAGCTCTTGCCCGGCTGCAGCTTGAAACTCACGTTCAACAAGGCCGGCAAGCTCTTGGCGGGGCCCCACAGGGACGATCGTGGCAGGGCAAAACGCCGCCCCAACTGCCGAACTTCCAGCAGCGGTGGCGTGGTCGGTGTCTGGGCCTTCGTCATGACAGCCTCCAGCGCGGACAACACACCACATGGGCTTGATCGGTGGGGCTGGGCGGTGCCACGGTTTCGGCTTGAGGCGGGGTGCGACGGCAATCGTCTACAACCCAAGCGCAGCGGTCCGCAAAGGCACAGCCCGTCGGCAAATCCATCAACTCAGGCACGCTGCCGGCAATCGTGCTCAAGCGTGTCCCGCGGGCCAAGCCCAAACGTGGCCGCGCCGCAAAAAGCCCCCGCGTGTAGGGGTGCGCACGGTGGGCAAACAAGTCAGGGGTGGTCGCGCTTTCGACCACCGAGCCGCCATACATGACCATCACACGGTCCACCTGGTCTTGCATCAGGCCCAGATCATGGCTGATCAGCAGCAAGCCCATGCCGTCTTCGTGGACCAATTGCTTGATCAAGGCCAGCACCTCTTTTTGCACCGTCACATCCAGCGCCGTGGTGGGCTCGTCGGCAATCAGCAAATCGGGACTGCAAGCCAAAGCCATGGAGATCATGACGCGCTGTCGCTGACCGCCCGACAGCTCGTGCGGATACGCGTCAAGACGCTCTCGCGCCCGAGGCAGCTGCACACGATCGAGCAATTGCAGGGCACGCGCCTTGGCTTGGGCCACCCCCATGTGCTGGTGCAAGCGCAAGGGCTCGGCAATTTGTTTCCAGATGGGGTGCAGCGGGTTGAGTGCCGTCATCGGCTCTTGAAAAATCATGGCCATGCGCGCTCCGCGCAACTGGCACAACTGGGGCTCAGGCATGCCCACCAGCTCTTGGCCTTGCAACAAAATCGACCCGCTGACCTGTGCACGTTCGGGCAACAAGCCCATCAAAGCCAAAGCGGTGAGCGATTTGCCGCAACCACTTTCTCCAATCAAACCGACCGTCTGGCCACGCTCGAGTTGCAGCGACACGCCACGCAGGGCCTGCGCCCAACCCCGTGCCGTGGGCAAAGTGACCCGCAAGTCGGTCACTTGCAGCAAAGGCTTGGAGGTAGACATTTCAGCCATGCGCGTTCACCGTTGTCTGGCCAAACGCGGGTCCAGCACGTCGCGCAAGCCGTCGCCCAACAGGTTCAAGCCCAGTACCGCCAGCGCAATGGCCGCGCCCGGGTAAACCGCCAGCAAAGGGGCTTGGAACATTTGCGATTGCGCCTCATTGAGCATGCGACCCCAACTGGGCTGGGGCGGTTGCGTGCCCAAGCCCAAATAAGACAGCGCCGCCTCGGCCAAGATGGCGATGGCAAACTGGATGGTGGACTGCACGATCAGCACACTGGCGATGTTGGGCAACACATGCACCCGTGTGATGGCCAGCGGCCCTTGGCCAGCAGCACGGGCGGCGGCAGTGAAGTCGCGCGACCACACGGCATTGGCCGCGCCACGTGTGATGCGGGCAAACACCGGGATGTTGAAAATGCCAATGGCCACAATGCTGACCACCAAACCCGGTCCGTAAATGGCGGTCAGCATGATGGCCGACAACAAAGCCGGAAAGGCAAAGGTGAAGTCCGACGCACGCATGATGACTTCTTCAACCCAGCCACGCCGTGCCGACGCCAACAAGCCCAAAGGCACGCCCACCCCCAAGCCGATGCCCACCGCGATGAAGCCCACCAACAAAGAATTTTGACTGCCGACCAAAAGCAAAGCGCCGATGTCGCGCCCCAAGCTGTCAGTGCCCAACCAATGCGCTGCGCTGGGCATGGCCAGTTTGTTGGGGATGTCGATGTCGCCCACCGGGTAAGGCGACCAAAACAAAGACAGCAGCGCGCACGACACCATCAGCAAGACCACGGCCCCGCCTGTCACGAAACTGGGGTGCCGACAAGCGCGACGGATCAACGTGTTTTTATCCGGCATGGCCCGCCTTCAGACGTGGATCGATCCATGCATAAAGCACATCAATACAGAAATTGATGAGGATGACCAAGGCGGCCAACAACATGACCACATCGCGCACCACGATCAGATCGCGGTTGGCAATGGCCTGAAAGATCAGTCGCCCGATGCCCGGCAACACAAACACGTTTTCAATCACGATGGCGCTGGTGATCAGGTTGCCAAACTGCAAGCCCATCACCGTGAGCACCGGGATCATGGCATTGCGCAACACATGCCCCCACAGCACTTGGCGGCGCGACAGCCCTTTGGCCCGTGCGGTTCGCACAAAATCTTCACGCAATGTGTCAAGCACCGCCGAGCGCGTCACCCGCGTCAAAATCGCCGTTTGCACCGCCGCCAGTGCCATGGCCGGCAGCAGCAGGGCCTTGATGCCCTCGACCATCCCGCCACCTGTTTCTTCCGTCCATCCCGGAAAACCGCCTGCGCTGACCCACTCCAAGTGCACCGCAAACAGCAAAATCAACAAGATGGCCAGCCAAAAATTCGGCAAGGCCAGGCCCAACTGGCTGAGCGTCATCACCCCCAGATCACCCGCCTTGTTTTGCTGCGAGGCGGCATAGATGCCCAGCGCCAGCGCCAACGCCACCGTCAAGCCCATGGCCATGACGGCCAGCGGCAAAGTGACCTGCAAACGCTCGGCCATCAACTGGGCGGTGGGGGTGTCGTAAGAAATACTCAGGCCGGTTTGCCCCTGCAACAGCCCACCGACCCAATTCGCATAGCGGGTGGCGGCAGGCTGGTTCAGGCCCAGCTTGTCTTCCATGGCGGCCATCGACTCGGGCGTGGCTGTTTCGCCCAAAATCACTTGAGCGGCATTGCCGGGCAGCAACTCGAGCACGGCAAACACCACGACCGACGTGGCCAACAGGGTCAACACAAAGCTCAGCAGCCGTCTCAAAACGAACAGGGGCACACGCTATCCTTGGGGTCTGTGAGCAACGACGAACAGGGTTTTCAATGGCATCGCAAATGATTGTAAACAGCGAACACGGCAGCATTGTGGATGTGCCGGGTTTACAGGTCGGCCACTTCACGCTCAGCGAACGCCTGACGGGCTGCTCGGTGGTGCTGGCCCCCGAAGGCGCTGTGGGTGCAGTGGATGTTCGAGGTGCCGCGCCGGGCACGCGCGAAACCGATTTGCTCGACCCCGCCAACTTGGTGGACAAAGTGCACGCCGTGCTGCTCAGCGGCGGCAGTGCTTTTGGTCTGGATGCCGCCAGCGGCGTGGTGCGGTGGCTGGAGGAACACGGCATTGGCTTTGAAACCGGCTATGGCCGCGTGCCCATCGTGCCAGCGGCCGTCTTGTTTGACTTGCCCGTGGTCCGCCCAGGCGACGACCCCAAAGCACGCCCCCAAGCCGAGGCCGGTTACGCCGCCTGCCAAGCGGCATCGACCGCACAGCCGGCGGCAGGCAATGTGGGCGCGGGTGCCGGCGCCTGCGTGGGCAAACTGTTTGGCCTGGACCGCTGCATGAAAGGGGGCATCGGCAACGCCAGCGTGCGCGTAGGCCCCTGGGTGGTCGGTGCCTTGGTGGCCTGCAACGCGGTGGGCGATGTGATCGACCCGGCCAACGGGCAGGTATTGGCAGGTGCCCGGACAGCCGACGGCACAGGCCTGCTGGACAGCCAACGCGCCTTGTTGGCGGGCGAGCGGGGCAAGCGCCCATTGCCCGGCACCAACACCACCATCGGGGTGGTGGCCACCAACGCCACACTCACCAAAGCCCAGGCCAAACGCCTGGCTATGAGCGCCCACGACGGACTGGCCCGCAGCATCCGGCCCGCCCACACCCCGCTCGACGGTGACACCTTGTTTGCCCTGGCCACCGGCACCGAAGCCAGCCCGGCCGATCTGATGCTGCTCACCGTGATGGCCGCCGAAGCCACGGCATTGGCCACGCTCGACGCCATACGACAAGCACAGAGCATCGAAACAACTGGCGGGACAGTGCCTGCGGCCTCTGCCTGGCAGCCGTCCGATAAAATCTCTCACCTATGACAAACCAACTCGACAAAAAATCCCAAGCCTGGTCCGCGCTCTTTTCTGAACCCATGAGCGAGTTGGTCAAGCGCTACACCGCCAGCGTCTTCTTTGACAAACGCCTCTGGCAAGCCGACATCACCGGCAGCTTGGCCCACGCCGACATGCTGGCCGCCCAGAACATCATTGGCGCCAGCGATCTGGCCGACATCCAGCGCGGCATGGCGCAAATCACGCAAGAGATCGAATCCGGCGCTTTTGAATGGAAGCTGGACCTGGAAGACGTGCACCTGAACATCGAGGCGCGCCTGACCCAGCTGGTGGGCGACGCAGGCAAGCGCCTGCACACCGGGCGCAGCCGCAATGACCAAGTGGCCACCGATGTGCGCCTGTGGTTGCGCACCGAGATGGACCTGATCATCGATTTGCTGGCCGACCTGCAAAAGTCGCTGGTCGATGTGGCCGAGCAAAACGTCGAGGTCATCATGCCCGGCTTCACCCACTTGCAAGTGGCCCAGCCCGTGAGCTTTGCGCACCATTTGCTGGCCTATGTAGAAATGTTTGCCCGTGACGCCGAGCGCATGGTGGACGTGCGCCGTCGCACCAACCGCCTGCCACTGGGCAGCGCCGCCTTGGCAGGCACCACCTACCCACTGGACCGCGAACGCGTGGCTCGCAGTCTGGGCATGGTCGATGAAGCGGGCCAGCCACAGGTCTGCCAAAACAGCCTGGACGGTGTGAGCGACCGCGACTTCGCCATCGAATTCACCGCCGCCGCTTCGCTTTGCATGGTGCACATCAGCCGCTTCAGCGAAGAGCTGATCTTGTGGATGAGCCAGAACTTTGGCTTTGTGCGCATTGCCGACCGTTTCACCACGGGCTCTTCCATCATGCCGCAGAAGAAAAACCCCGACGTGCCTGAACTGGCACGCGGCAAGACAGGCCGTGTGGTGGGCCACCTGATGGGCCTGATCACCTTGATGAAGGGCCAACCCCTGGCCTACAACAAAGACAACCAAGAAGACAAAGAGCCCCTGTTTGACACCGTGGACACGCTCAAGGACACCTTGCGCATCTTCAGCGAAATGGTGGGTGGCCAAGTCAACCCAGCCACGGGCCGCAAAGAAGGCGGCATCACCGTCAACGCCGCCGCCATGGAAGCGGCCGTGAAAAAGGGCTACGCCACTGCCACCGACCTGGCCGACTATCTGGTCAAAAAAGGGTTGCCTTTCCGCGATGCGCACGAAGTGGTGGCCCATGCCGTCAAGACCGCGCAAGGCCTGGGCGTGGACTTGTCAGAGTTGCCGCTCGAAACCCTGCAAAAGTTTGACAGCCGCATCGAAGCCGATGTGTTCGGGCCGCTCAGCCTGCAAGGGTCTTTGAACGCCCGCAACACTTTGGGCGGCACCGCGCCCGCGCAAGTGCGTCTGCAAATTGGGCGGCACCGGGTGCGTCTCGCCTGATCAGCGACATGCCCAGCCTATTGGGCAAGCATTTA
>JAGNWH010000006.1:0-21452 GCA_017986055.1 Limnohabitans sp. | reverse complement strand
ATTGGGCAAGCATTTAGTTTGAGGCGAATCAAACACTTGCCATCTGGTTCACCTGCCCCCTGAAAACTTGACTAGCATCAGCGCATGTTGATGCAAACGCTGAGTGCAGCCCGTGACCTGGGGCGTCTGAACACGATTTTGGGGGTGCTGATTCGCCATGGTTTTGGCGACAGCGTGCGTCGCTTGGGACTGGCCGACACGTTGGAAAAGGCCGGGCACGCACTGCACTGGGACCATGCGGCCGATCTGGCCCGCCTGCCGCCCCCGGTGCAAGTTCGGTTGGCGCTCGAGGAGCTGGGGCCCACCTTTGTGAAACTGGGACAAATCTTGGCGGGGCGGGCTGACTTGTTTGGCCCCGAATGGATTACCGAGTTTGAAAAACTGCACAGCCAAGTACCGGCTCTGCCCTTAGATGACCTGCGGGCCCAATTGGTACAGGATTTGGGTCAGCAGCCTGAAGCCGTGTTCAAACGGTTCGACACCCTTCCCTTGGCTGCGGCCTCGATGGCGCAAGTGCACGGCGCACAGCTCCAGGATGGCACCGAGGTCGTTGTAAAAATTCGCCGCCCTGGCATCACCGAAACAGTGGCTGCCGATTTGCGGTGGCTGGCCAAGCTGGCCACCTTGGCCGAAGCGCAGTTGCCTCTGCTCAAACCCTACAGACCGCAACAACTGGTGCGCGAATTGACCCGGTCATTGACCCGAGAACTTGATCTGGCAAGCGAATGCCGCAACGCTGAGCGCATCGCGGCCAATCTGGCGCAGATGCCGTGGATCGTGATTCCGCGCGTGCATTGGGCTTTCACACACGAACGCATCAATGTGCAAGATCGCATTGTGGGCATTGCCGGACACCAACTGGACTTGCTGGACCAGAACGGTTACGACCGCCAACTGCTGGCACGACGTGGTGCAAATGCGGTACTCAAAATGATCGTGGAAGATGGCTTTTTTCATGCCGACCCACACCCAGGCAATGTGCTCTACCTGCCCGGTAACGTCATCGCGTTCATCGACTTTGGCATGGTCGGACGCTTGTCCAGGCGACGCCGCGAGGACCTGCTGAACTTGTTGCTGGGCTTGGTTGAACGCAAACCCGAAGCGGTTGCCGACGTGCTGCTGGAATGGACAGGGGATGAACAGGGCGTGCAACTGGAGACACTGGAAGGCGAAATCGAGGCCTTTGTCGACCAGTATTACGGTGTGCCACTGGCGCAACTCAGTTTGGGACAGATGCTGAACGATGTCACCGCCATTTTGCGTGAGCACCGTTTGGCTTTGCCCAGTGATCTGGCGCTGCTCATCAAGGCCTTCATCACGCTGGAGGGCATGGGTCGTGGCCTGGACCCTGGCTTTCACATGGCCGCAGAGGCCCTGCCCTTGCTGCGCAAAGTGCTGCGTGCCCGCTACAAACCCAAAGTGCTTGCGCAACGGGCTTGGCACGCGTTGAGCCGCAGCTTGCAACTGGTCGGGCAACTGCCGCACGATGTGTCGCGTCTGCTGCGCAGTGCCCGTCATGGCCAATGGCATATGGCCCTGGAGTTGACCCACCTCAAACGGGTGGGCAACCAAATCAACCAAGCGGCCAATCGCATGGCCATGGCGTTGGTGATAGCCGCCCTGATCGTGGGCTCGTCCATCGTGATGACGGTGCAAGGTGGACCCACGCTGTGGGGGCTGCCTGCGTTTGGTTTTATGGGCTTTTGCGGTGCGGTGCTGGGCGGTATATGGCTGGTGCGTGCCATCTGGCGAAGCAGCCACCAAAGCGACGACAGCGACCACTGATCATTCGCGGTCTGGGTACGTCCACGCACAGACCCCATGGCCCCAAGGCCCAAGACTGAACCCTGTTAGCGCGTCACAGCACAAACCACCGCTGTTGATTTAAAAACCGGATGAGTCTCAAGGAGGTCACGCATGCAATTCCACACCCAGTCGTCTCAAATTGAAAAGCTGCAAGGCGTGCCACGCACCTTGCTGGTGCCATTGGCGGCCCGTGCGCAAGGCGGTGCTTCGTTTCCGGCATTGGATCCCCATGACCGCTATGCCCGAGAACTGCTCTCAGCCCTGGGCACAGAAGCACAAACCGACCTCAGTGATGTGCCTGTCGTGGTCAATGTGCTTTGGCGAACCGGCTTGATCAAACAAATGGGCCGCGATTTTTTTAACCGCTACCCCGAAGGGCTGGGTGTCAATCTGGGTGCGGGATTGGCGCATTATTTTCAATGGCTTGGCCAAGAGAACAACGCGTGGGTGGATGTGGATCTGGAACAGGTGATTGAACTGCGCCAGTTGTTCATGCCGCCAACGTCTTCGCAGTGTGACAACCATGCCATGGACATCACCGAGCCAGGCTGGTGGCAACGCCTGTCGGGGCACCAGCGTCATTCAAGGCAGCCGGTTTTAGTGGTCTGCGAAGGGGTGTTGATGTATTTGCAGCCCTTCAAGGTGAACCGCATCATCCGTGAAATCGGTGAAAACGCGCCAGATGGCTCTGAACTGGTGCTGGACTTCATTTCACCTTTGGCCGTGGGCCCTACAGCGATGCTGAAGCAGCAAGAAGACCCCGATGCCCCGTTCACTTGGGGCGTGCACAACGGTCAAGAGATTTCCCACTTACACCCGCGACTGGAATTGCTGTCTCAGCACAGTGTGTCAGAGGCTTATGGAATGGGTGCCACTTGGGCCGAGATGTATTGGCGCATGTTCACAGCGGGCCCGCTTTATGGCATGGCCCGATTCAGAATATCGTAGCCAGCGCAAACCCCGGCTGGGCCTGCAATGTGAAGAAAGACCATGGAACACATCCGGCCATGACATCCGCGATAATTTGCAGGCCAACCGGCCGTCTTACAACCACACTGTCCTTTCATGCACACCATGACCACCCCTGCTGAAACCACGCCCAATCTGATGCCCTGGACCGATTCGCTCAACACGGGCGATGCACGAATGGATGAAACGCACCAGGAGTTCGTGGACATGATCAACACGATCTTGGCCACGCCGGAAGAAGAACAACTGCCGGTTTACAAGGCGTTTTTGAACCACACGGTGGAACACTTTGCGCAGGAAGAGCGCTGGATGCTGGCCACCGGGTTTTCGGCCGACAACTGCCACGCCGAGCACCACGCCACCATTCTGGAAACCATGCGCGTGGTGGAAGCCCATTACCTGGACACCGACAAGCAAATCATCACCCGCATGGCCGAAGCGCTGGCCGAGTGGTTTCCGGGCCACGCCAACAGCATGGACGCTGGCTTGGCGGCGCACCTGCAGTCGGTGGGCTTTGACAGCGTGACCGAAACCCTGGCCGACCCATCGGCCATCAAAAACGTGACCATGTCGGGCTGCGGCAGCGTGAGCTGCAGTTAAGCCCTGCCCATTTGGACCTCAACCCCTGACAGGTTGAGGCCTTTTTGAAACAGGTCCAAACGCGGGTTCAGTGAACTTCAAACGCTGGTCACTCCAGCGTGATTTTTTCGTCCTTGACAATTTTGGCCATCGCTGGAATTTCTAAGCGCATCCATTGGGCGAATTGGTCGGGTGTCATGCCAGAGGGCTCTGCGCCCAATGCGGTCAAACGCTCTTTGATCTCGGGCAGGGCGGCAATGCGTTGAATCTCGGCATGCAATTTGTCAATGACCGCCTTGGGTGTGCCCGCTGGCGCCAGCAGCCCCTGAAAACTACCTGTCAAAAAGCCGGGCAGCGACTCCGAAACGGTGGGCGTTTCAGGCATTTGCGCGTTGCGTTTGGTGCTCGAGATGGCGATCAATTTGATCTTGCCCGCCTTGACGTGCGGATAGGTGGCAACCATGCCATTGAACATGACGTCAACTTGTCCGCCGATCAAATCGGTGATGGCTTGTGCACCGCCTTTGTAAGGCACATAACCCCACTCAATGCCGTTGCGCTGGGCGTACATGACGCCAGCCAGATGCGAGGCGCTGCCCATGCCAGCAGCCACGGCGTAATTGAGCTTGCCTTTTTGTGATTTGGCATAGGCCACCAATTCTGCAGGTGTGTTGGCAGGCACTTTGGTGCTGACCGCCAGCAAATGGGGGGAATAGGCCACCATGGCGACGGGTGCAAAGTCTTTCTCGACATTGAAGGGCAGTTTGAACAAAGCAGGGCTGATCACCAAATTGCCCACATCCATCAGCACCAAGGTATGGCCATCGGCGGCAGACTTGGCCACCGCATCAGCACCCAGGTTACCGCTGGAGCCTGGACGGTTTTCAACCACCACGGCTTGGCCCCAACTCTCGGTGATTTTTTGACCAAAGATTCGGGCCAAGACATCTGACGTGCCACCCGCTGGGAACGGCACCACAATTTTGATGGGTTTGGTCGGGTAAGTTGCCTGCGCCCAAGCAGGTGCCATGGGCGTGATCAGAACCGCTGCCAATGCAGCAAATAAAAATGACTTGTTCATACCAATCTCCGGTTTAAAAAACACGCTGTCATCACGAAAACTCGAAACTGCCCTGAGTCCACCGCCGGGCCTGCTCGCTCAGTGAAACGCCCAGGCCAAGCCGGGTAGGCACCAGCATGCGGCCGTCTTTGATCTGGATGCGCTCATTGAACAGCGGTTCGAGCCATTCGAAGTGCTCGACCCACGGTTCGGTTTTGTAATTGGCCGCCAAGTGGATGTGCAGCTCCATGGCAAAGTGCGGGGCCAGCATGATGCCTGCGTGTTCGGCCAACTGCGCGATCTTGAGAAAAGGCGTGATACCGCCCACACGCGGGCCGTCGGGCATCAGAAAATCGGCGGCGCGGTGGCGAATCAGGTCCCAGTGTTCCTGCACGCTGGTCAGCATTTCGCCCGTCGCAATGGGGGTGTCGAACTGGGCGGCCAGCGCGGCGTGGCCTTCGTGGTCATAGGCGTCCAGAGGCTCCTCAATCCAGATCAGGTTCATGGGCTCGAGACGGCGGCACATGCGCTGCGCGGTCGGGCGGTCCCATTGCTGGTTGGCGTCCACCATGATCGGAAAGCGGTCACCCAGATGCTGGCGCACGGCACTCACACGCTCGATGTCTTTATCGCAGTCGGGCTGCCCCACTTTGAGCTTGATGCCGCCAATGCCCTTGTCTACCGAGGCTGCAGCGTTGACCAGCAACTGGTCAAGCGGCGTGTGCAAGAACCCGCCCGAGGTGTTGTAGCAGCGCACGCTGTCTCTGTGCGTGCCCAGCAGCTTGGCCAACGACAAGCCTGCGCGTTTGGCTTTCATGTCCCACAGGGCCACATCGAACGCGCCAATGGCCTGCACGCTCAAGCCGCTGCGGCCCACCGAAGCGCCTGCCCAGCACAGCTTGTCCCAAAGCTTGGCAATGTCGTTGGGGTCTTCGCCGATCAAGACCGGTGCAATCTCTTTGGCATGCGCAAACTGGCCGGGGCCGCCTGCACGTTTTGAATAGCTGAAGCCTACGCCCTCGGCACCGTCCCGGGTCTTGATTTCAACAAACAAGATAGCGATTTCGGTCATCGGTTTTTGACGACCGGTCAGCACCTTGGCGTCGCTGATGGGGTTGGCCAGGGGCAAGGTGCAGGCGGACACCCGCACCCAGGAAATGGCGTCGGACATGAGGGCTTCTTTCTTATTCGGGCTTGATGCCTGCGGCCTTGATCACACGGGTCCATTGGTCCAGCTCGGATTTGACAAAAGCCGTGTAGGGCTTGTTACCCGACGCGGGAATGACAAAACCGGTGGAAGTCAGGCGCTGGCGGAAGTTGGCCGATTGCATGGCTTGGGCCGTGGCCGCTTCGAGCTTGTCCACGATGGGCTGGGGCGTGCCCTTGGCCACCGACAAACCCGACCAAGACAGGGCTTCAAAGCCTTTGTAGCCAGACTCGGCAATGGTGGGCACATCGGGATAAAGCGCGTTGCGCTCCTTGCTGGTCACGGCCAGTGCCCGCAACTTGCCCGCCTTGACGTGTGGCAGCGCCACGTCTTGGTTCAGAAAGACCATGGGAATGGTGCCCGCCAGCAAGTCGTTGAGCATGGGACCACCGCCCTTGTAGGGGATGCCCGTCATGAACACACCCGTGGTTTGTTTGAACAATTCCATGGCCATGTGGCCTGAGGCGGCGTGGGTGAAACCGTAATCCAACTTGCCAGGATTTTTCTTGGCGTGGTCGACCAGATCCTTCACGGTCTTGAACGGTTGTGCTGGATGCACCAGCAACACGTTAGGCCCCGAGTGCACTTGCGTGAGGTGAATGAAGTCGGTCAGCGAGTTGTACTTGAGGTTGGGGTCTAGGCCATGCGCCACGGCGTTTTGACCCACACCGGTCTGGATCAGGGTGTAGCCATCGGCCGGCATTTTGGCCGCACGATCGGTGCCCACCACGCCACCGGCACCACCAATGTTTTCGACCACCACGGGCTGCTTGAGGACTTTAGCCAATTCCTCAGCCATCAAGCGGCCCATGACATCGCTGGTGCCTCCGGGTGGGAAAGCCACGATCAGCTTGATGGGTTTGTTGGGGTAATCGGCTTGCGCAATGGCCTGTCCTTGGCCCAGCAAGCCCAGACCGGCGAGGCCGATCGCGGTCAGCAGTTGGCGTTTTTTCATCATGGTTGTCTCCTGGAGTTATGGTGTCAAAAATCAAAAAAAGGACGTAAAAAATCAGGTGATGGGTGCGGGGTTGAACAGCACCAACGCGTTGTGCAGCTTCCAGTGCTCGGCCCAAGTTCGTTTGCCGCTGGCGGTTTCCAGCAACATGTGGAACAGCGCCCAGCCCGCTTCTTCAATCGTCATCGCACCATCGGCGATCTGGCCCGCATTGAAATCCATCAAGTCGTGCCAGCGGCGTGCCAAGTCGCTGCGCGTCGCCACCTTGACCACCGGGCAGGCCTGCAAACCATAAGGCGTGCCGCGCCCAGTGGTGAACACGTGCACATTCATGCCAGCCGCCAATTGCAGCGTGCCGCAGATGAAATCGCTGGCGGGCGTGGCGGCAAAGACCAGCCCCTTTTGATCTGGCTTGAGCTTGTCGCCGGGCGCGAGCACGCTGGCAATCGCCCCGCTGCCGCTCTTGATGATCGAGCCCATGGCTTTTTCAGCGATATTGGACAAGCCTCCGGCCTTGTTGCCCGGCGTGGTGTTGGCGGTGCGGTCCACCCGGCCACGGTCAAGGTACTGGTCGTACCAGCCGAGTTCACGCACCACGTCTTGTGCAACCTCAAACGTGGCGGCGCGGCTGGTGAGCTGCTCTACCGCATCGCGCACCTCGGTGTTTTCCGAGAACATCACGGTGCCACCGGTGCGTACGATCAGGTCGGCCATATAGCCCACCGCCGGGTTGGCGGTCACACCAGAAAACGCGTCACTCCCGCCGCACTGCACGCCCACCACCAAGGCGCTGGCAGGTACGGTCTGGCGACGGCGGGCGTTCAGGCGCTCCAAGTGGGGTCGGGCACGCTGCACGATGTCGTCGATCATGGACATGAAGCCCACGTGTTCGTCGTCCTGTAGGCACACCAGATCAGGGCCTTTGTCTTTGTCACGCGCATCGTGCACCGGGAAGCTGCCGGGCGGCAACAATCGCGCTGGTTGCAGCTTTTCGCAACCCAAACTCACCACCATGACCTCATCACCAAAGTTGGGGTTGAGGCTGATGTTTCGCAGCGTACGGATCGGGATCTCGGCGCCGGGCGCGTCAATTGCAACACCGCAGCCATAGGTGTGCTCCAGACCCACCACACCGTCCACATTCGGGTACATCGGCAACAGCTCGCGCTCGATGCGCTCAACAGCGATCTTGACCACGCCTGCCACGCACTGCACCGTGGTGCTGATGGCCAGCAGGTTGCGCGTGCCCACCGAGCCGTTGGCGTTCACATAACCTTCAAAGGTGTGGCCCTCCAGCTGTGTCCACTGAGGCGCAGGGACCGTGGCCATGGGCAGGTCTTGCAGTTCACGCGCAGGCGGAATGTCCAAGAGTCGCTCATGCACCCAACTGCCCGCCGTGATCGCTTCGCGGGCATAGCCCACCGGCACGTTGTAACGCAGCACAGCCTGGCCTACGGCAATGTCTTTCAAGGCCACCTTGTGGCCTTGTGGGACCTTGTCACGCAAAGTCAAACCTTCGGGCAGGACGGTGCCTGCGGGCAGACCACCATCGTTGGCGATGATGGCCACGTTGTCATTCGGGTGCATGCGAATGGCCAAAGAACGCAGGGGTGTGCTCATGTCAATAACGAGGCTGTTTGCCCGTGAAAGTGGGGTCGTACTTGCGCATCTGGCCCAAGTCGTCGCGGTTGCGGATGCCGCAGTGCAGCCAGTTGTCGTGCAGGCGTTCCAGCGCTTGGGGATCAATGGACACACCCAAGCCCGGCCCACGCGGTACGCGCAGGCTGCCGTTTTCAAATTGGAGGCGACCGCCCTGCACGATTTCTTCGTCCTGCCAAGGGTAGTGGGTGTCACATGCGTAGGCCAGGTGCGGCACCGATGCGGCCAGGTGGGTCATCGCGGTCAAGCTGATGCCCAAGTGCGAGTTGGAGTGCATGGACAAACCCATGTCAAAGGTCTGGCACAGGCGCGCGAGCTGTTGCGTGGTGCGCAGGCCACCCCAGTAGTGGTGGTCAGACAGCACGATGCGCACCGGACAACCCAGGCGCACGTTGTCCGCAAACTCTTTGTAGTCGGTCACGACCATGTTGGTGGCCAGCGGCACATCACAAGCCCGTGCGACCTCGGCCATGCCGTGCAGACCGGGGGCCGGGTCTTCGTAATACTCCAGCACCCCGCGAAGCTGCTCGACCACCTTGAGGCTGGTGGCCACGGTCCAGTTGGCGTTGGGGTCGATGCGCAGCGGCGCGCCCGGAAAGGCTTTGGCCAGCGCCAACAGGGCGGCCACTTCTTGCTCTGGGGGCAGAGCGCCCGCCTTGAGTTTGATGCTCTTGAAGCCGTACTGCTCGATCATGCGGCGCGCCTGCGCCACCATCTGCGCGGGGGCAATGCCTTCGCCAAAAGGGTCGGCGGCGTAAGGCTTGTCGATGTGCTCGGCGTACTTGAAAAACAAATAAGCACTGAAAGGCACCGCATCGCGTGCGGCGCCCCCCAGCAAATCCACCACCGGTGCGTTGGCCAACTGCCCCTGCAGGTCCAGCATGGCAACTTCAAAGGCACTGATGACCTTGGCCACGTTCTTGGACACATGGGTGCCCGGGGCCAAGGAGATCTGTTCCCCCAAAAACTCCGAGGTGTGCCCATCGGGCTGCACCAGTGCCCGTACACGGGTTTCCATCGCGTTCAGGTCCCAGGGCGACAGGCCTTCTAAGGCGGGTGCGGCCTTGGCCAGCACGTCCAGCATGGCCTGGTCGCCATAGGTCTCGTTGATGCCCACGCGTGCGCAGCTGGTTTCGATTTGGATAATCGAACGCAAGGCCCAAGGTTCGTGAATGCCTGCTGCATTGAGCAAAGGCGGGTCGCGAAAGGCGATGGGCGTGACATGCACGCGTCGGATGGTGTGCTGCTTCGACATGGCTTACTTGAGCAAATTAGGCAACCACAGGGTGAACTGAGGCACGTAAGTCACCAGCAGCATGGCCAAGGTCAGCGCACCATAAAAAGGCGCAATGGTGCGCATGACCTGCCCCACCGTTATCCCGCCAATGGCACAGCCCACAAACTGCACCGAACCCACCGGCGGTGTGTTCAGACCCAAGGCGCAATTGATCAGCAACATGATGCCGAACTGCATCGGATCCATGCCAAAGTGCATGGCAATGGGCAAGAAGATCGGGGTACAAATCAGGATGGTGGCTGCCATGTCCAAAAATGTGCCGAGGATGAACAACAAGATGTTGATCATCAAAAAGATGACCCAAGGCTCGGTGCTGACTTTTTGCATCAGATCACCGGTCATCTGCGGCACTTCATACAGCGCCATGAAATAACCAAAGGCATTGGAGATGCCGATCAGCAAAAGCACCACGCCCGTGGTTTTGCAAGCTTTGGCGCAGGCTTTCAAGAAATTCTTGAACGTCAGGGTGCGGTAGACGACCACGGTGACAAACAACGCCCAGGCCACGGCAATCGAGGCCGACTCTGTGGCGGTGAATGCGCCGGACAAGATACCGACCAAGATGATCACCACGACAAACAAACCAGGCAAGGCAGCACCGAATGACTTGATCACTTCAAGCCAACCCGGAAAGTTGCCATGGATCGGGTAACCACGGCGCACCGCCACCCAATAAGCCGCGCCCAGGTTGCACAGCGTGAGAATGATGGCGGGTACCAGCCCAGCCAGTATCAAGCCCAGCACACTGACCGAGGCCAGACCCGAAGCGGCCAGCGTGAAGATGATCATGTTGTGCGAGGTGGGCATGATGGCGCCCACCAAAGCCGCGTGCGTGGTCACATTCACGGCATAGTCGGCGTCGTAGCCTTCTTTTTTCATGAGTGGAATCATCACCGAGCCCATGGCCGAGACATCGGCCAATGGCGAGCCCGCCACACCGCCAAAAATGGTGCAGCCGATCACATTGCTCATGCCCAGACCGCCCCGCACATGGCCCACCAAACTGTTGGCAAAGCGCACGATGCGGTCGGCGATGCCGCCATACAGCATCAACTCACCCGCAAAAACAAAAAACGGAATGGCCAGAAAGGAGAACACCTGCATGCCGCCGACCATTTTTTGAAACACCATGGCCACCGGCAACCCGGCGGCCATGATGGTGGCGACAGAGGACAGGCCAATGGCGAAAGCCACCGGAACACCCAAGATCAGCAGCAAAGTAAAGCTGAGGGCAAGAACAGTCAATTCCATGGCATCAATCCCAAACAGGCTTTACAAGCTCACCGCGCAGCAAGGCCACGATGTGTTCAATCGAGAAAAGCAAAATCAAAGCCCCCGCGATGATCACGGGCACATAGTCAATCCCATCGGGCACGGGCAGCATGGGCTTTTTTTCGGCCCACTTGGCAGAGGCCCAAAGCCAGCCGCCTTGCACCATCAAATAGCCAAACAAGCCCACCAGGGTGTGAATCAGGATTTCGATGCGGTGCTGCCATTTTTCGGGCAATAAAACCACCAGCGATTCCAAGCCAATGTGACCTGCATCGCGCACCCCCACCGCCAAACCAAAGGCCGTCACGAACAGCACGATCAACATCGCCAGGGCTTCGGCCCAGGTCGGGGTGTCGTTGAGCACATAGCGCCCAATGACCTGCCACTGAACACACAAGATCACGGCAATCAGGCCGATCACAGCCAGCACCAGACAGATCTTGGAGACCGTTGCACAAAATTTGGTGAACATCAAAAACTCCAGCCCCCGGCTCTCGCCAGGGGCACAGGGAAAAACCGCTTACTTGGTGTCTTGAATGGCCTTGATCGCACGCTTCATTTCAGGCGTGGTCATGAACTTGTCGTACACCGGGGCCATCACAGCCTGGAAAGACTTCTTGTCCACTTCGACAATCTCGGCACCTGCGGCCTTGACATTGGCCAGTGATTTGCCTTCGGCTTCGTCCCAAGCTTTGCGCTGAACGGCCACCGACTCTTTGGCCGCCTGACGGACCATGGCTTGCTCGTTGGCGGGCAACTTGTCCCAAGTGACCTTGGACATCACCAAAATCTCAGGGGCCATGGAGTGCTCGGTTTTGGAGTAAACCTTCACAGCTTCCACATGTTTGGCCGTATCAAACGAAGGAATGTTGTTTTCAGCAGCATCGATCAGACCCGTCTTGAGACCGGTATAAACCTCGCCATAAGGCATGGGCGTGGCGTTGGCGCCCATGGCGCTGACCAGCGCCACCCACAGGTCAGACTGCTGCACACGGATCTTCAGACCCTTGGCATCGGCCACGCTCTTGATGGCTTTCTTGGCGTAAATGGAGCGGGCACCGCTGTCATAAAAAGCCAAGCCCACGTAGCCCGCGGCTTCGCAGCTCTTGAGGATTTCGGCACCCACGGGGCCGTCCAGCGCATGGCGCATGTGCTCCACCGAGCGGAACAAAAACGGCATGGTGGGCACCATGGTCATGGGGCAGACGCCGTTCATGGGGGCGACGTTGACGCGCACCATGTCGAGCGCACCGATCTTGACTTGGTCGATGGTCTCTTTTTCGGAGCCCAGTGCGCCTTTGTTGAAGACCTTGATTTTGTGCTTGCCGCCCGACAATTTATCGAGCACCGTGCTCATGTGCTTGACCGCCACCACGGTGGGGTAGTCGTCGGCATTGTGGATGTCAGCAGAGCGAAATTCGGCAGCTTGTGCCGACAGGGCCAGGCCAGCAGCGATCGCCATCAGGGAAGGTTTGAGTTTCAGCATGAAAGTCTCCAGAGTTAAAAGTTTTTAAAACACACCATCAAACACTTGCGGGAAAACGGGAAAAAACAGGCTCCGGCATGCCGCGCACACCGGGCTGCAAAGCGATCACAGCGCCGCTCAGGCCTCTTGCGGCCTCTGTGGTTTGCGCGGGAATGATCGAGGTCACCAACAGCTGGTCCAGCTCGGCCCCCCCAAACGCGCACATAGAAGGCTTGGGCATGGGCACGGTCAGCGACCGGGTCCAGTGGCCCTGGGCATCAAATGCATGGATCTGTCCCGCATCGTTGCCACAAATCCAGTAATGCCCTTGCGCATCCACGGCCGCACCATCAGGGCGACCCGGCCATGGGTTCATGTCCACAAAAAGGCGCTGCTGGCTCAGCGTGCCTGTGACCACATCCAGGTCAAAAGCCCAAATTTTTTGCACCGTGGGATGCGAGTCAGACAGGTACAAAACTCGGCCATCGGGGCTCATGCCCAAGCCATTGGGCGTGAGCAAGCCCGTGACGTGTGGCCCCGTCAAGCCACGCTCGTCCAGGCAATAAAGCCCGCCTTGCGCCGAAGCCAAAGACATGTCCATCACCATGGTGCCCACCCACAAACGCCCACTGGCATCACAGCGGCCGTCATTGAAGCGCATGCCCGCTGCGGGATGGGTGATGCGTGCCAACCACTGCACGCTTGCTTGGGCACCTTCATGCAAGGTGATGCGCGCAATGCCGGTTTCCATGGCCGCGACCAATTGGCCTTGAACGCCAGTCAAGGCAATGCAACCCACGCGCTCAGGCATGCGCCAAGACTGCACCGGCTCCAAAGAGCCCGGTTGGCAGCAACGAACGAAGGGGCCTTCAATGTCCACCCACCACAAACGCTGCGCACGGACATCCCACACAGGGGACTCCCCCACACGGTCTTGTGTATCGGCAATGGTTTGACAAGGGGTCATGAAAGAGTGGCCATCAACGTTGGTGTTCTGATACATTGCTACGAAAGCACAGTGATCTGTTGTCGTACAAGTTAATTGTGCAAGCCCTCCCATCAAACCAAAATGGGTATTTACCCGATGAACACACCAACAGCCGAAGCCCCAAAGCGCAAAACACGGAGTTTGACCTTCGGGCTCGTCGATCAATTGAGCACAGAAATTCAGAATGGCACCCTGAACAGCGGCCAAAAATTACCCACCGAAGCGGCCATCATGGCGCGCTTTGGCGTCAGCCGAACCGTGGTCAGGGAAGCGATATCCAAACTCCAGGCTGCCAGCCTGGTAGAGACCCGACACGGCATCGGCACCTTTGTTTTGGCGCAGACAGACACCCCCTCTTTTCGCATCAATCCCAACCAATTGGGCACCTTGCACGACGTGATTGCCTTGCTGGAATTGCGCATCAGCATTGAAACCGAAGCCGCCGCACTGGCTGCTGTCAGGCGCAACGAGGGCAATTTGCGTGTGATGCAAGACGCCATGGCCGCGTTTTTGAGCGCCATCGAAGAAGGCCGCGATGCCATCGCGGCCGATTTCCAGTTTCACCACGAAATCGCCCGCGCCACGCAAAACAACCACTTTGCCGACATGATGAATTCGCTGGGGTCGCAAGCCATTCCCAGAGCACGCCTCGAGACCACATCGCCAGAAGAGCCCCAACGCTTGGGCTATTTGCGGCGCGTCCATCAGGAGCATGAAAACATCCTGAACGCCATCACGGCACAAGATGCCGAATCCGCACGCGCAGCGATGCGCACCCACCTGTCCAACAGCCGTGACCGCCATAAAAAAGGCATATCCAGCCATCCCTGAGCACCCAACAAGGGTTAATACGGACCCCCTAAAACCCGACTAAGTTGTACGATGTCTGCTAAATTAACAGCCATTAACGCCATGTCCAAGACCCCATCAACCCCCGTGATCACACGCATGCAGGTGATTCCCGTTGCAGGCCACGACGGCATGCTGCTCAACCTGAGCGGGGCGCACGGACCGTTTTTCACACGCAACATCGTCATCCTGACCGACTCGGCGGGTCGCACCGGCTTGGGCGAGGTGCCCGGCGGCGAAAAAATCCGCCAGACCCTGAATGACGCAAAGCCCCTGATCGAAGGCCAGCCCGTGGGCGACTACAACCGCCTGCTCAATGCCATGCGCCAACAGTTTGCTGACCGCGACAGTGGTGGCAGAGGCAACCAGACTTTTGACTTGCGCATCACCATCCACGCCGTCACCGCCGTAGAAAGCGCCCTGCTCGACCTGCTGGGCCAGCACCTCAACGTGCCCGTGTGCGCCTTGTTGGGCCAGGGCCAGCAGCGCACCCGCGTACAGATGCTGGGTTATCTGTTTTATGTGGGCGACCGCCAACAAACCGATCTGGCCTACCGCAGCGAACCCGACCAGGCCGACGACTGGCTGCGCCTGCGCCACGAAAAAGCCCTGACTGCCGAGGCCGTGGTGCGCTTGGCCGAAGCCGCGCAAGCGCGTTACGGATTTCAAGACTTCAAACTCAAAGGTGGCGTGCTGCGCGGCGAAGAAGAAGTCGAGGCCATCGTGGCACTGCACGAACGCTTTCCCCAAGCCCGCATCACACTCGACCCGAATGGCGGCTGGCTGCTCAAAGACGCGATCCGACTGCTGCGCGACCACCGCGACACCATGGCCTATGCCGAAGACCCTTGCGGTGCAGAAGGCGTGTTTTCGGGCCGCGAAATCATGGCCGAATTCCGCCGCGCCACGGGCTTGCTCACCGCCACCAACATGGTCGCCACCGACTGGCGCGAGATGGCCCACAGCATCCAGTTGCAGTCGGTCGACATTCCGCTGGCCGACCCGCATTTCTGGACGCTACAAGGCTCGGTGCGCGTAGCGCAGCTGTGCCAGATGTACGACCTGACCTGGGGTTCGCACTCCAACAACCACTTTGACATTTCGCTGGCCATGTTCACCCACTGTGCGGCAGCCGCACCTGGCAAGGTCACGGCCATCGACACGCACTGGATTTGGCAAGACGGGCAGTTCCTCACGCAAACGCCGCTGCAAATCAAGGGCGGCTATGTGGATGTACCTGCCAAGCCGGGCTTGGGCATTGATGTTGACATGGCCGCCATTGAACGCGCACACCAGCTGTATTTGCAGCACGGCCTGGGCTCGCGCGACGACGCCATGGCCATGCAGTATTTGATACCCGGCTGGACATTCAACCCCAAGATGCCCGCACTGGTTCGCTGATCCTTGGCGATCACAACGGGCACTGAACACTTTGACAACACACACCTATCGGATTTGGAGCAACACATGAAATTGGGATTCATCGGACTGGGCATCATGGGCAAACCCATGGTTGGGCATCTGCTGGCCGCTGGCCACGAACTCTTTGTGCACTCGCGCAGCGGCACACCAGAAGAACTGACAGCACTAGGGGCCAAAGCCTGCGCCAGCCCCGCCGAAGTGGCTCAGCATGCCGACATCATCTTCACCATGGTGCCCGACACCCCGCACGTTCAAGACGTGTTGTTTGGCGAGCACGGCGTGGCCAAAGCCCTGAGCGCAGGCAAGACGGTGGTGGACATGAGTTCCATCTCGCCCATCGCCACCAAAACGTTCGCAGCGCAAATCAACGCCTTGGGCTGCGACTACCTGGACGCCCCCGTTTCAGGCGGTGAAGTGGGTGCCAAAGCAGCCAGTCTGACCATCATGGTGGGCGGCAGCGAGGCCACTTTCAACAAGGTGCAGCCCCTGTTTGCCTTGATGGGCAAGAACATCACCTTGATCGGCGACAACGGCAGTGGGCAAACCTGCAAAGTGGCCAACCAGATCATCGTGGCGCTCAACATCGAAGCGGTGGGCGAGGCCCTGCTGTTTGCGGCCAAAGCGGGGGCCGACCCGGCCAAAGTGCGGCAAGCCCTGATGGGGGGCCTTGCCACCAGCCGCATTCTGGAACTGCATGGCGAGCGCATGATCAAACGCACGTTCAACCCAGGTTTCCGCATCGAGCTGCACCAAAAAGACCTGAATCTGGCGCTGGAAGGCGCCAAGGCCATGGGCCTGAGCCTGCCCAACACCGCCAACGCACAACAACTGATGAACAGCTGCATCGCCCACGGCGGCGCGGCCTGGGACCATTCGGGTTTGGTGCGGGCGCTCGAAATCGCGGCCAACTTCCAGATCGCAGGCAACTGAATTCCAGACGTCGAAACACCCAACACAAGAGACACATCCATGGACATGCCCCTCAACCATTTCAAACACGCGATCCAGTCGGGTCAAAAACAGATCGGTCTGTGGTCGCACCTGTGCAGCAACATCAGCACCGAGATTTTGGCGCACTGCGGCTTTGACTGGCTGCTGCTGGACATGGAGCATTCACCCAACGACCTGCCCGAAATCCTGGCCCAGCTACAAGCCATGAAGGGCAGCCCCACCACCCCGATCGTGCGTCCCCCCTGGAACGACATGGTGACCTTCAAGCGCTTGCTCGATGTGGGTGTGCAGACGCTCTTGGTGCCCTATATCCAGACGGCAGAAGAGGCCCAACAAGCGGTGTCTTACACCCGTTATCCACCACAAGGTGTGCGCGGTTATGCGGGTGCGCCACGCGCCAGCCACTATGGCCGTGTCAAAGGCTATGCCCAGCACAGCAGCGAAGAAATTTGCGTGCTGCTGCAAGTGGAGACGGTGCAAGGCATGCAAAACATCGAAGCCATCGCCAACGTAGACGGCGTGGATGGCGTTTTCATTGGCCCCGGTGATTTGTCGGCAGCGCTCGGCCACCTGGGCAACCCCAAGCACCCCGAGGTGCTGAAGGTGATTGACGAATCCATTGCCCGCATCCGCGCTTGCGGCAAAGCGGCGGGCATCCTCACTGGCGACGAAGCCCTGGCCAAACACTATGTTGAACAAGGCTGCCTGTTTGTGGCCGTGGGTGCCGACCAGAACGTATTGCGCGACAGTGCCACCGCTTTGGCTGGCCGGTTCAAATCTTGAGCACGGAACAACACATGCTGAACACCCCCTCATCCACACCCACATCCAATTCAGGCATCCGGTTTCCACGCTTGCTGCTCACGGGCGCTGGCGGCAACCTGGGGCAAGAACTGCGCCCCCGCCTGAAGGCTTATTGCGACGTGCTGCGCGTCAGCCACCGCCGTGACCTGGGGCCTGCTGCTGCGGGTGAAGAGGTTCAGACGGCATCGCTCGAAGACGCCGAACACATGCTGTCATTGCTTGACGGTGTGAGCGCCGTGGTGCACATGGGCGGTGTCTCGACCGAGCAGCCCTGGGCCCCGATCCTGGCGGGCAACATTGTGGGCATGGTCAACCTGTACGAAGCGGCCCGCCTGAAAGGCGTCAAGCGCATCGTGTTTGCCAGCTCCAACCATGTGACTGGTTTTTACCGCCAGGACGAAGTGGTCAACACCCGCATGCCACCCAAGCCCGATGGGTTTTATGGCCTGTCAAAAGCCTTTGGCGAAGACCTGGCCCAGCTGTATTGGGACCGTTGGGGCGTAGAAACGGTGAGCATCCGCATCGGCTCGTCATTTACCGAACCGCGCGACCGCCGCATGCTGGCCACTTACCTGAGCTATGACGACTTGGAGCGCCTTGTGGTGGCAGCCCTCACTGCCCCCATCGTGGGCCACAGCATCATCTACGGCATGTCGGACAACCAAACCACCTGGTGGGACAACACCCACGCCAAACACATTGGCTACCGGCCACAAGACTCTTCTGACGTGTTCCGCCATGCCGTAGAAGCGCGCCAGCAGACCATTGACAAGCAAGACCCGGCCGCGATTTACCAAGGGGGCGCGTTCGTCAAGGCAACACCCCACGGCTGAGCGCAACCCTGGCAGTGCAAAAACGGGCAGGCCCCAAAAATTTCAAACGGCCTGACCCAAGTTTCACAGCCCTCACAATGGGCTGAGGCTACGATGGGTGGCTTTCAAGAATCGCTACACCCCCGCAGGAGACAACCCATGCCCGTGATCACCAACATCGAAGACTTGCGCGTTTTGGCCGAAAAGCGCGTGCCGCGCATGTTCTACGACTACGCCGACAGCGGCTCATGGACCGAGGGCACCTACCGCGCCAACGAAAGCGATTTTCACAAGATCAAGCTGCGTCAGCGCGTGGCCGTGAACATGGAAAACCGCACCACCGCCACCAAGATGGTGGGCATCGACACCAAAATGCCCGTGTGCATCGCCCCCGTGGGCCTGACCGGCATGCAACACGCCGACGGCGAAATGCACGCGGCCATGGCCGCCAAAAAATTTGGCATTCCTTTCACGCTGTCGACCATGAGCATCTGCTCCATCGAAGACATCGCAGCCCACACGCAAGCGCCGTTTTGGTTCCAGCTTTACATGATGCGCGACCGCGAGGCCATGGCCCGCATGATCGACCGCTGCAAAGCCGCCAACGTGAGCGCCCTGGTGCTCACGCTCGATTTGCAGGTGATTGGCCAGCGCCACAAAGACCTCAAAAACGGCCTGACCGCGCCACCCCGCCCCACCATCGCCAACATCATCAACCTGATGACCAAGCCGCGCTGGTGCCTGGGCATGGCGGGCACCAAACGCCACACCTTTGGCAACTTGGTGGGCCATGTGAAGGCGGTGACCAACATGAAGTCATTGGCCTCCTGGACCAACGAGCAGTTTGACCCGACCCTCAATTGGGAAGACGTGGCATGGGTCAAAAAACAATGGGGCGGCAAGCTGATCCTCAAAGGCATCATGGACGTAGAAGACGCCCAACTGGCCGTGGCCAGCGGTGCCGATGCGATCGTGGTCAGCAACCACGGCGGTCGTCAGCTTGACGGCGCACCCAGCAGCATCGAAGCCCTGCCCGCCATCGTGGCCGCCGTGGGCAGCCAGATCGAGGTTTGGATGGACGGCGGCATCCGCAGCGGCCAAGACGTGCTCAAGGCCTGGGCGCTGGGTGCCAAAGGCACCATGATTGGCCGCGCCATGGTTTATGGCCTGGGCGCCATGGGCGAAGAAGGCGTGACCAAAGCCCTGCAAATCATCCACAAAGAGCTGGACGTGACCATGGCCTTTTGTGGGCGCACCGACATCCAGACAGTGGACAAAAGCATCTTGCTGCCCGGCACGTTTCCGGTCTGATGCCCAAACCCAAGCTGGGCTGAAAGATCAGCCTTTGGGTTTGAAACGCCACAACACCTGCCCCGCCTCGTCCAGCAAAAGCAGTTGACCCTGCTCTTGCCGGGCTGAACGGGTTTGGGCCATGGCCTGCAAAAACCGGTCTTCAACCTCCATCACCCCCGGCTGAAAACAGTACATGCGGGTCGACCCCATCTGCACCCAACGCAAAGAATGAAGGCCGATGTCGGCTTTGCCGAAATAACGGTTACAGCCCGTATGCCCTGAAATTTGGCCCGTGCTGGCAATGTCCAGACTGGCGGGCAACTGCCCCAGCGTGGGGCCTGCGTCTACCCAATGCGTTTCGAGCAAGGCCTTGGGGCTCCAAGCTTGCGCATGCCCCGTGCTCAATGGTGAGCAAGCCACCAAACCCCACACGGCAACGCCCAGCGCACCGATCACAAGCTGCTTGTTCATATCCCTCCCTTTTTATTTGTACCTACAGGCCGGATGTTAATCGCCAGGCCGCGGAGGCTGAACTTGGCGTTATCCTTCTGCGGTGCCACCCGATACCGCCCCCTTTGATCAGCCAGAAAGCCCTGCCCTGACTCGCCGCATTGCCCACCTCGACATGGACGCGTTTTACGCCTCCTGCGAGTTGCTGCGCTACCCGCAGCTCAAAGGTTTGCCGGTGGTCATTGGCGGTGGCCGCCGCAAAGAAGACGACCTGCTGGGCAAGCTGCAAGCGGCTTACCCAGACAGCGAATGGACCGAAGCCACCTTTGCCGAACGGCTGGACCGCATCCCGCTGGACTTTTTCCCGCGCATCGAAGGCTACACCGGGCGCGGCGTGATCACCACCGCCACCTATGCGGCCAGGCAGTTCGGCATCGGCTCGGCCATGGGGCTGATGAAAGCGGCCAAGCTCTGCCCCCAAGCCATCTTGCTGCCGGTGGACTTTGACCGTTATCGGCATTACTCGCGCACCTTCAAAAGCATCATCCTGGACATCGCCCCCGTCATGCAGGACCGAGGGGTGGACGAGGTCTACATCGACTTCACCCATGTGCCTGGTGGCCAGCGCGAAGGCGGGCGGGTGCTGGCCCGCTTGATCCAAAAAAGCATTTTTGACGCCACCGGCCTGACCTGCTCGATTGGCGTGGCCCCCAACAAACTGATCGCCAAAATGGCCAGCGAGTTCAACAAACCCAAAGGCATCTCCATCGTGCACGAGGCCGACCTGCAAAGCCTGATCTGGCCGCTGGCCTGCCGCAAGATCAACGGCGTAGGCCCCAAGGCCGATGAAAAGCTGCAAAGCTTTGGCATCCACACCATCGGCGACTTGGCCGCACGCGAACAGCACTGGCTGGTGGAACACTTTGGCAAAAGCTATGGCGCCTGGCTGCATGAAGCGTCATGGGGCCGCGACGACCGCCCGATCGAAACCGAGAGCGAGCCCGTCAGCATGAGCCGAGAAACCACATTCGAGCGCGACCTTCACGCCGTGCGTGACCGGGCCGAGTTGGGCGCGGTGTTCACCCGCTTGTGTGAACAGGTGGCGGCCGATTTGCAGCGCAAAGGCTACGAAGGAAAAACCATCGGCATCAAGCTGCGCTATGACAACTTTCAGGCCGTCACGCGGGACCAGTCCTTGCCCGGTTACACGGCTGACGCCAAACAAATCCGCCAAATCGCGGGGCAGTGCCTGAAACGGGTGGACTTGTCACGCCGCGTGCGCCTGCTGGGCGTGCGTGTGGGGTCACTGGTCAAGGCGGGGACAGCGCCAGCCACCAGCACCTCTTACAGTCCAAGCATTGCCACCCCAACACCGCCCGGGAATGACCATGGACAAACTCAACTGCTTTTCTTTGACGACTGAAGGCCATGTGGCCCACCTGGTGCTGAACCGCCCCGAGGCGATGAACACCATGCACCCCACTTTTTGGCGCGAGCTGCACGAGGTGCTGACCGACATCCACAAAGCGGGCACCGCCCGGGCGCTGGTGATCTCGAGCACGGGCAAACACTTCAGCGCAGGCATGGACCTGCAAACCTTCGGCAGCGCTATTC
>JAGNWH010000046.1:0-15561 GCA_017986055.1 Limnohabitans sp. | reverse complement strand
ATGAATCAACGTCTATTGCCCTATTGGCTGATTGCGCCCGCAACGCTTTTCACGGTGGCGCTGTTTGTCGTGCCGTTTTATGGTGTCGCCAGCTTGGCCTTTACCGGTTCCAACGGCGGGTTTTCGCTGGCGGCATTTCAACAAATGAGTCAGCACTGGAAGTTTGGCGCTGCCCTCCAAAATACCTTGTGGTTGGCTGTGCTGGTGATTCCTTTGCAATTGGTGTTGGCATTGGCCATGGCCCAAATGCTGAGCCAGATACGCAAGGGCCGTGATTTGTTGCTGTATGTCTGGACGGTGCCATTGGGTATTTCAGACTTGGCTGCCGGCATCATTTGGCTGGCCATTTTTGAGCAAACAGGGTTTCTCAATTCGGTGCTTGTCTCACTGGGTGCGGCCTCTGAGCCTTTTAATTTCTTGGCTTTTCAAAACACGGGCACTTTGTTGCTGGCCGTTGTCTTGGCTGAAGTCTGGCGGGCAACCGCGATTGTTTTGGTGATTCTGGTCTCCGGCATGGGGCTGATACCCAAAGAGTATGGCGAAGCGGCCGATGTGTTCGGTGCCAGTGCCTGGCAAAAATTCAGGCATGTGACTTTGCCCTTGCTCAAGCCCAGTCTGCAAACCGCCTTGATATTGCGAACCATCTTGGCTTTTGAGGTGTTTGCGGTGGTGGCTGCTTTGTCGGGCACCAAGTTCCCGGTCTTGATGAGTGAGACCTACAACTGGCAATTCAATTTGCAAGATGGTCCTGTTGCGGCAGCCATGGCCATGGTCATTTTGGGCGTGTCCATCGTGTCCACCCTCATTTATCTGCGTGTCTTGCGCACGCCGCCAGGAGCCTCGACATGAACCGTTCAGTGCTTACGCTGGCGCAAAGACAGCGCCGTACCCGGTTGATCTTGGTGACGGGGGCCAGCCTGGTCTGCTTGTGGGTTGTTCTGCCGATCTATTTTTTGATCGCCAATGCCTTGTCGACGCCAGAGGCTGTCAATGCATTCCCCAAAAAATGGATTCCCGCCGTAGACATGGGCAGCATCCAATACTTGCTGGCCTACGAAGGCGTTTTGAAATCCTTGCTGAATTCTTTGGCGGTGGCCGTGATGACCATGGTGGGTGCCATCGCTTTGGGTGCGCCAGCGGGCTACGCTTTGGCGCGCTATGAATTCAAGGGCAAGGGTGGTTTTCGCATGCTCATCATGTTGACGCGTGCGTTTCCGTTGCCACTGCTGGCTTTGCCATTGACGGTTTATTTCATTCGGCTGGGCATCGACGACTCATTGATGGGTTTGGCCTTGGTTCACACCATGCTGGCCTTGCCGTTCTCTGTGTTGATCACCTATTCCTTGTTCTCAGGCATTCCGGTTGAACTGGAAGAAGCCGCATGGGTTTTTGGCTGCAACAAACTGCAGGCATTCACACGTGTGGTGCTGCCTTTGGCCTTGCCCGGCATGGTGGCTTCGGCGGTTTTTGCTTTCATTATTTCCTGGAATGAGGTGTTCGCTGCTTCGGTCTTGACCGTGCAAAACAGAACACTCACGGCCCTCTTGCTGCAAAGTTTGGACTATGCGCCTTTGCATTTGAAGTTTGCGGGTGGTGCCCTGCTGGTTTTGCCGGCAGCTGTTTTCATGTTCCTGATTCGCAAACACATGTTTGCGATGTGGGGCATTTCCAATCGATGAACAAAATGGCTCAGATTCAAATACAAAATATCGAAAAATCCTTTGGTGAGTTCCGTGCTCTCAAAGGCATTGATCTGCAAATCGCTGACCAAGAATTCTTGGTTTTACTGGGTGCATCTGGCTGCGGCAAATCCACTTTGCTGCGCATCATGGCCGGTTTGGAGACTGCGGATGGCGGTCATATTCATGTCGGCGAGAACCGCATTGACAATTTGGCACCCAGGGACCGCGGTCTGTCCATGGTGTTTCAAAACTACGCTGTATTTCCACACTTGACGGTTTTTGAAAACATCGCATTTGGTTTGCGCATGCAAAAAAAACCACAGGCCTGGGTTGAGAAAAAGGTCCAGGAAGTCGCCGAGTTGGTGCACCTGGAAGTGTTGCTGCACCGGTATTCAGGGCAGCTTTCTGGCGGACAGCGTCAGCGTGTGGCCCTGGCGCGTGCATTGGCGGTAGAGCCCAAAGTCATCCTGATGGACGAACCGCTGTCCAACCTGGACGCTTTGCTTCGATTGGAAATGCGCGCCGAGCTCAAGACTATTTTGGCCAAGAGTCAAGCCAGCACCATTTATGTGACGCACGACCAAGTCGAAGCCATGAGTCTGGCCGATCGGATCGCCATCATGGACCAGGGGGTGATTGTTCAGTGCGACACGCCCATCGAGATTTACCGCAATCCGGCCACCACTTTTGTGGCGGGCTTTATTGGCAACCCGCCCATGAACTTTCTACCTGCGCAGGCTGTGCAAGATGGGGTTTATGAAGTGGCAGGCATGCGTTTGAGCGGGCCCACTGGGCATGCAGCGCTCACGCTGGGTGTCAGGCCCGAAGATTTGCACCCGGCAGATGAGGGGCTGAAGTTGCAGGCCGATGTCATTGAGCCATTGGGTGCCCATACATTGGTCACCGCATTGCAGGCGCAGGGCGTCTTTCGGGCTGCTTTGCCATCCGACATGGCACTGTCCCCCAAGCAGGTATTGCACTTGCAACCTGATTTAACCCGCATCCGCTGGTATGACGCTGGCGGACGTTTGGTCATTGTTTGATAGAGAAGCCATGAACACCGAAGACATGCTGCAAGAAGCCGAGCGCATTTTGCGACTCAACGACAAGGGCCATTACACCGTTCCGACACATGGCTTGTATCCTTTTCAATGGAATTGGGACTCGTGTTTGACGGCACTGGGTCAGTTCAGGCTAAGCCCTGATCGTGCTTGGACCGAAGTAGAGACCTTGATGGCCCACCAGTGGCCTGATGGCATGGTGCCGCACATTGTTTTCCACGAACGCGATGAAGGTTACTTCCCCGGTCCGGATGTGTGGCAGACCGGTCGACCCACCCCCACGTCGGGCATCACCCAGCCGCCTGTTTTGGGCATGGTGCTGGAGCAACTCTTTTTGCGTGAAGACCCGGACCATCGGAGCGAATCGCGTTGCCGCAGCCTGGTTCAGGCCGCTGCACGTTGGCATGACTGGTTTTACCGTTGTCGTGATCCCCAAGGCACAGGGGTTGTCGCGCTTTTGCACCCTTGGGAATCGGGTCGTGACAATTCTTGCGATTGGGACGATGCCTTGGCCCAAGTGCCCACAGAGGGCATCTCACCTTACCAGCGCAAAGACATCACGCACGTCGATGCCAGTCAACGACCCACCGCATTTGAATACGACCGCTATGTGGCCTTGCTTGAATGCTTTCGCGCCTTGAAGTGGGACAACACGCTCTTGCACGATGCCTCCCCCTTTCAGGTGGTCGACCCTGGGTTCAATGCGATCTTGATTCACTCTGAGTTGGCGCTGTCGCGCCTGGCAGACCAGCTGGGGGATTCGGCGCTGGCCCACAGACTGAGCGAACGTGCGGCCCGGTCCATTGGGGCCATGGACACTTTGTGGCACGGCGATTTAAAGCAATATGCGTGTCTGAATCGACGGACAGGCCAACGTGTCAACAGCGCCAGTGTGGGGGGCTTGTTGCCTTTGCTGGTGTTGCCGCAAGGGCACGAACACGTGGCCGACTTGAGTATCCGATTGACCGATTGGCTGGACAAGGCACCGTTTGGTGTTTGCAGCATGGACCCTTTGGACATGCGTTTTGATGGCAAACGTTACTGGCGCGGCCCATCTTGGCTGATTGTCAATTTCCTGCTCATCACGGGCCTGCGCCAATGTGGCGAAACCGAGTTGGCCCATCGTGTGGTGCAAGCGAGCCTTCAGTGCATTCAAAAAAGCGGATGTTCCGAGTACTACCACCCCATGACAGGTGAGGCCTTGGGCGGCGGCACATTCACATGGACTGCTGCGATGGTGATTGAATTCTTGAACATGGACGCTTCACAAGCACTGCTCACCGCCTGACAGCGTCGGTGACTGGTTAATATCTGTCCCATGTCGATTGTTCACCTGGCTCAAGATCTTGGACTGTCGGTTTCGACCGTCTCCCGTGCCTTAAATGGCTATACCGATGTGGCTGAATCCACGCGACTCAGAGTCATGGAGCGTGCTCAGGCATTGGGGTACAAACCGCATCCGGGTGCAAGAAGACTCAAATCGGGAAAGTCCGGTGCGATTGGCGTGGTGTTGCCGACATCGCAAGAAGGTGGCCAGTTCATTGACTCGATGTACTCCAGTTTGCTGGGCGGCACTTCCAGCGTTTTAGAGCCCGCTGGGTACAGCTTGATGGCCACGACTTCGGCCATCTCAACACCCGAACAAGAGCGTGGTGTTTACGAAAATTTCATTCGCAGTGGCTGGTTTGATGCCTTTGTCATTGTGCGAACCCGCTTGGTTGATCAGCGTGTCGGCTTGATGTTTGAACACGAAAAGCCCTTTGTGACCTATGGGCGATGTGCCGACAGCACGGGCCACGCCTGGGTGGATACAGACAATGAAATGGCCTTTTTCATGGCGGCGCAACGCCAAATTGCATTCGGTCATCAAAGAATTGCTTTGCTCAACGGACCTGCCGAATACACGTTTGCCCAGTTGCGTCAGCAAGGCTATTTGAACGCTTTGAAAGAGGCCAATTTAAAGGTGGATGAGCGCTTGATCGTGCAAGGTCACTTGTCTGAAACAGGTGGGTTTTCCATGGCGCAGCATTTGTTGGCGTTAGAAGACCGCCCGACTGCCTTGTTGTGTGCGACCGATGCCATGGCCATCGGCGCCATGGCCGCATGCCGTGCCATCGGGCTGCGTGTGGGCTCGGATATCTCGATCATGGGCTATGGCAACAGCGATGCCGGACGCTACAGCAACCCGCCGCTGTCGACCATTGAGCACCGTATTTTCGAAAATGGTCAACATTTAGGCCAGGTCTTGCTTTCGGTTTTGGCGGGTGAATCGCCTGAGTCTCTTCACTATCTGGAGCCCGTTGTGTTGGTGCCTCGCTCGTCTGATGCACCTGTTGCCCACTGAGTTGAAAGGAGATGCTTGTCGTGAATTTTCAAAGCCGTCATTTTTTAGAACAGCACATCGCTGACACCTTGCACTTTTACGCGCCGAGAGCGGTGGATCCCGAGGGTGGATTTTTTCATTATTTCCTAGACGATGGGACGGTCTACAACACCACGCACCGCCATTTGGTGAGCGCCACCCGGTTTGTGTTCAATGGCGCGATGGCCAAGCGTCACAGTGGGCTCGATACCGTCGCCGACTGGGCACGTCATGGCATCGCCCATTTGGAGGCGTTTCGCCGATCAGATGGTTTGTATGCCTGGACGGTCGACCATGGACAAATTGAAGACGCCACGGTCATGGCCTATGGACAAGCTTTTGTGTTGCTGGCACAAGCCCATGCTTTCAGCGTGGGATGCGCCACGCGCCAGGATGTGGAAGCCGCATTTGCACGCATGAACGATGCGTTTTTCAGTGCCGCCGATGGCGCTTATGCCGACGAGATCACGCCCGACGGTCGATTGCTGGATTACCGAGGTCAAAACGCCAACATGCACATGTGCGAAGCTTGTCTGGCTGCGTACGAGTTCACGGGAGAAGTCAGGTACCTCGATCGGGCCGAAGTGTTGATTGAGCGCTTTGCTTTTGATCTCGCAGACACCGCAGGAGGCTTGGTCTGGGAGCACTATCAAGCTGATTGGTCCATCGATTGGGACTACAACAAAAACAATCCGGGCAATATTTTCAAACCTTGGGGGTTCCAGACAGGACATCAAACCGAGTGGGCCAAATTGCTCATGATGGCCCATCAGCACCGCCCACAAAACCGTTGGGTAGATCGGGCGGTCCATTTGCAGCGAGAGGCCTACCGTCATGGCTGGGATGCGCAACATGGTGGGCTGATTTATGGTTTCGCGCCTGACAGATCGCCCTGTGATACCGACAAATATTTTTGGGTCCAGGCAGAGTCATTCGCCAGCGCTTGGCGCTTGTGGCGGCACACGGGTGAGGCTGAATTTTTGAAGCAATACCAAGCGCTTTGGCACTGGAGTTGGTTGCACATGGTGGACCATCAATACGGTGCATGGTTCCGTATTTTGGGTGCCGATGGCCGCAAGCTTGAAAACACCAAATCACCCGCAGGCAAGGTGGACTATCACACCATGGGGGCTTGCTGGGATGTGCTTGCGGTGGGCGGCTTGGACGACTGAGTCTTCAGCCGTGTGAACCTCACTGCTGCGGTATCCCGGCCTTTTGAATCACATCGCCCCAGCGCTTGATGTCGCTGTCCAGCAACTGCGCCAATTGCGCCGGCGTGCTGGCTTTGGCTTCGACGTTGAAGCCGGCCAGGCGCTGCACCATCTCGGGTTCTGACAGCACTTTGGCCACTTCGGCGCTCAGGCGATCGACCACGGCTTTGGGCGTTTTGGCGGGCGCTGCCAAGGCATTCCAGGATGACACGTTGAAGTTGCTCAGGCCCGGCAGCTCTCGCACCACCGGCACTTGCGGCTGGTCTTTCGGGCGGCTTGCGCCCATGACACCGAGCAAGCGCACGGCTTTGGCGCTGATCTGCGGTTTGAGTGGTCCCAGAATTTCCACCACCGCATCCACTTGGCCGCCGCGCAAGGCGTTGATCACCGCTGGCGTGCCGTTGTAGGGAATGATCTGGCTGATCAAATTGGCCTGCGACCTGAACAGCTCAGCCGCCAGGTGTTGGGTGCTGCCGATGTTGATGGTGCCGATGTTGAGCTTGCCCGGGTTGGCACGCCCGAAGCTGACCAACTCGGCCAGGGTTTTGTGCGGTGACGACTCAGGCACCACGATGGCGATGTCGAACAAGCCCAACAAGGAAACAGGCGCAAAGTCGCTGCGTGGGTTGAAGGGCAGGGCCTTGAACAAACCGGCACTCACGGCCGTGCCGTTGGACATCAGCAGCAAGGTGTGGCCGTCGGGCGCGGCTTTGGCCACCAGTTCGCCCGCCACGATGCCGCCAGCGCCCGGGCGGTTGTCGATGATGACCGGCTGCCCTAAATTTTCAGACAGTTTTTGGGCCACGGCACGTGCCGTCAGATCGGCCACGCCGCCTGCACCAAAGGGCACCACGATTTTGAGTGGCTTGGAAGGGAACACCGATTGGGCGTGCGCCCAGCCAGCGGGCAATGTGCTCAGAGCCAAGGATTGGAGCAACTGGCGGCGGTTGAACATGGCGATACTTCCAGAATGAATAAATCAAAAAATGAATCAGAATGAACGGTTGTGTGCAAGCACGATTGTCTTGCATCGGTGTTGAAAGGGCATTCATGGTTTTCACTGGGTCATGGGGCTGGAGCGCTATAGGCGTGCTGTGCCTTGCTGTTCTGAGCGGATGCGCCAGCCATGGCGTGAGTGAACAAAAGTCTGTGGTGGGGGCTTCGGTTTCTGTGGCAGGTGGCTTGCATTTTCGCCCTCAAGACAAAGCGCAATGGGAGGCCGTGTCTTTGCCCGGCAAGTTGCGCACCGCATTCAAACTGGAAAAGCAGGGCCATCGCCACGCCCTGCAAGCCCATGCGCAATCGTCGGCCAGTTTGCTGCGACAGCGCGTCAACGTGGCACCCGAGAAGTTGGGGCGGCTGCAATTTGAATGGCAAGTGGAGAACCTCATGGTGGAGGCCGACATGGCTGAACGCGACCGTGGTGATTCGCCGGTGCGTTTGATCTTGGCCTTTGAAGGCGACCGCAGCCGTTTGTCAGCCAAAAACGCGATGCTCAGCGACCTGACCGAAGCGTTGACCGGAGAGCCTTTGCCCTACGCCACTTTGATGTACGTGTGGTCCAACCACCGCCCGGTAGATTCGGTCATCGTCAACCCGCGCACGGACCGTGTGCGGAAAATGGTGGTGGAGTCGGGGCCTGGGCACTTGATGCAGTGGCGTCGCTACGAGCGCGATGTGCGGGCTGATTATGAAAAGGCTTTTGGCGAAGCGCCCGGCGCTTTGGTGGGCGTGGCCATCATGACCGACAGTGACAACACCCGCAGCAACGTGCGGGCCTGGTACGGCGACATTCGGTTTGATTGAGGCGCGCACCAGTCTTGTGCGCGACACCTGATTTGGGGGATTTCCCTCTCTCTGATGCGGGCCTGAATGTTGCATATTGTTCATCTCTGAATCCCTCATTCCAAGATCAAGGTGACTTTGATGAAAAATGCCGCAAGTTTGTCTGTCCGCACCACCACATTGGTGCTGTCTTTGGGTTTGGCTGGCCTGATGGGCGCTGCCGCTGTGCAGGCCAAGCCCTTCAAATGGTCCAGCGCCAGTGACATTCCCACGCTCGACATCCACTCGCAAAACAACGCCCTGGGCAATGGCGTGCATGCGGCTATTTTTGACTCTCTGGTTTACTACAACAGCAACACCTTCAAGGTCGAGCCCAAGCTGGCCACCGCTTGGAAAGAGATGTCGGCCACCCAGTACCGCTTCAATTTGCGCAAGGGCGTGAAGTTCAGCGATGGTTCGCCCTTGACGGCCGACGATGTGGTGTTTTCACTGGATCGCGCACGCGCCAAGACCTCCAACTTCAACGTGTACACCCAAGGCTTTAGCCGCATCGTCAAGGTCGATGCCAACACGGTGGACATCATTTTGAGTGGCCCCAACCCAGTGCTGCTGAACCAGCTGACCGAGCTGCGCATCATGAGCAAAGCCTGGGCCGAAAAGAACAAGTCGGTTGAGCCCAAAGATTCCAAGTCGAAAGACGAAAACTTTGCCCACCGCAACGCCATGGGCAGTGGCGCTTACATGGTCAAAGAATGGCAGCCCGATCAAAAGCTGGTGCTGGTCAAAAACCCCAACTGGTGGGGCTGGACTGAGGTCCCCACCAACGTGACCGAGGTCATTTACACCCCCATCAAGAACGAAGCCACACGCGCTGCGGCCTTGTTGTCCGGCGAAATTGATTTTGTGCTGGACCCCAGCCCGCAAGACCTGGGCCGCATGCGCAGCAACGCCAACCTGAAGGTGATCGACGGGGTTGAAAACCGCACCATCTTTTTGGGCATGGACCAAAACCGGGCCGAACTCCCTGGCTCCAACGTCAAGGGCAAGAACCCGCTCAAGGATGTGAAGGTGCGCAAAGCGCTTTACCAAGCGATCGACATCGAAACGATTCACCGCGTGACCATGCGCGGTTTGTCGCAAACCACGGGGGCGCTGGTGTCGCCCCAGGTCAATGGCTGGACAGAAGCCACGCACAAGCGCTTTCCCTATTCGCAAGACGATGCCAAAAAGCTGCTGACCGAAGCGGGTTATCCACAAGGTTTTGAAGTGGACTTTGCCTGCCCCAACAACCGTTATATCAACGACGAAGAAATTTGCCAGGCCATCACCGCCATGTGGGCCAAGGTGGGGGTGAAGGCCAAGCTGCGCACCATGCCTTTGGTGACTTACTTCCCGATGATCCAGCGCTACGAAGCCAGTATTTACATGCTCGGCTGGGGTGTGCCAACCTTTGACGGTTTGTACAGCCTGCAATCCTTGGTGCGCACTGTGGGTGCGGGTGGCGATGGCAACTACAACGTGGGACGCTACAGCAACCAGCGCATGGACTATGTGGTGGACCGCATCAAGACCGAGACCGATTTGCCCGTGCGCAACCGTCTGCTGACCGAAGGCCTGCAATTGCAAAACGACACCGTGGCGCACATCCCACTGCACAACCAGGTCATCCCCTGGGCCATGAAGAAAAACGTCGATGTGGTGCACCGCGCTGACAACCGCCTCGATTGGACACTGATCAAGGTCAATTGATGCTGGCCTTTATTTTGCAGCGGCTGATTCAGGCCGTGGTCGTCATGGTCACGGTCGCTTTCATCGCGTTTTTGCTGTTCCAGTATGTCGGTGACCCGGTGGTGTTTTTGCTGGGGCAAGACGCCACACCCGATCAAATCAAGGAGTTGCGTCAAGGCTTGGGCCTTGATCAGCCATTCTTTGTGCAGTTCTGGCACTTCTTGTCCAACGCGGTGCAAGGCGAGTTTGGACTCAGCTTGCGCCAAGGCGCCAAGGTCTCGCGCCTGATCGCCGAGCGCTTGCCCGCCACCTTAGAGCTGGCGCTGGTGGCCGCCACCTTGGCGTTGGCCATCGGGGTGCCCATGGGGGTTTATGCGGCGCTGCGCCGTGGTACCTGGATCAGCCAACTCATCATGACGGTGTCGCTGCTTGGGGTGTCGCTGCCCACATTCCTGATTGGCATTTTGCTGATCTTGGTTTTTGCTGTGATGCTGGGCTGGTTCCCCAGCTTTGGCCGTGGCGAAGTGGTGCAAATGGGCTGGTGGTCGAGCGGCTTGATGACGGCCAAGGGCTGGCACCACATCGTGCTGCCCGCGGTCACGCTGGCGATTTTCCAGCTGACCTTGATCATGCGTTTGGTGCGCGCCGAGATGCTGGAGGTGCTGCGCACCGACTACATCAAATTTGCCCGCGCCCGGGGCTTGTCCAATCGCGCCATTCATTTTGGCCACGCGCTCAAAAACACCTTGGTGCCGGTGCTCACCATCACGGGCTTGCAGCTGGGTGGTTTGATCGCGTTTGCCATCATCACCGAGACGGTCTTTCAGTGGCCCGGCATGGGCCTGCTGTTCATTCAAGCGGTGACCTTTGCCGACATCCCGGTCATGGCGGCGTATTTGTGCCTGATTGCCTTGATCTTTGTGGTCATCAACCTGGTGGTTGATTTGCTTTATTTTGTGGTCGATCCGCGCCTGCGCGTGGGCAAGCCGGGGGGACACTGAACATGGGCGCTTCTTTGCAATCGGTACTGGGGCGTGGTGCCGCGTTTGCGCGCATCGCGCAGTTCCACCCCGAGCTCACGGCTTTTCGGCGTGACCTGCATGCCCACCCCGAACTGGGCTTTGAAGAGGTCTACACCTCGGCCCGCGTGGCCGAAATGCTCAAGGTTTGCGGCGTGGACAGCATTCACACCGGCATCGGAAAAACCGGCGTGGTGGCTTTGGTGCACGGCCAAGGCCGCTCAGCCAGTCACCCGGGCCGCATGATTGGGCTGCGTGCCGACATGGATGCCTTGCCCCTGACCGAGTTCAACGAGTGCACCTGGAAATCATCCACGCCCGGCCTGATGCACGGCTGTGGACACGACGGCCACACCGCCATGCTGATGGGTGCGGCACGCTATCTGGCCGAAACCCGTCGCTTTGATGGCACTGCCGTGCTGATTTTTCAGCCCGGCGAAGAAGGCTATGCCGGTGCCCGCGCCATGATGGAAGACGGTTTGTTTGAGCGCTTTCCGTGCGAGCAGGTCTATGCCCAACACAACTCGCCCGAGACCCCTTTGGGGGTGATCGGCATCACGCCCGGCCCCATGCAGGCGGCGGTCGACAGGATCGAGATCCTGATTCGCGGCAAAGGGGGCCATGGCGCTCGCCCGCACCAAGGCGTGGACCCGGTGCTGGTGGCGGGCCACATCATCACCGCTGCGCAAAGCGTGGTGTCGCGCAACCTTTCGGCATTTGACCAAGCGGTGGTCAGCATCTGCTCGATGCAAGGCGGCAACCCCGGTGCCATGAGCGTGATTCCCGGTGAGGTGACTTTGGTCGGCACGGTGCGCACCTACAGCGAAAGCGTGCAAGACCAGATCGAAGACCGTTTGCGTTCTTTGTGCACCGGCATTGCCCAGGGCTTTGGTGCCTCGGCCGAATTGACCTATGAGCGCGTGTACCCCGCCACGGTGAACACCTTGCCCGAAGCGCAATTTGCCTGCGATGTGGCTGCAAGCCTGGTGGGCGAAGACAAGGTCTGGCGCAACATGCTGCCCAGCATGGGCGGTGAAGATTTTTCTTTCATGCTGCAAGCCAAACCCGGTGCTTACATTCGCATAGGCCAAGGCTTGCCGCATGGCCCCGGCCCACACCCGCTGCACAACAGCCGCTACGACTTCAACGACGAAATTTTGCCCTTGGGCGCTGCACTGCATGCCAGTTTGGTAGAGCAGGCCTTGCCTTTGGACAAGGCCGTTCAGCCTTGATGCCCGATCACATTCAACCCCAGGAGTCTTTCATGCGCACTTCCAAACTCTCCCGTTCTTTGTTGGCCGCTGCACTGGTGTCAGCCATGTCACTGGGCGTGGCACATGCCGCCACTGTGCGCATTGCCAACCAGGGTGATGCCTTGTCAATGGATCCGCACTCGCTCAACGAATCGTTGCAGCTGAGCGTGACCAACAACGTGTACGAGTCGCTGGTGGGTGTGAGCAAGGACCTGAAGTTTGAACCGGGCCTGGCGTCTTCGTGGAAGCAGACGTCGCCTACGGTGTGGCGCTTTGAGCTGCGCAACAACGTGCGCTTTCATGACGACACGCCTTTCACCGCCGATGATGTGGTGTTCTCGTTGAACCGTGCTGCAGGCGAAGGCTCTGACATGCGCAGCAACACCAACGACATCAAGGAAGTGCGCAAGTTGGGCAGCCACACCATCGAGATCGAAACCAAGGCACCGTTCCCGATCCTGCCCAACGTCTTGTCGACCGTCTACATCATGAGCAAGAAGTGGTGTGAGGAAAACCAGGCAACCCGCCCGGTGGACCGCCGCAAGGGCATCGAAAACGCGGCCTCCTTCCGTGCCAACGGCACAGGCCCTTACCGCCTGCGTGAGCGTCAGCCCAACGTGCGCACCACCTTCGTGCGCAACGGCAACTACTGGGGCAAGATCGATGGCAACGTGGATGAGGTGATCTTTTCTGTCATCGCCAACGACCCGACCCGCGTGGCGGCGTTGCTGTCGGGCGAGATCGACGTCATGGAACCCGTGCCCGTGCAAGACGTGCCCCGCATCAATGCGGGTGCCAACACACGCGCCCTGGTGGCCCCAGAACTGCGCACCATCTTTTTGGGCATGGACCAAAAGCGCGATGAGTTGCTGTATTCCAGCGTGAAGGGCAAAAACCCCTTCAAGGACAAGCGCGTGCGCCAGGCTTTTTACCAGGCCATTGACATGGAAGGCATCAAGCGCACGGTGATGCGCGGTGCCTCCAACAACTCCGCCCTGATGGTGGGCCCCGGCATCAACGGCTACAACCCTGACCTGAACAAGCGCCTGCCCTTTGACCCCGAAGCGTCTAAAAAATTGCTGACTGAAGCGGGCTACCCCACAGGCTTTTCGGTGGACATGAACTGCCCCAACGACCGCTATGTGAACGACGGCCAGATCTGCGAAGCCGTGGCCGCCAATTTGGCACGCGTGGGCATCAAGATCAATCTGAAGGCCGAGACCAAGGGCACTTATTTCCCCAAAATCTTGCGTCGCGACACCAGCTTCTATTTGCTGGGCTGGACGCCCAGCACCTACGACGCGCACAACGCCCTGAATGCGCTGATGCGTTGTGTGGACGACAAAGGCACAGGCCAGTTCAACCTGGGTGCTTATTGCAACCCCAAGGTGGATGAGCTCACCGTGAAGATCCAAAGCGAGACCGATCAGGCCAAGCGCAACGCCATGATCCGCGAAGTGTTCGAACTGCACAGTGCTGACATCGGTCATCTGCCTTTGCACCAGCAAGCCTTGGCCTGGGGTACCAGCAAAAAGGTCACGCTGGTGCAACGCGGTGACAACTACATGCCTTTCAAGTCCATCACGGTCAAATAAGCCATGAACGCATTGAAACGCTGGCTGAACAGCGACGTCGGTTACAGCTTTCGCCAATCGCCCACGGCGATGGTGGCGGCTGGCATCGCCTTCGTTTGCCTTTTTTGTTCGGTCTTTGCCGGGTGGGTCTCGCCCACCAACCCGTTTGATCTGGCCACGCTGGAGCTGAGCGACGCTCGCTTGCCGCCATCGTGGATGGAGGGCGGTACCACCAAGTTTTTGCTCGGCACCGATGACCAGGGGCGCGACATCTTGTCGGCCCTGATCTACGGTTCGCGCATTTCGCTGGTGGTGGGCATCGCTTCTGTGATTCTGTCGGTGGTGGTGGGTGTGGGCATGGGCTTGTTGGCAGGCTTTCGCGGTGGTTGGGTTGACGCTTTGCTGATGCGTCTTTGCGATGTGATGCTGTCGTTTCCAGCCATTTTGGTGGCCTTGTTGATCGCGGGCGTGGGGCGTGCCTTGTTTCCTAACGCGCACGAATCCTTGGCATTTGGCGTGTTGATCATCTCGATCTCACTCACGGGCTGGGTGCAATACGCCCGCACGGTGCGCGGCACCACCTTGGTCGAGCGCAACAAAGAGTACGTGCAGGCCGCCCGGGTAACGGGCGTGGCCCCTTTGCGCATCATGTTCAAGCATGTGCTGCCCAACGTCATGGGCCCAGTCATGGTGCTGGCCACCATCCAGGTGGCCACGGCCATCATCACCGAGGCCACGTTGTCGTTTTTGGGTGTGGGTGCGCCGCCCACATCGCCCTCGCTGGGCACGCTGATTCGCGTGGGCAACGACTATTTGTTCTCTGGCGAATGGTGGATCACGATTTTTCCGGGGCTGATGCTGGTGCTGATCGCCCTGTCGGTCAACTTGCTGGGTGACTGGTTGCGCGACGCGCTGAACCCGAGATTGCGATGAGTCTTTTACAAGTCAAAAACCTGGTGGTGGAATTCCCCAGCCGCCACGGCACGCTGCGTGCGCTGGACGACATTTCTTTCGACATCGCACCCGGCGAAATCTTGGGTGTGGTGGGCGAGTCGGGTGCCGGCAAGTCGCTGACCGGGGCCGCCATCATTGGCCTGCTGGAGCCGCCAGGCCGTGTGGCGAGTGGCCAGATTTTGCTGGAAGGCCAACGCATAGACCACCTGAACGCCGACCAGATGCGCCACATTCGGGGCCGCAAGATTGGGGCGATTTTTCAGGACCCATTGACCTCGCTCAACCCGCTGTACACCATCGGTCGGCAGCTGACCGAGACGATTTTGGCCCACCTGCCAGTGACGCCCCAAGAGGCCCGCCAACGCGCTGTTCAGTTGCTCAAGGACACCGGCATTTCTGCCGCCGAAGAGCGCATCGACCACTACCCACACCAGTTTTCAGGCGGCATGCGTCAGCGCGTGGTGATCGCACTGGCCTTGGCTGCCGAGCCTCAGTTGATCGTGGCCGACGAGCCCACCACGGCGCTGGATGTGTCCATTCAGGCGCAGATCATCAGCTTGCTCAAAAAGGTCTGCAAAGACCGTGGCGCTGCGGTCATGCTGATCACGCACGACATGGGCGTGATCGCCGAAACCTGTGACCGTGTGGCCGTGTTGTACGCCGGGCGTGTGGCCGAAATCGGCCCGGTGCATCAAGTCATCAACCACCCGGCCCACCCTTACACCGCAGGCCTGATGGCCTCTATCCCCGACATGGACAGTGACCGTGAACGGCTGAACCAGATCGATGGGGCCATGCCGCGCCTGAACGCCATCCCCCAAGGCTGCGCCTTCAACCCACGCTGCCCCAAAGCCTTTGACCGCTGCCGCCAAGACCGGCCCGAGTTGGTCAACACCGGGGTCAACCGCGCCGCCTGCTGGCTGCACGACGGG
>JAGNWH010000134.1:0-4740 GCA_017986055.1 Limnohabitans sp. | reverse complement strand
CAGTCACAGTCACAGTCACAAAGTCAGTCTCAATCACAAAACCAGTCTCAATCTCAGTCGACAAGCCCGCCCCCATCCCCCAGCCAAAGCCCTTTGACGGGCGACACGTCGTCGCAGCGCCAGCGGCTGGTGACCAGCCGCGCAGCAGAAAACCTGTTCTGGATGGGCCGCTACACCGAGCGCACCGAAAACACCATGCGCCTGGTGCGATTGAGCCTGGAAATTTTGGGCAGCGAAAACCAGAACCTGCCTTGCCTGCTGAACTTCATCACCCGCATGGCCACGCGCCATGGTCTGGTGCGGGCAGGCGTGCCTGCCGCATCACAAGCACACCGGGTGTTTGAGCGCTCATTGATCGCGGGCTTGTGGGACAAAGAACTGGCCACCAGCGTCGGCTTCAATTTGCGTGCGGTGCGGCTGGCAGCTGCGTCGGTGCGCGAACGCCTGTCGCCCGAACACTGGCGCTTGCTCGAACAAGCCGAATCGCGTTTTTTCAAGCCTGCCCAAGACCGCACGGACGCCGAGTCCAGCGCCCCAAGCACGCCCGACACCGTGGCAGTGCAGCGCCTGCTGGCCGACACCAGCCAGATGCTGGCCGCCCTGACCGGGGCGCAAACCGACCGCATGAGCCGCGACGACGGCTGGCGTTTGCTCTCAATTGGCCGCCACATCGAACGGCTGGAATTTTTGTCCAGCGCCTTGAGCGAGGCTGTCCAACTGGGCCTGATCGGCGAGCAAGCCGGGTTTGACGCCGTGCTCGACCTGTTTGACAGCACCATCAGCTTCCATGCCCAGTACCAGCAAAGCCGCACGCCCCAGGCCTTGATGGATTTGTTGGTCACCAACTCCGACAACCCCCGATCCCTCGGCTGGGTGGCGCACACCCTGCGCTCACGCTTGCGGCGCATGGGCCAGCTGGCCGACGGTGCCACTTTGCCACTGGCTGAGCTGGTGCCGCACCTGATCGAGCTGACACCCGAGGCGTTGTGGCCGCTGACCAGCCTGGCGAGCCGTCAACCCATCCAAGCCGACAGCCCTTTGCCGCTGCACACCGCACTGGCGCATTGCCAAACGGCAGCCCGCGATGTGTCAGACCAGCTGTGCGGCCTGTTTTTCACGCACAGCGGCGAAGCCCGCTACAGCGTTGGCGCTTGAACCGACTGACCCACCATGCGCCTGGCCATCACCCACGAAACCCGCTACCACTACAGCCCGCAGGTGCAAACCGCGCAGCATGTGGCCCACCTGCAACCGGCTGACACCCCTTGCCAAAAAGTCATCAGCCACTGGATGCAGGTAGAGCCAGCGGCCACGGTGCAACACAACATCGACGCTTTTTTGAACCACCGCTCGTATTGGGCGCTGACCAAGCCGCACGATGGCCTCATGGTTCGGGCGCACAGCGAAATCATCACCTCGGCCATCGCCACGGGCACCACCAGCGCCACGAACACCCGCCAAAGCTGGGAATCGGTGCGCGAGCATTTCCGCTACCGGGGCGGGCAACCGGGCGATGTGCACAGCGGTTTTGTCTTCGGCTCGCACCATGCGCCGGTACACGAAGCGTTTTTGGCCTACGCGCAAAGCAGCTTCACGCCCGGCCGCTCCTTGGTGCAAGCCGCCCAAGAACTCACGGCACGCATGCACCGCGACTTCCGCTACGAATCGGAAAGCACCGACATCAACACCCCGGCGCTCGAAGCGCTGGCCGAAAAGCGCGGCGTGTGCCAGGACTTTGCCCACATCATGTTGGCCTGCCTGCGCTCGCTGGGCTTGCCCGCCCGCTACGTGAGCGGCTACCTGCTGACCCAGCCTCCACCAGGCCAACCTCGCTTGGTGGGCAGCGACGCCTCGCACGCTTGGGCTTCGGTCTATTTGCCCGAATTGGCCAGCCACGCCTGCCAGGGCTGGCTGGACCTGGACCCGACCAATGACCGCACCGGCTTGGCCAGTCCCGGCGAAGACTATGTGCGCTTGGCCGTGGGCCGCGACTTTGCCGATGTGTCACCTCTTCGCGGCGTGCTGCAAGGCGGCGGGGCGCACACACTCGAAGTGGCCGTGACGGTGGCACCACTGGACGAATGAGCACCGACTCGCGCATGCGGGCTTCCCAAAGGCGAACAGCGACTCACTGATTCGGACTGGCCGATGCGGGCTCACCTCAGCGCTTGAATTCAGCGACAATTCCCGCTGATTTGTCATTCCTGCGAACGCAGGAACCCATCCCCACAACACAAAGCACGACCATGAGCGTTTACGACACCCTGAAATCCCTCAACATCGAATTGCCTCCCGTGGCTGTCCCCGCAGCGGCGTATGTGCCCTTTGTGCAAACGGGCAATCTGGTCTTTTTGTCGGGCCACATCGCCAAAAAAGACGGCAAAGTCTGGGCCGGTCAACTGGGCAAAGACATCAGCACCGCCGAAGGCCAACAAGCCGCCCGCGCCGTGGCGATTGACCTGATGGGCACGCTGCACGCCGCCGTCGGCGACCTGAACAAAGTCAAACGCATCGTCAAAGTGATGAGCCTGGTCAACTCGACCGGCGACTTCACCGAGCAGCACTTGGTCACCAACGGCTGCAGCGAGCTGCTGGGCCAGGTGTTTGGCCCGCAAGCTGGCGCCCATGCCCGCAGCGCTTTTGGCGTCGCACAAATCCCGATGGGTGCCTGTGTCGAGATCGAACTGATCGCCGAAATCGGCTGATGGCCGCAGTCAGAGCTGAGCGCTGCAACCTGTCTCGAGTCCCCATGCCATCGACCTGCAAGCCCCTCTTGGCATTGGCGCTGCTGACGGCCCTGTCTGGTTGTGGTCTGGTGTCAACGCAAGCCGTGTACGAAGAAATCCGTGCCCAGCAAAAAGCCAAATCCGTGGGCAGCGGCACCACGCCTGACAACAAGCTGCCCCCTTACGACCAATACCAAAAAGAGCGCTCGGGCCTTTCGCCCGAACCTCATTGATTCCAATCCGGAGACACCTCATGACCCTTTCCATGTCCAGCGCCAGCTTGCCCGTTTGCACCCGCATGCTCACCAACCTGAGCCACATCTTGGCCAAAGCCGAGCAGTTCGTCGAAACCAAAAAGATCGACCCCATGGCACTGACCACCTACCGTCTGGCCCCGGACATGTTTCCGTTCACGCGCCAAGTGCTGATCGCTTGCGATGCGGTCAAAAACGGTGTGGCCCGTTTGAGTGGCATCGAAGCGCCCAAGTTTGATGACACCGAAACCACCTTGGCACAACTGCAAGAGCGCATCCAAAAAACCCTGGCCTTCATAGCCACCGTGCCCGCTGCCGCGCTGGACGGCACCGAAGACAAAGAGATCACCTTCCCCGCAGGTCCGGGCAAAACCCGCACCCTGAAAGGTCAGGACTACCTGACCGGCTGGATGCTGCCCAACATGTACTTCCACATCACCACGGCCTACACCATCCTCCGCCACAACGGCGTGGACGTGGGCAAGGTGGACTATTTGATGGGTGCGCAGGGCTAAAGCGCCTGGTAAATCAGCAACACCCATCGGCGACAATCGGCGCTCTGTCGGTATAAACCCCATGCAAATCAAAATCTCCTATTTCCTTCCTGTCCTCTTCGCCATCGCTGCAGGCGCTCTGGCGCCCAGTGCCTCGTCCTTTGCGGCTGGCCCCAAAGCCACCAAGCCCGCGCCTCACAAAAAGGCTGTGCCCTCTAAAAAGGCCACGCCTCCTAAAAAAGCTGCGGCTGCTGTGAACGCGCTGCCGCCACTGGCCGCAGACACCGCATTGGCCGACAACGCCCCCGCGCTGCCCGCCAAAGCCTGGCTGCTGATGGACTACGACTCCGGCCAAGTGCTCGCCTCGGCCAATGCCAACGAAGCACTGCCCCCCGCATCGCTGACCAAGATGATGACCAGCTACATCGTCGAACAAGCGCTGCGCTCGGGCAAACTCAAGCCCACCGACCTGGTCACCGTCAGCGAAAACGCCTGGTGCCGAGGCACCAGCGCCGAGTCGTGCATGTACCTGCCCCTGAACAGCCAGGCCACGGTCATCGACATCTTGCGCGGCATCATCATCCAGTCGGGCAACGATGCCTCTAAGGCCATTGCCGAACACATGGCGGGCTCCGAGGCGGGCTTTGCCAAGCTCATGAACGCCGAAGCCCAACGCTTGGGCATGACGCACACCACCTTCGTCAACCCCACCGGCCTGCCCGACCCAGCACACAAATCGTCTGCGCGAGATCTGGCCATCTTGGCCCGCGCCATCATCCGCGACGGTGCCGAGTACTACCCCATCTACGCCGAACGCGAATTCAAATACAACGGCATCAAACAAGGCAACCGCAACGCCCTGCTCTACACCGACCCCAGCGTGGACGGCCTGAAAACCGGCCACACCGCAGAAGCGGGCTACTGCCTGGTCACCTCGTCCAAGCGCAACGACATGCGCTTGATCACCGTCATCCTCAACACGCACAGCCCCCAAGCACGCGCAGACCAATCGCGCACCTTGCTGGGCTGGGGCTTTGGCAGCTTTGAAAAGACCACCCCCATCCAGCCTGGTGCAGTCGTGGGCACGGCCAAAGTCGGCTTTGGCAAAGCCGACACCGCCCCCGCCGTGCTGGGCGCACCGTGGATGCTGACAGTGCCGCGCGGCCAGTCAGTGCAAACCACGGTGGAACTGATTGCCGACCTGCAAGCGCCTGTGGCCAAAGGCGCGGTGATCGGCAAAGTGATCGCCACGGCCAACGGCAAACC
>JAGNWH010000045.1:0-16249 GCA_017986055.1 Limnohabitans sp. | reverse complement strand
GCGGTGCGGGGGTTGCCTGAAAAGTCCTTTTCATGGCGGATCAAAAAATCCCAGTACAGCGTGGTCATGGGGCAGGCGGTGGGTCCGGTGCGCACATCGGGCTGGTAGCGGCAGCCTTTGCAGTAGTTGCTCATGCGGCTGATGTATTGGCCGCTGGCCACATAGGGTTTGCTGGTGAAACGCCCGCCGTTGGCGTGCAGCGCCATGCCCAGCGTGTTGGGTGTTTCCACCCATTCCACCGCGTCCACATACATGGCGCGGTACCAGGCGCTGACCTGCTGCGGTGACAGTCCGGCCAGCACCGCAAATTGCCCGGTGACCATGAGCCGCTGGATGTGGTGCGCGTAGCCGTGTTGCAGGGTCTGGCCGATGGTGGCTTGCATGCAGGCCATGTGCGTGTCGCCCGTCCAATACCAATGCGGCAGGTCGCGTGTGTGGCCGTAGTGGTTGGCGTCGGCCATGTGTGGCATGTCGAGCCAGTACACGCCGCGAATGAACTCGCGCCAGCCCAGCACCTGGCGAATGAAGCCTTCCACGCTGGCCAGTGGCAGGCCGCGTGCGTGGTAAGCCTGTTCTGCGGCGGCGATCACTTCGCGTGGGTTCAACAAATGCAGGTTCAGGCTGCTGCCCACCAATGCGTGCCAGCCAAAAGGCAGCGTGGTCCACATGGCGTCTTGCCAGGCCCCAAAATTTTCAAGGCGTTGGTCGATGAAGTGTTGCAGCGCCACCAAGGCATCTTCACGGGTCACGGGCCAGGCAAAGTGGTCCAGCGTGCCGGGGTGCCCTGCAAAGCGTTGGCGCACCACCGCGATCACGTCTTGCGTCACGCGGTCGGGGGCAAAGCGGGCCGGCGGTGGCACCGTGCCGGGGCCTTTGGCGCCAAAGCCTTTTCGGTTCTCGGCATCAAAATTCCATTGGCCCCCGATCGGCTCTTTGCCCTCCATCAGCACGCCATGGCGTTTGCGCATCTCGCGGTAAAAGAACTCCATGCGCAGCTCTTTTTTGTCGCCGGCCCAACGGGCAAACTCGGCGCGGCTGCACATGAAATGGGTGTCGCCCACCCAGCGCAGCAGCACCTGGGCTTGTTCGGCCGCTGCTTCGATCAGACTGTCCATGCGCCAAGCCCCGGTTTCCATCACCACCAGGGCCTTGGGTGTGTGGCTTTGCAGCGCATCGATCAGCCGTCCGGCGAAGTCGGCGGGCAAGTTGTCGTCGTCCAGCCGCAGGTAGGTACAGGGCCAGCGGCGGCGGTGCGCCTCGTTGGCAAAGTGGCGCATGCCCGACAAAAACAGCGCGATGCGGGCCTGGTGGTTCCAGACCTCGTCCGCTTCGCTGTCGGCCTCGATCATCAAAAGCCGGTCTTGCGCTGGGTCAAAGTTTTCAAAAGCCGGGTTGTCCCAGCCCAGCTGGTCGCCCAGCACCAAAATCAGGTGGCGTGTCATGCGGTGTCTTTTTGTGGAATGGCGCGGCAGCTTGAGCCGCTCGTGTTTCAGCGGGTGACGCCTCAGGCCTTGGCTGGGGCCGTGCCTTTGGCGGCGCGGCAGCGGTCGCTGCAATACAGCACGCTGTCCCAGTTCTTGGCCCAGCTTTTGCGCCAGCTCATGGCGCGGCCACACACCGCGCAGGGTTTTTGCGGTAAATCCTGTTTGTTCCCTTTAAAACCGGAGGGTTTGGGCATGCGCTTCTCCAATGAAAACGGGGCTGGCGTGACAAGCTGTAGAAACAAGTTTAAACTAACCAGTCACAAAATAGATTTCAAAGTGCAAATGAACCACTCTTGGGTAAAACAATGGGGCGGCAGCCTGCTGATGGCCGTTTTGGCCGCTGTGCTGGGCTTGGGCCTGGACGCAGCGCAGGCCAGCCCACAAACAGCGACACAAGCAGCCACAAAAACAGCGGCCTGCCCTGCCATCCTCAGCCACACCGTTGAGCGGTTGCAAGACGAAAAACCCCAGTCGCTGTGTCAATACGCTGGCAAGGTGGTGTTGGTGGTCAACACCGCCAGTTTTTGCGGTTTCACTTCGCAATACAAAGGCTTGGAGGCTTTGAACACCCAATACAAAGACCAAGGCTTGGTGGTGTTGGGCTTTCCGTCCAACGACTTTGCGCAAGAAAAAGGCAGCAACAAAGACATTGCCGATTTTTGCGAAAGCACCTTTGGTGTGAAGTTTCCGATGTTCACCAAAACCCAAGTCACGGGCGATGGTGCTGCGCCGCTGTACAAACAATTGACCGCACAAACAGGTCAGAAGCCTCGTTGGAATTTTCACAAATACCTGATTGGTCGTGACGGCAAAGTCATTGACCAGTACAGCAGCATGACCGGCCCGGACAGCAAAACGCTGCTCTCGGCCATCGACAAAGCCCTGAAAGCCAAGCCATGAGCCGACGCATGAAACTGGCCATCGTGGGGTCGGGCATTTCAGGCCTGGCCGTGGCCCACACCCTGAAAGACCATGCCGACATCACCGTGTTCGAGGCGGGCGATTATTTTGGCGGCCACACCCACACGGTGGATGTCACGTTGCCCACGCCGCAGGGCATGGTTACGCATGGGGTGGACACGGGTTTTTTGGTCTTCAACGAACGCACCTACCCCAACCTGATCCAACTGTTTGCCGATCTCAACGTAGAGACGGCGCCGTCGGACATGTCGTTTTCGGTCAAGGTGCCGGGCGCATTGAATGGCAAAACTCTGGAGTGGAGCGGCACCGACTTGAACAGCGTGTTCGCCCAGCGGCGCAACCTGATCAACCCGCGCTTTTGGCGCATGCTGGCCGATGTGATGCGCTTCAACGCTTTGTGCACCCGCATTGCCCAAGAGCAGCGCGAAGCTCAGTTGCAGCAACCGCTGTCTGAATTTTTGCGCAGCCACAAGTTCAGCGAACCGTTTCGCGATTGGTATTTCTTGCCCATGCTGGGCTGCATCTGGAGTTGCCCGACCGACCAGATGCTGCAGTTTCCGGTGGCGACCATGATCCGCTTTTGCCACAACCACGGCCTGATTCAGGTGACGAACCGCCCGCAGTGGTTCAGCGTGGTGGGCGGTGCACGCCACTATGTCGAGAAAATTTTGGCGGGCGTGCACGACAAACGCCTGAACACGCCCGTGCGCCTGATCGAGCGCGACGCGCAGGGTGTGCGCATCGTCACCGACGGCCATGCCGAACGTTTTGACCAAGTCGTCATCGCCACCCACACCGACCAGGCGCTGGGTTTGTTGCGCGAGCCCAGCACCTATGAGCGCAGCTTGTTGGGTGCGATCCGCTACCAGGACAACCGCGCTGTGCTGCACACCGACGCCAGCGTGTTGCCCGCCAACGCCAAGACCTGGGCCGCATGGAACTACGAACGCGCCGCCAGCAGCGAGCGCGAATCTTCACGGGTGTGTTTGCATTACTTGCTCAACCGCTTGCAGCGCATCCCGTTTGCGCAGCCCGTGGTGGTGTCGCTCAACCCGCTGCAAGCGATTGACCCGGCCACCATCGTGGGCGAATACGACTACGCGCACCCGGTGTTTGACGTGGCCGCCATCGAGGCGCAAAAGCGTTTGCCTTTGTTGCAAGGCCAGCAACACACCTGGTACGCCGGGGCCTGGACAGGCTATGGCTTTCACGAAGACGGCCTCAAGTCGGGCCTGCAAGTCGGGCGCGCCTTGCTCAAGCAAATCCACGAGCAAGCCCAAGTTGACCCGGACAAGTTGACCGCATGAAGCCTGCCACCGCGCTCATCGGCTGGGGCCAGGTGCGCCACACGCGCCATCGCCCGGCGCACCACGCCTTTGTTTACCCCACGGCATTTTTGATGTTGCCGATGCGCTGTTTGCAAGCAGGCCAGGGCGCCCAAGACTTGGCCATCAACCGCCGCGCTTGGTTCGCTTTCCATGACGCAGACCATGGCGATGGCCGTTCAGTCGAACAAGGCGGTGCATTGGCTTGGCTCGATGAGCTGCTGCAGCATGAAGGCATTCACGATGCCACAGGCGAGGTCTGGCTGCAGGCCTTTCCCCGCGTGCTGGGCCATGCCTTCAAGCCCGTGAGTTTTTGGTACGCGCACCGCACCGATGGCAGCTTGGCAGCCATCGTGGCCGAGGTGAACAACACCTTTGGCGAGCGCCATTGCTACCTGCTGCCCGATCCGCAATATGGCCACACGCTGTTGGCCCACAAGGTTTTCCATGTCTCGCCCTTTTGCGACGTACAGGGCGAGTACCGCTTTCGCTTCATGCGCACGCACCACGCTGGGCAAGACCGCATCGTGGCCCGCGTGGACCACGCCGATGCCGACGGCCCCTTGATAGACACCAGCTGGAGCGGTGTGCTCGAGCCCGCCACCGCAGCTGCTTTGCGCCGCGTGATGTGGCGCTTTCCACTGCTGACTTTTGGCGTGGTGGCACGCATCCACTGGCATGCGCTGTTGCTCTGGCTGAAAAAAGTACCGTTCTGGCGCAAGCCCGAACTTCCCCGTGATTTTGTGACCCGATGAACACTGGACCCCACCGGATGCCCACCATGAAGACCGCTGACCCCGCCACTGCACAACGAGACTTGAGCGACCCTAGCGCCCTGAGCGCCGCTGCGCAGATTTCGCACGCCAGTTTGCCCAAAGCCGCCACGCGTTTGCTGGGCCTGCTGACCCGCCTGAAAATCGGCACGCTCACCCTGCATGCGCCCGACGGCAACTTTCAGGTCTTTGGAACTCACGAAGCCCCGTTTGCGGCCTTGCACATCCACCGCTGGGACCTGTGTGCCGAGGTGCTCAAGTCGGGCGACATTGGTTTTGCCGAAGGCTATATGGCGGGCGATTGGGACACGCCCGATCTGGCCGCGTTGCTGCGCTTGTTGATCGCCAACCGCACGCAAATCGAGGGCGCTATTTATGGCCATTGGCTGGGGCGCTTGGCTTACCGCATCAAGCACCTGCTCAACCGCAACAACCGGACCAACAGCCGTAAAAACATCCACGCCCATTACGACCTGGGCAATGCGTTTTACGAGCTGTGGCTGGACGGCACGATGAACTACTCGTCGGCCTGGTTCGACGGTGACCACACGCAAGACATGGCCGCTGCGCAAAAGGCCAAAGTGCGCCGCGCTTTGCGCATGGTCAACGCGCAGCCGGGTGACCGCGTGCTGGAGATCGGCTGCGGCTGGGGTGCACTGGCCGAGTCGGCTACCACCGAGTTTGGCGCGCACATCACCGGTGTGACCTTGTCGACCGAGCAGCTGGCCTTTGCCCAAGCCCGCATGCAAGCCCATGGCGTTCAGCCCCAAGCTGACTTGCGTTTGCAGGACTACCGCGACATCAGCGACGGCCCTTATGACGCGGTCTGCTCGATCGAGATGATCGAGGCGGTCGGGCAAGCGTATTGGCCCACCTACTTTCAGACGGTGTCTCGTTTGCTCAAGCCCGGTGGCCGGGCCTGTATCCAGAGCATCACCATCGACGATGCGCTGTTTGAGCGCTATGTGCACTCCACCGATTTCATCCAGCAGTACATTTTTCCGGGCGGTTGCCTGCCCAGCCCGAGCGAGTTTCGCAAGCAGGCGCAGGCCGCGGGTTTGCAGGTGGTCGATGAGCTGAACTTCGGCCCCGATTACGCCGAGACTTTGCGCCGCTGGCGCGAGGGTTTCATGGCGCAGCTTGATACGGTGCGAACGCTCAATTTTGACGAACGTTTTATCCGCTTGTGGGCGTTTTATCTGGCGTATTGCGAAGCCGCTTTTGATGAGGCCAACATCGACGTGATTCAGTTCACCCTGGTCAAACCGGGCTGATGCACATGCACTCGCGCGCGCAAACCACACCCTTTAAAGCGATGCTGCACAGGCAAGCGCTGTGGCTGCGTTGTTGTGGGTGTGCCTTTGTGTGGGCGATGGTGTCGGGTGTTGCGCAGGCGCAAGCCCCCGCCAACGTCCATGCCAACGCCAACATGGCCGAGGCCCAAGCCACCCCCTTGGGCAACCCGAATGCCCAGTACAGCCGCCCCGAAGTTGCGGCACTGCGAGGTGCCGTGCCCACAGCACCTGTGCGTTTGCGTGTCTGGGGGTTCGAGGTCTATGACGCCCGCTTGTGGACACCACTGGGTTTTCGGCACAGCCAAGCCGCGCAGTTTCCGTTTGCGCTGGAGCTGCAATACCTGCGCCGCCTCGAAGGCGCGGCCATCGCCAACCGCTCGATTGATGAAATGCGGCGTGTGGGCCTCTTCACCGATGCACAGGCGCAAAGCTGGTTGATGGCCATGCGCGAGTTTTTCCCCAACGTGAGTGCCGGGGAACGCATCACGGGCGTGAATTTGCCGGGCGAAGGGGCAGAATTCTGGGTCAATGGCCAGCGTGTGGGCGCGGTGAAAGACCCCGCCTTTGCGCGCTTGTTTTTTGGCATCTGGCTCGATGAACGCACTTCAGAGCCCAAGATGCGCGCGCAGCTGCTGCAAGGCCTGCAGCCATGAGCACAGCAAGCGCAATCGGGCATGGTGCTGCGCAGCGCCATGCCGCGGCAGCCTACGGTTTGCTGGGCTTGCCGTTGGCCTTTGTGGCCTTGCCGGTTTATGTGCATTTGCCCAATTTGTATGCCCAACAACACGGCGTACCGCTGGCGGCTTTGGGGGCGGTGCTGCTGCTCAGCCGCAGCATTGATGCCGTGGTTGACCCGTGGCTGGGTCGTTGGGGTGACCGCTTGTATCGCCATTCATGGCGTGCCGTTTGGCTGACGGCGGTGTTGTTGGCCTTGGCCGTGGCACTGGGTTTTGCTGCCTTGTTTTTTCCACCTGCAGCGACGCTGTCGCCTACAGGCTTGCTGGTCTGGGTGGCTGCAGCGCTCACCCTCAGCCACTTGGCCTACAGCGGCTTGGGCATCTTGCACCAAGCGTGGGCCGCACGGCAGGGTGGCGGTGGCGTGGCGCAAAGCCGCTGGGTCGCCTGGCGCGAAGGCTTTGCTTTGGTCGGCGTGTTGCTGGCCTCGGCTTTGCCTGCCCTTTGGGGTTGGACGTTGACGACCGCCTTGCTGGTTTTCATGCTGGCGCTGGGCTTGCTCAGCTGGCAACGCACGGCACAGCAGGCGGCCATTTTGGCCGCAACCCCGGCAGGGCGTGTCGCCCACGCTCACGCTCACGCTCACGATCACGGTGCCCACGAAGCCACGAGCTTGTGGCAACCCTGGAAGCACGCGGACTTTCGCCGTCTGTTGCTGGTGTTCATGCTCAATGGCTTGGCCAGTGCAGTGCCTGCCACCCTGGTGCTGTTTTTTGTGCAAGACCGCTTGCAGGCCCCCAAGGCCATGGAGCCCCTGTTTTTGGGCTTGTACTTTGCCGCTGGTGCCTTGTCTTTTCCGTTGTGGCTCAAGGTGATTGATCGCATTGGGCTGTTGCGCACTTGGGCCACTGGCATGGCCTTGTCTGTCTTGGCCTTTGTCAGCGTGGTCACGCTGGGCGCAGGCGACACCACAGGCTTTTTGGTGGTTTGCGCGGTGTCGGGGATGGCCTTGGGCGCAGACCTCACGGTGCCCGGTGCCTTGCTCAACCAGTTGATTGATCGCTGCGGTGAGCGTGGCCGCACGGACGGCGCTTTCATGGGCTGGTGGAATCTGGCCACCAAACTCAATCTGGCACTGGCAGCAGGCTTGTCCTTGCCCCTTTTGGGCTTGTGGGGCTATGCACCGGGTCAGCAGGGTGCCAATGCCGTGCTGGCGCTGGGCTTGGCCTATGGCTTGCTGCCCTGCGTGCTCAAGCTCTTGGCCGGGCTGGCTTTGTACGGGGGCTTGATGCGTCGCCCGGATTTGATTTTGGGGCCTGAAACGGCCCACCCTTCGGCATGAAGCCGCTTTGACATTCGACAACGGGAGCCCTCCATGAGCCACAACAACGCCATGATCCACCGCCGCGCCGCCTTGACCCGCCTGGCCGTTTTGCCAGCGGTAGCGGCCACACCTTTTTTGGCCAGTTGTGCCGGGCCTCAGGTGCAAAGTTATGCGCAAGAAAAGCCACAGTTGGACCTGCGCACTTACTTCAATGGCACGCTGGACGCTTGGGGCGTTTTTACCGACCGCGGTGGCCAGGTGGTCAAGCGCTTCACGGTGGTCATGACTTGCACATGGCAAGGTGACGAAGGTGTTTTGGACGAAGCCTTTGTGTACGCCGACGGGACGAAACAACGGCGCATTTGGCGGCTCAAAGCCGGGCCCAACGGCACTTACACCGGCCATGCCGATGATGTGGTGGGCGAGGCCAGGGGCCAAGTCAGCGGCAACGCGTTCCGCTGGGGCTACACGCTGGCGCTGCCGGTCGATGGCCGTGTCTGGCATGTCGACTTTGACGACTGGATGTACCTGATGGACGAGCGCGTCATGCTGAACAAAGCCACCATGAGCAAGTGGGGCGTGAAGCTGGGCGAAGTCACTTTGTCGTTCACGCGCCGCACGCCTTTGGCGGCCCAACCGGTTTGATGCGCATGAGTCCCAACACGTTAAACACAGCAGGCACGCTGACCGGCAAGGCGGGCATCGCCGCCGCTGTCCCCGCGGTGATGCCCAAAATCAACCCGCAGCCCGCACCTGCCGCCGCCGTGCGCAGCTGGCTGCAATTGAACACGCCCATCACCGATTGGCAAGGCCGTCGGGTCTGGTTGGTGGGGGCGTCTACCGGCATTGGCTTGGCTTGTGCACAGGCCCTGCGAGCGGCCGGGGCGCAGGTGGTGGTGTCGGCCCGCAACGCGCAAGGCGTGCAAGACTGGGCCGCACAAGATGCGGGTGTGCAGTGGCATGCGCTCGATGTGGGTGAGCCTTTGCAAGTGCAAGCCACAGCCCGCGCTATCTTGGCTCAAGGCCCGCTTGACCTGGTGGTCTATGCCGCTGGTTATTACCAAGCGCAACGCGCCACAGCCATGGACATTGATAACTTGTTGCAGCACGACAAGGTCAACTACCAAGGTGCGTTGCAGGTCATCCATGCGGTGCTGCCCAGCATGTTGGCGCGGCAAAGCGGGCACATCAGCTTGCTCAGCAGCGTGGCGGGCTGGCGCGGCTTGCCCAACGGCTTGGCCTACGGCCCGACCAAGGCAGCACTCACCCACCTGGCCGAGACGCTTTACTTGGACCTGCAAGACCAAGGCATCGGCGTGAGCGTGGTCAACCCCGGTTTTGTGGCCACGCCGCTCACGGCGCAAAACCAGTTCACCATGCCCGCGCTCATCAGCCCTGAGCAAGCTGCACGCGAGATGCTCCAGGGCTGGGCACAAGGCCAGTTCGATATTCACTTTCCCAAACGCTTCACGCTGTGGCTCAAGCTGCTGCGTTTGTTGCCCTACCGCCTGTACTTTCCGCTGGTGCGCAAGTTCACGGGCCTGTAAGCCTGCATTGAAAGCCTCTCATGGACACCCGACAAGCCACACACCATCTGGCCACATTTTTTGAATCGTTGTCACCGCAAAGCGTGTCGCAGTTGCACACGCTTTATGACGCGCAAGCCACGTTCAAAGACCCGTTCAACGAGGTACAAGGCCTGACCGAGATCGAGCGAATTTTTCGCCACATGTACGTGGCGCTGGACCAGCCGCATTTCGTCATCACCGGGCAACTGGTGGAGGGTGTGCAGGCCTTTTTGACTTGGGAATTTAAATTTCGCTTCAAGCGCTTTGACACCACCACCTTGCAAACCGTGCGCGGCGCAAGCCATGTGGTGTTCAACGAACAAGGGCTGGTGACCTTGCACCGCGATTATTGGGACGCGGCGGAAGAGCTGTACGAAAAATTGCCGGTACTGGGCGGTGTGATGCGTTGGCTCAAAAAACGGGCGAATAGCTGACCGCCATGCGCCCGTGCGAGCCTTGTGCTTGTGGGCCTGTGAGCCCGGCGCGGGTAGATCAGCCCGGCAAACTGTCCACAAAGCTCTGCCGCTGCGACAGTTTGTCGTGCAGCTTGTGCAGGTTCGGGTAAGGCGTGCGCCAGTCGATTTGCGGGAACCTGAAATCGAGATAACCAACAGCGCAGCCTACGGCGATGTCAGAAAGACTCAGGTGAATGCCCGAGCAAAACGCTTTCTCGCCCAGGCCATGGCTCATGGCATGCAAGGCGTGCTGGATTTTGTCCAGTTGGCGGTCAATCCAGGCTTGGCTGCGTTCGCTGTCTTTGCGGTCGGGCCAGACGGCTTCCATGCGGGCCAGCAAAGCGGCATCCAGCAGGCCATCGGCCAAGGCTTCCCAGGTTTTGACCTCGGCGCGTTCGCGGCCTCCGGTGGGAATCAGCTTGCCCACGGGTGACAAAGTGTCCAGATACTCCACGATGACGCGCGAATCGAAAACCGCTTCGCCCCCCTCCATGACCAAACAAGGCACCTTGCCAAGCGGGTTGGACGCGTGGATGTGCGTGGTGTTGGACCACACGTCTTCCGTCACAAACTGGTAGTCGAGTTTTTTCTCGGCCATGACGATGCGCACCTTGCGGACATAGGGACTGGTGACGGAGCCGATGAGTTTCATGTTGGAGGGAGTCTGAACAGAATGGCTGCCGATTCTAGAGGGTTCAGTTGTGGTCACCCTGACAAGTCCCGCCGATACCCGTGGACCTGGCATGGTGGCGCTGGGAATTACAATCAAAGGATGAATTTCTCACCTATTTCCGCTCTCTCGCCGCTGGATGGCCGTTACGCCAGCAAACTCAATGCCCTGCGTCCTCTGATGAGCGAGCAAGGCTATATGCACCGCCGCGTGCAGGTCGAGATCGCTTGGTTCATCGCCTTGTCCGATGCCGGGTTTGCAGAGTTCAAGCCCCTGTCGCCAGGCGCGCGCAGTTACCTGACGGCACTGGTGAAGAACTTCTCCGAGGCCGACGCTGTGGCCATCAAAGAGTTTGAAAAGGTCACCAACCACGACGTGAAGGCCGTGGAGTACTGGATCAAGTCCAAATTCAAAGACCGCCCCGAGCTGGAGCATGTCGGTGAATTCGTGCACTTTGCCTGTACCAGCGAAGACATCAACAACACCAGCCACGCTTTGCAAATCAAGGGTGCCCGCGCTCAAGTGATCTTGCCCGGTCTGGACGGTTTGATCACCAAGCTGCGCGAGATGGCGCACACCTTTGCCGAGGTGCCCATGCTCAGCCGCACCCACGGCCAGACCGCCAGCCCCACCACCGTGGGCAAGGAAATGGCCAACGTGGTGATGCGTCTGAACGGTTGCCGCGAGAAGATCGCTGCCGTCAAGCTCATGGGCAAGATGAATGGCGCTGTGGGCAACTACAACGCGCATCTGTCGGCTTGGCCTGACTTTGATTGGGAAGCTTTTGCAAAGCGAGTGGTCGAAACCCCCGAGCTGAGCGAAACCCAAAGCAGCCAATGGGGCTTGGGCTTGACCTTTCAGCCCTACAGCATCCAGATCGAGCCGCACGACTACATGGCCGAGCTGTTCGATGCCGTGGCACGCACCAACACCATCCTGATCGATTTGTCGCGTGACATCTGGGGTTATGTGAGCCTGGGTTATTTCAAGCAGCGCTTGAAGGCCGGTGAAATCGGCTCCAGCACCATGCCGCACAAAGTCAACCCGATCGACTTTGAAAACGCCGAAGGCAATCTGGGCCTGGCCAATGCCGTGCTCAAACACCTGAGCGAAAAATTGCCCATCAGTCGCTGGCAGCGTGACCTGACCGATTCGACCGTGCTGCGCAACATGGGCGTGGGCCTGGGCTATACCGCGCTGGCCTATGCCTCGCTGATGACCGGCCTGAACAAGCTGGAGTTGAACGAAGAAGCGCTGGCCGCTGACTTGGACGCCGCCTGGGAAGTGCTGGCCGAGCCGATCCAGACCGTGATGCGCCGCTATGGCGTGCAAGGCGCTTACGAAAAGCTCAAGGAAGTCACGCGAGGCAAGACCGTCACCGCCGCCGATTTGCATGGTCTGATTCAGGGCCTGGAGATCCCGCAAGCCGACAAGGACCGTCTGCTGGCCATGACGCCGGGCAGCTACATCGGTAAGGCCGCTGAGCTGGCCCGCCGCGTCTGAAGTCGTCGTTTTAAGTTTTTGTCACCCCCGTGAAAACGGGGGTCCATGCCTGCTTCCAAGATGAACCCCCGCTTTCGCAGGGATGACATCCAACAGGTTCTCACCGTGTTCTGGACGTCCTATGGCCCTCAAATCCACCATCTACAAAGCCAACCTGTCGATCGCTGACATCGATCACAGCTGTTACGAAGACCACCAACTCACGTTGGCCCGCCACCCCAGCGAGACCGACGAGCGCATGATGATTCGCCTGCTGGCGCTGGCCATCAACGCCTACAAATTGCAGGCGGTGTGCAAGGGCGATGGCAAGCTGGCGTTTGGCGCGGGCCTGTCTGATCCGGATGACCCAGATTGCAGCTTGCGCGACTTCACGGGACGCACGCGCGTGTGGATCGAAGTCGGCCAGCCCGAAGACAAGCCCATCATGAAAGCCTGCCAAAAGGCCGATGAAGTGCTGTTGTATTGCTTCAACCACGCGGCTGAAGTTTGGTGGAAGGGCATCGAGACCAAGCTCACCCGCCTGGACAAGCTGCAGGTTTGGCGTGTGCCGACCGAGGGCTCACAAGAGCTGGCCAAACTGGCCGAGCGCAGCATGCAATTGCAAGCCACGGTGCAAGAAGGTTCTGTCACCTTCAGCAGCGACAAAGGCAGCGTGCACATTGAGTTGATCCGCTGGAAGTAAAACCGGCCGCGTGCTGGCCACGCGGTCCATTAGGGTGCTCTGCCTTGGCAGGTCGGAGCCGAGGTTTCGACCTACAAATCCAGCTTGGTTTGGGCTTCTGCGGCAGCCTTGGCCCATTGCCGTTCTTCGGCGGCCCGTTCGGCATATCTGTTGAAGCGCCACGAGGTGCCATCGGCTGTGATGCGCTGCCAGATGCCGCGTTTCTCGCCGGGGGTCAGTTCAATCCACAGCTGCACTTCTTCAAAACTGCGGCCACAGCCTTTGCAGGTTTCGTCGCCCTGGCTGGTTGAGCAAATGGCGATGCAAGGGGTGTCGGGTGTGGTGACGTACCAGTCTTGCCAGGCTTCGGCTGCAGCCAAGGGCAGCGTGAATTCATCAGCCAGCTCGTGCTTGTAATAGACCATCAGTGCGTACACCTCGGCCAAGGCACGCAGCTCGCGCGGCAGCGAGACCCCATCGGGTGAGGGGTTCTTGACGCGCCAGTGGTTGATGGCGGCTTCGATGTCGGTGATGTGGATTCCGGCCATGGTGTGTGTTGAGCAGGACGGCGATCATAGCGCCTTCACTGTCACCAAGTGGGCTTGAACCGAACATTCAATGCCCCCAAACTTTTCAGGGTGAAACCAAAACAAGGTTTAATTTGCGCCTGAAGGGGAGTAGCTCCCTGTCGCCGAGGTCTGCAAATGGACCCGGTTTTGATAAGCCGTCAATACGTTGCGCAAGCTTCCGGTTTATCAGGCACAAGCCCCGCTTGCTGCTGAGCAAGACCTTCGATCCAAGCCTGCCAAGGGTGGGTTGATCTTGCTGCGCACGGCACGTCTGCTGTCTGCACACTTCCGACTTATCCCAAGCAGGTTCATGACATTTGAACCGGAGTCTTTCATGGAATTTTTATCGGCACCTTGGTGGTCGGCATTGCTGGCTATTATTTTGATTGATTTGGTATTGGCGGGTGACAACGCCATCGTCATTGCCTTGGCCGCTCGCAGCCTGCCTGCCGACCTGCAAAAGAAAGCCATTTTTTGGGGCACCGTGGGGGCCATTGCCGTGCGCGGCGTGATGACCATTGGCGTGGTCTGGCTCTTGCAAATTCCCGGCCTCATGCTGGCCGGTGGTTTGGGCTTGCTGTGGGTGGCTTATAAATTGTTGGCCGACACGGGCCAGGACGATGACCACGGCCCTGTCGTCAGTACCTTTTGGGGTGCCATGAAAACCATCGTGGTGGCCGATGCGCTGATGGGCGTGGACAACGTGTTGGGCGTGGCCGGTGCCGCACACGGTGCGTGGGACCTGGTGATCATTGGCTTGTTGATCAGCGTGCCGATTGTGGTGTTCGGCAGCTCTGTGGTGCTCAAGCTGGTGGAGCGGTTTCCAATCATCATTCAGTTGGGTGCCGCCGTGCTGGCTTTCACTGCTGCCAAGATGGTGGTGACTGAGCCTTTGCTCGACAGCTTCTTTGACGCACCTTCGCAGGCCGTTTGGCGCTGGGCCACTTATGTGGTGGCTGTTGTGGCGGTCTTGGGTGCGGGTTGGTTGACCAGTCGAAAGGCGACCACCAACGCTTGACGGGTCAGCGCTCGGTCTGCGACTCTCGCACCAGCGTTTGCACCTGCCGCAGCCGGGTGTCCACAATCGAGGCTTCGATGTGGTCACCGGCTTGCAAGCGGTTGTTTTTGGCCCAGTCTTGTGCGGCCCTGAAACGGTCAACAGCACCGGCCCAGTCCATGCGGGCCATTTGGGCTTCGCCCTCGGCGCGCAGCGCAGGCAGAGTCTGGCCTTGCAGCGCCAACATGCGGCTCAGGGTGTTCCAGGCTTGCGCATCGTGTGGCGCTTGTGTGACTTGCTCGCGCAATTGTTGCGTGATGCTGTTGCGTGCCGGGTGCGTTGGCAGCCGCAGCAAAGCCTCGGCTGTGGCCATCAATTCCGGGCGTTGCAGCGGCTGGTTGTTGTTCAAGGTGTCCAGCACTTGCAAGGCCTGGCCAAAACGTTCTTGCTTGGCAGCCACCTCGGCTTGAAGCAACGTCACCAGACGCTTGGCCTCAGGTGTGCTGGCTGCCAACGCTGACAGGGCTTGCAACTGACGTTCGGCGGCGGCCGTGTCTCTGAGCTGCAGGTGCGCCAGTGTGGCGGCGTACAACGCCCCGGCTTTTTGAGCGGGTGTGGCCTGTGCTGAAGTGGCCTTGCTGTCCTGTGTCCAAGCCTTGAGCGCTTCTACGCTGTTTTGCGACATCACTTTGGCCCGAGCGGCCAGCATGGCCTGCGTCAGGTCGGTGGGCGTGCGTGAAGGCGCATTGCTCAGCTGCAAACGCGCCTGCATGTCGGCGATGCGCTCGGTGGTCAAGGGGTGGCTGCGCAGGTAGGGATATGCGCCGCTGTCGTTCACGCCTGCGGCCTGTTGCAGTTTGGCAAACATGCCCACAAAACCCTGCGGGTCATAACCGGCATCGGTCAGCACGCCGTAGCCCACCCGATCGGCCTCGCGCTCCATGTCGCGCGAATAGCTCAGCTGCGACTGGATGGCGGCAGCCTGTCCGCCCACGATCAGGCCTTGCGCCGCTTGGGGATTTTTGCTGATCGCGATGGCCCCCAAAATCATCGAGCCAATCACCCACGGCGTCATTTTGGACTGCTCGTCCATGGACCGTGCAATGTGGCGTTGCGTGACGTGGCTCAACTCGTGCGCCAGCACAGAGGCCAGTTCGTCGTTGGAGCCGACCACCGCGATCAAGCCCAAATGCACACCCAGATAGCCGCCGGGCAAGGCAAACGCGTTCACCGACCGATCACGGCCCAGCAAAATGCGCCAGGCAAAACGCGCTTGCAAATCGGGCGACAGCTCGCCACGGGCGGCTGCTGCTTTGACCAACGGTGCCCACAGCCGCTGAATGTACTCATCCAGAACCGGGTCTTCCAGATAATCCGGGTCGCGGTACAGCTCGCGCGCGATGCGGTCACCCAATTTGCGCTCGGCGCTGAGTGAAATGCCTTCGCTGTTGCCCAAGGACGGCAAAGCGTTGGTCTGGGTCCAGCCAGGTTGCAAGCCCAAGGTCCCCAGCAGCAAGACCAGCATCAGTTTGGAAGGGCGGAAGGTGTTTTTCAAGGTGATCGACGTCCGTGGATTGACCGGTTGGTGGCCGTATGATGCGCCATTCTTGTCAACCTTTTGTAAATGGTTTTAACCCATCACAGCCATGACCCACTCTACCGATGTCTTGACCCATTTCGACGCCCAAGGCCAGGCCCACATGGTGGATGTGGGCAGCAAATCCAGCACGCGCCGCATCGCGGTGGCCACGGGCCGAATCGACATGATGCCCGCCACGCTGGCGCTGATCCAATCGGGCACCGCCAAGAAAGGTGACGTGTTGGGCATCGCCCGCATCGCCGGCATCCAGGGCGCCAAAAAAACCAGCGACCTCATTCCCCTGTGCCACCCCATCGGCTTGACCCGTGTGGCGGTGGAGTTTGAGGTGCTGAGCGCAGACAACGCGGTGGTTTGCACAGCCACCGCCGAAACCATCGGCCAAACCGGCGTGGAAATGGAAGCCCTGACCGCCGTGCAGGTGGCCCTGCT
>JAGNWH010000044.1:0-16341 GCA_017986055.1 Limnohabitans sp. | reverse complement strand
GTCAGGTCGTATTCGGGCAGTTCGGTGATGGCCTCGAACAAACGCGAACCCAGCGCGTCGTACAGGTATTTGGGGGATGTAAAGGCCTGCGGGGCACTCAGGCCCAGCAAGAGTTCTTGTGCCACGGCAGTGGCGTTGTGCTGGTACAGCTGGATAAATTGTGGCTCGGACATGCGGCAGATGTTAGTGCAGCCACCAACGTGTGTGCTTGTTTGAGTGCGCAACCCTCAAAACCAAGCGCTTGCGCCAACGCAAACAGAAATGGCAACAGGGTGTGCTAAAGTAATTAAGCAATTACTTAATTAAATAAACATGCCATCCCACACCAAGCAAAAAACCGAAGACCGACAGCTGGCCTTGGTGGCGGCGGCTTTGCAACTGGCCGCCCAAAAAAGCCCGGCACAGATCACCACCGGCGCGTTGGCGGCGGCGGTGGGCATCACCCAAGGGGCGGTTTTCAAGCACTTTGAGAGCAAAGAGGCCATCTGGCTGGCCGTGATGCAGTGGGTGCATGCGGAGTTGATGACGCAGCTGCAAGCCGCAGCACAAGCACCCCTCGACCAAGGCCAGACCTTGGCGGCCATGCGGGCTGTGTTCATGGCGCATGTGCAATTTGTGCAGGCTCAGCCGGGCGTGCCTCGGCTGGTCTTTCAGGAACTGCAACACCCGCAGCCCTCACCCCTCAAGGCCAGTGTGCAGCAGCTCATGGTGAATTACCGCCAATTGGTGCACGGTTTGCTGTTGCAAGCGCAAGCACGCAAGCAGTTGGCAAAAAACATGGATCTGAACGCCGCCACGGTGCTGTTTGTCGGGGCCATTCAGGGCTTGGTCATGCAGGCCCTGATGGCCGGGCACTTGAGCGATATCGCCGAACAGGCGACCACGGTGTATGACATTTACGAGCAGGGCCTGGTGCAGCCCATGCCCTCATCGACAAGGACAAAAGCATGAACTGGACAGTGCAAAACAAACGGCGTTGGCTCACGGGCGGGGCCGCATTGGCGGTGTTGGCCATCATCGGCTTGGTGGCTTTTCGGATCGGGCCTTTGGCACCCAACCGCGTCACTGTCGCAACCGTCAAGAGCGAGCGCATCACGCCCGCCGTGTTTGGCATTGGCAGTGTCGAGGCACGCCAAAGCTGGTTGATAGGGCCGATGACGGCGGGGCGTGTTTTGCGCGTGCTGGTGGATGTGGGCGACAAGGTCAAGGCGGGCCAGTGGCTGGCCGAGATGGACCCGATCGATCTGGAGCAACGCCAAAAAGCACAAGAGGCCGCCATGGCCAAGGCCGTCAGCGTGCAAGCCGCGGCCAGGGCACAAGTGGCCGATGCACAGGCCAGGCGCGAGCTGGCCCAGTCGAGCTGGCGACGGCAGCAAGACCTGGCTAGCCAGAACTTCATCAGTGCCACCGCTTTGGAAGCGCAGCAGCAAGCTTGGCGATCGGCCGAGGCGGCGCTGCAAGTGGCCCAAGCCAACGCCCAGGCCGCCGCGCAGGACATGGCCCGGGTACAAGCCGAAAGTGCGGGGGTGGCGTTTCAGCGCCAGAGCATTCGCATGCTGGCCCCAGCCGACGCCGTGGTCACCAGCCGCGATGCCGAAGCGGGCAGCACCGTGGTGGCCGGTCAACCCGTGCTCAAGCTGGTCAACCCGCAAAGCCTGTGGGTGCGCATGCGCGTGGACCAAGGCCGCTCGGCAGGCCTGGCAACGGGTCTGGCTGCACGCATCGTGCTGCGGTCTCAACCGCAACAAGTTTGGTCTGGCGTGGTGGAGCGGGTGGAGTGGCAGGCCGACAGCGTGACCGAAGAGCGCATTGCCCAAGTGGGCTTCCGCCTCGAAGCCGGGCAAGTGCAACCGGCTGTGTCGATGGGGGAAATGGCCGAAGTGACGCTTGACTTGCCGGCCAGCGCCGAAGGCCCCGTGGTGCCACAAGCCAGCATGCAAAAACACCAAGGCCAAACAGGGGTGTGGCGACTGTCGGCCAGCGGCGCTGTTGAATTTGCACCCGTGCAATGGGGCGCGGTCAGCCTGGACGGCCATGTGCAAGCCCTTACCGGCTTGAAGGCGCAGGACCGGGTGGTCGTTTACAGCGAAAAACCCCTGCAACCGGGTGCGCGGGTCCGGGTGGTCGAGGCCTTGGTGGGTCAGTCAAAGCCATGATCAGCCTGGCCGCCCGCGACATCCAGCACAGCTGGGCCAAATTCATCCTCACGGGGGTGGGCCTGGGTTTGCTGATCGGCGTGACCTTGACCATGGCCGGTGTGTTCAGGGGCATGGTGGACGATGCGCAAGCGCTGCTGAACAACAGCGGTGCCGATCTTTGGGTGGTACAAAAAGACACCCAAGGCCCTTACGCGGAATCGTCCAGCCTCAAAGACGATGTGGTGCGAAGCATCCGGGGCATGCCCGGCGTGGCGCAGGCGGCCAACATCACTTACTTCACCATGCAGGTGCAAACCGCCGGGCGCGAAACGCGGGCCATGGTGGTGGGCGTGGAGCCTGGTGCGGGCGGCTTGCCGGGACAACCGGGGCACCTGTTGGCGGGCCGCCACCTCACGCGCAGCCACTACGAGGCGGTGGCCGACATCAAAACCGGCTTGGCCATAGGCGACCGGGTACAGATTCGCCGCCACAGCTACGAGGTGGTGGGCCTGACGCAGCGCATGGTTTCTTCGGGCGGTGACCCGATGGTTTTTATTCCCCTGAAAGACGCGCAAGAAGCGCAGTTTCTCAAGGACAACGACGCCATCGTGAACGACCGCATTCGCACGGCGGCCAACCCAGGCTTTAACCGGCCCGGCGTGCCGGGCCTGCTGGAAGCGGTGCAAAACCTCCAGACCAGCAGCCGCAACGTGAACGCGGTGCTGGTCCAAACGCAAGCAGGCTGGGGTGCCGAGCAAGTGGCCGAGCCCATCCGACGCTGGAAGCATCTGACGGTCTTCACCCGCAACGGGATGGAAGAAATTTTGGTGCAAAAACTGATCGCCACCTCAGCCCGCCAAATCGGCATGTTCCTGGTCATCCTGGCGGTGGTGAGCGCGGCCATTGTGGCGTTCATCATTTACACCATGACGCTGGGCAAAATCCGAGAAATCGCGGTGCTCAAGCTCATCGGCACGCGCAACATCACCATCGCCAGCATGATCTTGCAGCAGGCGCTGGGCTTGGGCGTGATCGGTTTTGTGGTCGGCAAAGTGGCCGCCACCTTGTGGGCACCGGTATTCCCTAAATTTGTTTTGCTGCTCACACAAGATGCGGTGTTGGGTTTTGTGGCCACGCTGGTCATTTGCGCATTGGCCAGCACCCTGGCCATCCGGGTGGCGTTGCAGGTCGATCCTGCACAGGCCATCAGTTAAGCAAGGAATTGGCATGAGCACATCTCAAGGCGGCATCCTGATCGAGAACCTGCGCAAAGTTTATGGCCATGGCGACACCGCCGTAGAGGCCCTTAAAAATGTCAATATGCAGGTGGCACCGGGCGAGGTGGTGGGCCTGGTTGGGCCGTCCGGCTCGGGCAAGAGCACCTTGCTCAAATGCCTCGGAGCCATCATCGAGCCCACCTCGGGTCGCATGACCTTGGGCAAGGAAATCATCTACGACAACGGGTGGAAAACCCCCGACTTGCGCGCCCTGCGCCGCGACCGCATTGGTTTTGTGTTTCAGGCCCCCTACCTGATTCCGTTCCTCGACGTGACCGACAACGTGGCCTTGCTGCCTATGCTGGCGGGTGTGCCCAACGCGCAGGCACGGCAGCAGGCGCTGACCTTGCTGCATTCGCTGGATGTGGCACACCGGGCCAAGGCGCAACCGTCTGAGCTGTCGGGCGGTGAACAGCAGCGGGTGTCGATTGCCCGCGCCCTGGCCAACAAGCCCCCGGTGATCTTGGCTGACGAGCCCACCGCGCCCTTGGACAGTGAACGTGCATTGGGCGTGATGCGCATTTTGAACAACATGGCCCGTCAGGCACAGACCGCCATCATCGTGGTCACCCACGATGAAAAAATCATCCCGACCTTTCGGCGGATTTACCACATCCGCGATGGGCAGACGGTGGAAGAGGCCGGCGAAGGGCGTGCGCTGGGATGACGAGCGCTCGCCGCCAGTGTGGCCAAAAAATGGTGGGTGCCAACGCCACAAAAGCCCGCTTTGTTCGCATAATGACCGCTTTATAAGCGCACTCTGATATTCATCAGACCCCGCACAGTGCCAAGGAGATGCCCCATGAATACCGCAACCGTTTCTGCAGCCGCCACAGTCAGCCCGCCAGACACCCGTTATGTGTGGTTCCGCAGCCGCGATGATGTGCAGCCGTATTTAAACGAAACGGCCGTGCGCATCCGTGCAGGCATCATGTTGGCCATTCCGATTTACATGGCCTTTACCTTGGTCGATGTGGTGTTTGGTGGGCGTTGGAACGTCACAGGCGATGTCATCACCGACACGTTTGAGACCGATTTTGATGGCCGGATTCTGTACATGGTGGAAGCGGTGCGACGCACCTACGATTACACGGTGCAGACCTGGTTTTTGTTCTATGCCCTGTTCGAGATGCTGGCGGGCATGAGCGTCAAGACCTCTTACCTTTCCCCCACGATCTGGTTGTCTACCTGGCTGGCCCGGCGTTCGCCTGCGGTCTGGAAGCCATTGGCCCCCAAGCGTTTTGCCTGGGGCATCGGGGCCAGCATGATCTCGCTGTGCCTGGTGTTTTTTCACCCTGAAAAATTTGCTGCCGTGGTCAACACCGTGACCACTTTGCCGCTGCTGCCCACCACCGAGCAGTATTTGCCGCGCTGGTTGCCCTTGCTGATGGTTTGGGTGTGCTTGGGCTTCATGTGGCTGGAGGCTATTTTGGGCTTTTGCGTGGGCTGCAAACTGCACGCGCTTTTCGTCAAGCTGGGCTGGCTGCAAGAAGAGTGTGAAGAGTGCAACAACCTGAACTTGCGTGCCTGAACTTGCGTGCCGAAAGGCTTGACGACAGGCCATCAGGCGCGGTCTCAATGCCTTTTAAATGCCGCGTTTCAATCACGCGTTTCTAGGGCTTGTCGTTGCGCAGCCCACAGCGCTGCCGTGCTCAGCACGCTGGCCAACAGCAGCCAACCCAGCGCCACACGGTAGCCTGTGGCCGGTGACCACAGCAAACCCACAGTCAAGGGTGCGGCGGCGCGGGCCAGCGCGATCGGCATGCCCAGCAAACCGTTGAGTTGACCGACATGGTCACGGCTCACGTACTGCGCCAAGGCGGTGCCCTTGACGATGGTGATCATGCCGTTGCCCAAACCGAACAGCAGCACAAACACCAAGGCCCCCAAAGGGTGAAAGCCGCCCAGCAACAGCGCCAGCAAACCCAAGGGAATAAAGCCCGGAATCCAGCGGTTGGCGGTGTGCACGTCCCAGTGGCGTTCAAACACAAACAGCACCAAGCGCCCGACCACCTGGATCACGCCAATGGCTGCGGGCACGGCAATCACCCAGGTCGGTGACAAACCCGCCTCTTGCAACAAAGCGATCATGTGCGCGGGCAAGGCCGAAGTCACCGACATCATCAGCACCATGAACAGGGCCAGCAGCCAAAACGGCGCACGTCGCAGGTGTTCGCGCACCGACACCGGAGGCACCAGGTCAGCAGAGGTGTGGGCGTGCTTCAGGCGGCTTGGCGAGCGCGGTGCGCCACGCAACAACCCAGCGTGCAAGGGCAAACACACTGCAAACTGCAGCACCGCCAAAGCCCACAGCGCATGCCGCCAGCCCCACAAGTCCATCCACCAGGCAAACAGCGGGATGAACACCGTGCTGGCCAGTCCGCCCAAAAAAGTCAATGTGATGATGGCGCGGCGAAAGTCTTGTGGAAAACGGCGTGTGACCACCGCAAATGCCGGGGTGTAAAGCGTGGCCGCCAGACCCAAGCCCAGCCAGATCCAGGCGGCATAAAACCCCGCAATGGATTGCACAAAGCTGTGCCCCAGCAAACCCAAACCCACCCAAACCGAGCCCACACTCATCACCCAGCGCTCATGCCCTGCGTCAATCCAGCGGCCCACCAGATAAGCCATCAAGCCCTCGGCCAGCAGCGCTAAGCTGAAGGCCAGCGACGACTCGGCCCGGCTCATGCCCAGCTCGGCCTCCAGCGGTGCCATGAGCAGCGAGAAGGTATAAAAAACACTGCCCCAGGTGATGAGCTGGGGCAGGGACAGCCAGAAACTGAAGGCCCCAGGGGCATTGGGAGAAGGCGGGCGAAAAAAACGCATCAACGCATTATCGCGGTGCCCTTTTGAGCACCGCCTTTAGCCAGAATGCAGCCACGCCTGAACTTGGGAACGTGCAGGCATGGCCGTCACCGCACCCTGTGCTTGTGTAGACAACGCTGCTGCCGCATTGGCCCATCGCAAGGCCTGAGGCCAAGGGCTTTGCTGCGCCAATTGCGCAGCCAAAGTACCCGTGAAGGTGTCGCCTGCGCCAATGGTGTCCACCACTTGCATGGCATAACCGGGCACCCACAAGGGCACGGCGTCGGGGCGGAACAGGGCACAGCCTCGTTCACCCAGCGTGACCACCAGCGCGCCCACGCCGCGTTGCAACAGACGCAGTGCCGCAGTCTCGATGTCTGGTGCATCGGCCAGCATCAGCAACTCGCCTTCGTTGGGGGTGAGCACATCGACCAAAGGCCACAGAGCATCGGGCAAGGGCGTGGCCGGTGCCGGGTTTAAAAGCGTCAACACGCCATGCGCGCGGGCGATTTCAAATGCCGCGAGTGTGGCCGCCAACGGGACTTCGCACGAGGCCATGACCACCCGCGCATGGGCCAGCATGCCCGTAGCCGCCTGCACATGGGTGGCGGTCAGGCCAGCACCTGCACCGGGGTAAACGGCAATCGAGTTGTCACCATCTTCGTACACCAAGATCAGTGCGGTGCCGTTGGTTTCGCCTGCGCCGCGCAGCACATGCTGGCTGTCAATGCTTTCACGGGCCCACAGGTCCAGACCCATCTGCCCAAAATCGTCACCGCCAATGCGCGCGATCAGGCCCACCTGTGCGCCCTGGCGCGCAGCGGCAATCGCCGCGTTACTGCCCTTGCCGCCTGGCAGGCGATCAAACGCCTGCGCCATGCGGGTTTGGCCACGTTCAAGCGGTTGAGGAATGTGGGCAATCAGGTCCACATTCCAGCTGGCCACGCAAACGACGTCAACGGCCATCAGGTGGCTCCTGGCGTGCCGTAACCCATGGTGCGCGGCAGCCACAACACAATTTCGGGGAAGATGGTCATGGCCACCAACAGGCCCAGCAGCATGACCAAGAACATCCAACCTTCGCGCATCATGTCGCCAATCGGGATGCCGGTCAGCGCCTTGGTCACAAACAGCAGCATGCCGAAAGGCGGGTGGATCAAGCCGATCATCATGTTCAGCACGACCAACACGCCAAAGTGCACCAAGTCCACCCCCAGCAGTTTGGCCGCAGGCAACAGCATGGGCACAAACACCAGCAACAGCACCGACACATCGAGAAAGCAACCCAAAATCAGGAACAAGGCGTTGACCATGAACAAAAACTGCAGGCGGCTCAGGTGCAAGTTGTCGACCCATGCGGCCATGGCCTGAGGCACGCCTTCGGAGGTGAAGGCGTAGTTCAGCATGAACGAGCCTGCCAGGATGATGGTGATCACTGCACTGGAGCGGGTCGATTCGAGCACCACGCCCCAAAATGCCTTCCAGCTCAAGGCGCGAAAAACGAAGGCCGCCAACACCAAGGCATGCAAGGCCGCCACGGCAGCGGCTTCGGTCGGGGTAAAGGCCCCCGAATAAATGCCGCCCAGTAAGACGATGGGCATGGACAAAGGCAAAGCGCCACGAAACAAGATGGCAGGCCATTCCTTGAATGGAATCGGTTCTTCACGCGGCATGTTGCGTTTGCGCGCGATGTAATGCACCACGCTCATCATCAGGATGGTCATGCACACACCAGGCACCACGCCGCCCAAAAACAAGGCACCGACCGAAGCGCCGGAGACCAAGGCATAAATCACCATCGGGATGGATGGCGGAATGATCGGCCCCAGCGTGGCGCTGGCGACCACCACCGCACCGGCAAAGCCGGGCGTGTATTCGGGCTTTTTGAGCATTTGCTTGATGGTGACCAAGCCCGGCCCTGCGGCGTCGGCAATGGCACTGCCGCTCATGCCTGAAAAAATCACGCTGACCAAAATATCCACCTGCGCCAAGCCACCGCGCATGCGGCCCACCAGGATGCGGCAAAAGTCAAAAATACGCTCACTCACCGTGCCCGCGTTCATGATGTTGGCGGCAAACACAAACAGCGGCACCGCCAACAGCACGTAACTGTTGTACAGACCGTTGCTCACCTGCTCGGCCACCAGACCCAAGTCTTGCCCCTTGACCAACAGGTAGGCCACACCCGCCATGAGCATTGAAAACCCGATCGGCATGCGCAGCAGCATGCCGATCACCACCACGCCCACAAGGGCCCACAAAGCCAAAGTCATGTCGGAAGTCCTTGGGCTTCAAGGCCCTGTCCTTTGATGGCTTGCCAGATGCCAAAGGCACTGCGCAACACCAGCGCCACCAGCAGCAGTACAAACGGTAAAAACACCCACTGAAACGAGATGTCCAGCACAGGCGATGACTCACGCGCCATGAAGTGCACATAGTCCCAGCTGGCAGGAATGGCCACCAAGGCCAAGCCGCCGATCATGAGGTTGCCCACGATGCGCATGACACGGCGGGTGCCCACACTGGCGCTGTTCCAAAGCAGATCAAACACCACCTGCTCCCGCTCAGGCACCATGAAGGCCGCAGCCCACAAGATGGCCCAGAGGTAGAGGATCACAGCCAGCTCGTCAGACCACGGCAGCGGCTTGTTAAAGCCGAAGCGGGCCGTGATCTGCACCAAAAAGGTCAGGAACAGGCAGAGGAAAACAAGGCCGCCGAACGTGTCGGCAGCTTTTTTGAACCAGCGCATGTTCAGCGGGTGTTGTTGATGCGCTCAAGCATGCCTGCGGGCCAGACCTTGGCGTAATCCGACTTGGCATAGGTGTCCTGCACCGACTTGCGGAAAGCCTCCAGATCGGGCGTGGTCACCTGCAAACCTTGCTGCTTGAAGAAGTCCACGATCTGGGCTTCTTCCTTGATGCGGTTCTCGTTGTTGAACTGGGCAGCAGCTTGCGCAGCAGCCTTGACGTTTTGCTTTTGCGCAGGCGTCAGGGCATTCCAGGTTTTGTTCGAGATCGCAATGAAGATGCTGTCCACCAGGTGGTTGGTCAGCACCAGTTGCTTGGTCACTTCATAGAACTTGGCGGCGCGCACTGTCGGCAGTGGGTTGTCCTGACCGTCGATGGTTCCGGTTTTCAGGCCCAGATACACCTCGCCAAAAGCCAGCGGTGTGGCGGTTGCGCCCAGGGCTTCACCCAAGAACAACCATTCTTTGGTGCCAGGCATGCGCAATTTGATGCCTTTGAGGTCGGCAGGCGTTTTGACGTTGCGCGCTTCGCGCAAGTTGACCTGGCGGGTGCCCAGATAGGCGGTGGACAACACGGTCACGTCCATTTTTTCAGAGACGGATTTGAACAAGCCTTCACCAATGGGGCCGTTGAACACCTTTTGCTGGTGGGCCGGATCGCGCACCACATAACCGGCGGTGAAGATCGAAAACTCGGGCACCAGTTTGGCCATGTCGAAAGCCGAGATGGCCGACAGTTCCAGGTTGCCACGGGCCATGGCGGCCGGTTCGGTGCCTTGCTTGAACAAGGAGGCATTCAGGTTGATCTGAGTGTCGAACTGGTTGGGCGAGGATTTGTCGAGCGCGTCCTTGAACACCGTCCACATCTTGGCGTGCCAGTCGTCGGGCACTGCGGGCGTAGAAATGCGCATCGGAATTTTGGCTTGTGCCAAGGCTTGCGTGCTCATGCCGAGCATGCTGCCAATGGCCAGAGCCGAAACGCTGGCGGCCAACAGGCCGCGACGCAGGGTGGATGTGTTTTTCATGCTTGTCTCCTGGAGTTGTGGTGGGTGAAAGGAAAAGTGTGAAACGGCTTATTCGCGCGTGCGGTCAATGCTGAACTGCTGCACTTGTTGGGCAAAGGCCGCATGGGCCTCGGGCGTCATGGCCACCAGTGGTGCGCGCACGCGCAACCAGCTAGGGTCATTGTGCAAGGTGGCCATGACGCTTTTGAGGGCAGGCATCAGCGAATGGGGTTTGAGCAAGTCAAGAATGGTTTGCACGCGCTGTGCATCGTGTGCCGTGCCGGGGGCAGTGGATTCCAGCACCATGCGGTGCACGATGCGCGGCATGAAGTTGGCCAATCCGCTGATGGCGCCTGTGCTGCCCAGCGGTCCCATGGTGGGCAAATCAGGTTCAAAACCCACATACACCGTGAGCGGCGGCATGAAGGCTTGGGCGAGTGCAACCGAGTGCGTCCGGTCGCAGCTGCTGTCCTTGATGCCCGCGATGATGCCGGGGTAGCGCTTGAGCAATTCAGCGATCACGCCGTGCGACAGGTTCACGCCGATGACCTGCGGAATGTGATACAGGTACAGGCGCCAGTCTTTTCTGTTGACGCCCTCGATGATCTGCACATAGCCGTTCAGGATGCCTTCGTCGCTGATGCCCTTGAAAAAGAAGGGCGGCAGCACCAGGCAGCCGTGCACGCCCAAATCCACCGCGTGGCGGGTGAGTTCGAGGGTTTCGGTCACGGCAGCGCAGCTGGTGGAGACCATGATGCGTTCGGCGGGAACGCCGTTGGCGATCAGTTGTTCAACGGCTTGCTTGCGCTCTTGGAACGAGAACGAGGGGCCTTCGCCCGTGGTGCCAAAAATGGTCACGCCACCACAGCCTGCGCCAATCAGCGACAGCGCGTGTGCGGCCAGTTTGGGGTGATCGATGTTCAGTTGTGCATCGAGTGGCGTGAGCATCGCGGGCCAGATGCCCTGAAAACCATTGCGGCTGTTGGTGAGCGAGTGTGTCAAGAGAACTCCGTGAGGGTGGTGATAGAAGTCACTGATGTGGAAGGCGAGGGGCTGTCCAGACGGGCAGGTGTTGAGAGCACGCGGCGGTCCTGACCCAGCACCCGCTGGTGGGCACTGTGGATGTGAAAGGCCACATGCTCGGCCACCGCCAAAGGGTCACGCAATTTCAGCGCAGCGATCAGGTTCAGGTGCTCCTGCATGGCCGGCAGCAAAACTTCGGCCGACAAGGTCGAGCGCTCCAGATGAATCAATCGCACACGCAGGCTGTTGATGCGGTAGGTCTGCGAAATCAGGTCGTTGCCCAGTGTGTCGATCATCAGGTCGTGCAAGCCCCAATCCACCGAGGTGGCTTCGGTCAACAGTTCATCGGTAATGGGTCCTTGCACGGCACGCTGCACGATGCTCAGATGCGCTTGTTCGATGCTGGCCAGCTCCGCGTCGCTGACCGCCTGCACAAAATGCAGTGCGGCTTCGCGCTCCAGCATGCTGCGCAACTGGAAGGCGTTGTGGATCAGCTTGAGGTCAACATGCGCAATTTGCAGGCCGCGTTGCGGCACGGTGCGCAGCAGCCCTTCGGCCTCCAGGCGCGGGATCAGCTCGCGCACCGCACCCAACGGCATGTCGAGCAATTGCATCAGCTCTCGCTGCGAGACAAACTGGCCCGGCTGCACATTGGCCTGCAAGATCTGCTGGCGGAAATTTTCATAAGCGCGGGCGCGCAAAGACTGGGGGTTGGGCGAGATGGCCATGGTGTCAGTCGGTCGAGCCCACGCCCTTGCGCAGCATGATGTTGGCGTATTTGCGCAAGTCGCCAGTTTGAACCACCAAGCGGGCCGCGCTCGCCTGGTCGTAAAACGCAAAACGCTCCAGGCTGCCCGGTGCGGCTTCGCCCGCTTCTTGCAGGGCTTGCCTGAATTCGGCCACCGGCGTGGGCACCGCTTGCGCATCGCCGACCACCTGCATGGTCCAGGCGCAGGGGCTGTCAAAGCTGTCCAGTGGCAACACGCTGAGCACGGCCTGCAAAACCTGCGTGGTGGTCAAACCCGGTAACTGCACCAGCCGCGCGTGGGCTTGCTCGGCAATGCGGTCGGCCGGAAAGTTGGCATCGACCAGCACCACGTCGTCGCCATGGCCCAGTTTGGCCAGGCCATACAGCAGCTCTGGGGTCAGGAGGGGTGAGATGTTTTTTAGCATGACTGACTAACATGTTAGCGATGATTAAAAAGAACGGCCCCCGTGATTACCCGTGTTTTGGCGTTTTGCCCACAGCACTGGTCAGCGGGTTCTTTGCCCTCTACGATGGCCGCCATGTCCAGTGATCACCATTTATGAAAACACCTGCTTTTTTGCCTTGCACCGACGGCGCCCACCTGGGATTGGGCGGCGCACCGCTGGGCAATCTTTTTGAAGCCATGGACGATGCGCAAGCACGCGCCGTGGTCGATGCCGCCTGGGCCGACGGCTGCCGCAGCTTTGACACCGCACCGCATTACGGTCACGGCCTGTCGGAGCGGCGTCTGGGCGATGCCTTGCGCGGCCATCCCCGCAACACCTGGCGGCTGTCCAGCAAGGTAGGGCGTTTGCTCACACCGCAGGCCCAGGTGCCACGCGAGCAACACAGCTATGTGAACACCCTGCCCTTTATTCAGCATTGGGATTTTTCGGCCAGCGGCGTGCGCCGCAGTGTCGAGGACAGCCTTCAGCGCCTGGGCCTGGCCCAGCTTGATGCGGTCTACATCCATGACATCGATGCCGCGACGCATGGCCCCGGCGCTGCCAGTGTGCTGCGCCAGGTGTTAAACGAGACCTTGCCCGAGCTGACCAGGCTCAAACAAGCGGGTTTGATCAGCCACATCGGCCTGGGTGTGAATGACCACCAGATCGTCGAGCAGGTGCTGCGCCACGCCGATCTGGATGTGCTCATGCTCGCGGGCCGCTACACCTTGCTCGACCAGGCGGCCTTGCCCACGCTCATGCCGCAATTGGTCAAACGGCAGGTGGCATTGGCGCTGGGCGGGGTGTTCAACTCCGGCATCCTGGCCACGCGCGTGTCGGCGGATCGGCCCATGACCTTCAACTATGCCCCCGCCGCACAAGCCTGGGTCGACAAGGCTTTGGGCATGCAGGCCGTGTGCGACCAACATGGTGTGAGTTTGCCCGCTGCCGCCTTGCAGTTCGCCCTGGCGCACCCGGCCACGCAAATCGTCATGCTGGGTGTGCGCAGTGCCGCTCAGTGGCAAGCGGCCCGGCAAGCCGATCGTGAAGTGATTCCGTCCGATTTTTGGCAGCAATTGCGCCACGAAGGCTTGATTCCCGCCGAGGCGCCGATCCCGGGAGAGGCGGCATGATTGACGCGCACTTTCACTGCTGGCAATTGTCGCGGGCCGACTACGGCTGGCTCACGCCCGATCTGACACCGATTTACCGCGATGTGGCGGTGGCCGACTGGCAGCAACAAGCCGAGGCTTGGGGCGTGGGCGGTGGCATCGTGGTGCAAGCCGCACCCACAGCACAAGAAACGCAGTTTTTGTTGCAACAAGCGCGGACCAACCCAACGGTGCTCGGCGTGGTCGGCTGGATCGACATGCTGGCCCCGGACGCGGCACAGCAGCTTGCGCATTGCGCTGAACAGCCCATGCTCAAGGGCCTGCGCCCCATGTTGCAAGACCTGAGCGATCCCGACTGGATCCTGCAGCCTGCTGTCCAACCCGTGTTGTCGGCCATGGCGCGCTGCGGTCTGGTGTTCGACGCCTTGATCAAAACTGTTCACATCCCGCGCATCCTGGCGCTCACCCAAGCCCACCCGGATTTGACCGTGGTGGTGGACCATGGTGCCAAGCCAGTGATCGATACAGCGGCAATGGATGACTGGGCTCAGGCAATGACACAGCTGGCACGCGAGACAGATCCGGCCAAAGTGGTTTGCAAAATGTCGGGCTTGTGGACCGAAGCCCCGGCGGGGCAGCCGGTGGAGGTGGTGCGCCCCTGGTGCGAAGCGCTGCTGACCATCTGGGGGCCGCAGCGACTGCTCTGGGGCAGCGACTGGCCTGTGCTGGAGCTGGCTGGCAGCTACGCCGCCTGGCGAGAGCTGTCATTGAGCGTCTTGGCCCACTTGCCTGAACAAGAAAAAAACGCTGTTTTAGGTGGCAATGCGCGCCGCATTTACCGACTTGAAGGGTGACGTTTTTATCTTGGAGTCGGGCTGTTGAACAGCCGTGTTTTGTCCGTGACCTTTAACGCACCGGATAAACCAATTGCCAGCCTTCAGGGCAATAAGACGTGTTCGGATAAAACTGCCCGACGGAGCTGCAAAAGTAACTGCCGCCTGCGGGTTGGGGTGGCGGCAAGTAGGTGACGGGAGGCGTCACATAAGTCACCTGCGGCGCTGGTGTGTAGCTGGGCTGGCTGGCAGCAGCGCTGATGGCCGCGCCTGCAATGCCCAAAACGATCAGCGGGCCCAGCCAGTCAGACGAGCGCTGTTGGTAGACGACGGAAGGGCGTTGATGATGGCCATGGGGGCCACCAGCCAGTGCCTGCGTGCTCACGGCACCCAGCGAAAGCGCCATCACCAAAGTACCGATCATTTTTTTCATCAAAAACCTCATAACGGACAAAGTCCACCTTTAACGCCATCTTGCCGTCAAAGTTGACAATGCTTCGGCAACACGACGCTCAGGTGTAACCGGCTGTGAGTGGCGTCATTGCTCTTTGAGCACCCGCCGGTATTGCACCGCTTCGGCCACATGCATGGCCTCGATGGTGTCGCTGCCGGCCAAGTCGGCAATGGTGCGGGCGACCTTCAGGCTGCGGTGCACACTGCGGCCGCTCCAGCCCAGCTTGGCCGCCGCTTTTTGCAGCAAAGCCGTGGCGCTGGCGTCCAATCGGGCATGGGCGTCAATGGCTTGGCCTTGCAAGTCGGCATTGGCACAGCCTTGGCGAGCCAGGGCTCGTTCACGGGCGACCAAGCAGCGGGCCGCCATGGTTTCGGTGCTTTCACCGGGTGGGGCATTCAGCAGGTCTTGTGCTGGCAGGCTGGGCACTTCGATGTGCAAATCAATCCTGTCAAGCAGTGGGCCGCTGAGCTTGCCCTGGTATCGGCTGACCTGATCGGGCGAGCAACGGCAGCTGCGCGTGGCGCTGCCCAAATAACCGCAAGGACAGGGGTTCATGGCCGCGATCAGCTGAAACCGCGCCGGAAACTCGGCCCGCCTTGCCGCCCGGGCGATGGTGATGGTGCCTGTTTCCAGCGGTTCGCGAAGGGCCTCCAATGCGGCTCTTGGGAATTCCGGAAGCTCATCCAAAAAAAGCACGCCGTGGTGCGCCAACGAGATTTCACCCGGCCGGGGCGGAGAGCCGCCGCCCACCAGCGCCACGGCGCTTGCCGAGTGGTGCGGCTGGCTCGTGGGGCGTTGCGCCCAGCGGGCAAGGTCAAAGCGCCCGGCCAAGCTGGCGATGGCGGCCGACTCCAATGCGGCTTCAATGCCCATGGGCGGCAGCAAACCCGCAAAACGTTGGGCCAGCATCGACTTGCCCGAACCCGGAGGGCCGACCATCAAGAGCGAGTGCCCACCAGCGGCCGCGATCTCGAGCACCCGTTTCACGCCCGCTTGGCCTTTGACATCTGCCAGATTGGCGTAAAGCGGTGGCGAAGACGGTGTGCTGGGAGCCATTCGCGCCCAGCCGTCACTGGGGTCGAGCGGGGGCTCGTTCGACGGTGGCAGAAACTGTTGCACCACATCCAACAGATGCCGCGCCCGGAAAACTTCGGCATCGGGCACCAAAGCCGCTTCTTCGGCGCTGCCCGGCGGCAACACCAAACGGGTGCGCACCTGCTGCTGGCGCAGCACCAGGCTCATGGCCAGCGCACCGCGAATGGGCCGCAGCTCGCCCGACAAAGACAATTCACCAGCAAACTCGTAGTCGGACAGTTTGCTGGCGTCTATTTGTCCACTGGCCGCCAGGATGCCCAATGCAATGGGCAAATCCAAGCGGCCTGAGTCTTTGGGCAAGTCGGCCGGGGCCAGGTTGACGGTGATGCGTTTGTTGTGGGGAAAGTCGAGGCCGCTGTTTTGCAAGGCGGAACGCACCCGTTCGCGCGCTTCCTTGACCTCGACATCGGCCAGCCCCACCAAGGAGAAGCTGGGCAGGCCATTGGCCAGATGCACCTCAACGGTGACTGGCGGCGCCTGCAGACCAATCAAGGCGCGACTGCGCACCAAACTGAGACTCATATTTCCTCCATGCCCCATGCTGGTGCATGGTGGGTGTTCTTGCACGCAGACACGCCATACAGAACTTGTTTGAATGCCATTCAACCATGCACAGAGTCATAAAGCACTGGTAAATGCCCGCAGAGGCGGTGTGAACGC
>JAGNWH010000133.1:0-4796 GCA_017986055.1 Limnohabitans sp. | reverse complement strand
TCGCAAGGGTGTTCAGTCGCTCCAGCGCGTGTGGAACTTGCCTGGACGGTCCACCCGTTGGTAAGTGTGTGCGCCAAAGTAATCGCGCTGTGCTTGCAGCAAATTGGCGGGTAAGCGGGCGGAGCGGTAGGCGTCGTAGTAGCAGAGGGCGCTCATGAACGAGGGCACCGCCACGCCATGCAAGGCACCCATCGCCACGACTTCTCTCAGGTCTTGTTGGCAGCGTGCCATCACGCCCGAAAAGTGGCTGTCCATCAGCAGGTTGTCCAGTGCAGGTGAGCGCTCGTGTGCGTTTCGAATGTCTTCGAGCAAGCGCGCGCGAATGATGCAGCCCGCTCGCCAGACCGAGGCCACCGTGCCCATGGGCAGTGCCCATTGGTGCTCTTTGTCTGCGGCTTTGAGCAGGCTGAAGCCTTGGGCGTAAGCGCAAATCTTGGCGGCCAGCAAGGCTTTCTGAATGCTGCCCAGCACCGTTTGCCGGTCACCCGCGGTCGGGGCAATGGGCCCGGCCAACACCTTGGATGCTTTGACGCGTTCGGGCTGCAAGGCACTGATGGTGCGTGCGAACACGGCATTGGCAATCGTGGGCGCGGTCACGCCCAGGTCGAGTGCGACCTGACTGGCCCATTTGCCCGTGCCTTTTTGTTCGGCGGTGTCGAGGATCAGGTTGACCAGAGCGTCGCCTGTTTCGGGATCGGTGTGCGCCAGAATGTCGGCTGTGATGCCCATCAGGTAGCTGGCCAGCTCACCCTTATTCCACTCCCGGAACACGTCACTCATCTCGGCCGGGCTCATGCCCAGCAAGTTGTGCATCAGCCAATAGGCTTCACAGATGGTTTGCATGTCGGCGTATTCAATGCCGTTGTGCACCATCTTCACAAAGTGGCCCGAGCCACCGGGACCCATCCATTCGCAGCAGGGCTGGCCGTCTTCTGCTTGGGCTGAAATGGCTTGCAGCATGGGCTTGAGCAGCGGCCACGCTTGTGTCGACCCACCCGGCATCAGGGCAGGGCCGCGCAGTGCCCCTTCTTCACCACCGCTGACACCCGCACCCACAAACAAAATGCCGGTGCCCTCCAGCGACTGGATGCGGCGCTGTGTGTCTGTGTAGAGCGTGTTGCCACCGTCCATCACCACGTCGCCAGGGCTCAGCAGTGGGCGCAACTCGGTCAACACGGCATCGACCGCAGCGCCTGCAGGCACCATCAGCCAGATGCGGCGTGGCTGTTGCAGGCTGTTCACCAGTTCGGCCAGTGACTGGACCGCTTGTGCATTCAGGCCTTGTGTGCGCTGGCCAAAGCTGTCGCGTTTGCCTGAATCCAGGTCAAAGCCACTGACAGAAAAACCATTGCGCTCCAGATTGAGCGCCAGGTTTTCACCCATGACGCCCAGGCCCACCAGGCCGATGTCCATCTTCTGCATAGGCTGATTTATCCCCGACCCACAAACGGCATGTTGGTGGCCATCACGGTGGTGAACAAGATGTTGGCAGACAGTGGCAAGCGAGACATGGAGAGGAAAGTCTCGACCACGGCCGACATGTCCATGCGCGGTTCGGCCTTGATGGTGCCATCGGCTTGGGGCACACCTTTGGCCATTTTTTCGGTCATGTCGGAGGCCACGTTGCCAATGTCGATTTGGCCCACGGCGATGCTGAAAGCCCGGCCATCCAGCGATGCGGCACGGGTCAGACCCGAAATGGCGTGCTTGGTGGCGGTATAGGCAATCGAGCCATAGCGCGGCACATGGGCCGAGATGGAACCGTTGTTGATGATGCGGCCCCCTTGCGGGCTTTGCTCTTGCATCAGCTTGAAGGCGTGTGACAGGCAATAAAAAGCGCCGTTCAAGTTGACATCGACCATGCGACGCCAGTCGTCACCCGACACATCACCGGGCAAGGTGGTGGGCAGCGAGATACCGGCGTTGTTGAACAGCAAGTCGAGGCGACCGAACTGGGCGCGGACCTTGTCGAACAGGGCCTTGACCTGGGCTTCGTCAGAGACGTCTGCCGGCATGGCCACGCCATTGGCGGCGTTGGCACCGGCTTTGGCGATGGTTTCTTGCAAGGCTTCGGTGCGGCGACCGACCAGCACCACATGCCAGCCTTCTTGGAGTAAACCGAGTGCGCAGGCCTGACCAATGCCAGAACTGGCGCCTGTGACAAGAGCCACTTTTTTCATGAGAAATTCCTCGTTTGAAATTTAAAAAATCAAGCCACGGCGTCGGCAAAGGCAATTTGCACTTTGAGCGACTGGCTCTTGTCGGCTGCCAGATCGAAGGCTTCGATGGCGCGGTCCACAGGCAAGATGCCCGTGATCACCGGCTTGCCGTTGACCAGGCCTTCGTTCAAAAAGCGCACGGCGGTGGCAAATTCGGCATGGAATCGGAAGGTGCCGCGCATGTCGACTTCCTTGGCCACGATCTGCGTCATGGGCAGGCTGATGTCGCCGCCCATGCCCACGGTGATCAAGACCCCACGCGGTGCGATGGTGTCCAGACCCACACGCAAGGCCGCTTCGCTGCCCGAGGCCTCGAACACGGCGTCGAACTGGCCCTTGTCCACCTTGTAGCGGTCGAGTGCGTCGGCCTGGGTCTTGAGGTTGATGGTCTCGTCTGCGCCCATTTCCTTGGCGCATTTCAAAGGCAAATCGGCAATATCGGCGGCCACAATGCGGGCCGCACCGGCGCGGCGCAATGCGCCGATCAACAGTGAGCCGATGGGGCCGCACCCGGTCACCAACACCTGCTTGCCCAGCACGCTGCCCGCACGCTGAATGGCATGCAAGCCGACCGACAAGGGTTCTGCCAATGCGGCTTCAGACAAGCTCAGGTGGTCGGCAATCGGGTGGGCTTGGTAGCCTTCGATGATCAACTGTTCGCTGAAAGCCCCTTGGATGTGCGGGAAGGGCATGGCGCTGCCGTAAAAACGCATGTTCAGGCAGTGGTTGTGCTGGCCTGCTTGGCAAAAGCGGCAGTGGCCGCAAGGGCGCGAGGGCGAGATGGCGATGCGCTGGCCTATCTTGACGCCGGTGACCGCTGTGCCGAAACCATCCACAACGCCCGAAATTTCGTGGCCCAGAGCGATGGGCTGTTTGATGCGCACAGTGCCAAAGCCGCCATGCTGGTAGTAATGCAGGTCGGATCCGCAAATGCCGCCAAAGGCCACATTCACGCGCAACTGGTGCTCGCCCAAAGCGGGCAATTCGGTGTGTTCAACGCGAAGGTCTTTGGCCGAGTGACAGACAACGGATTTCATGGCAGTTTCTTTGAAATAGATGAATGGATTTTAGAGTGTGGCGGTCACGCCACCATCGACATAAAGGACATGGCCGTTCACAAAGCGTGAGGCGTCAGAGGCCAAAAAGACCGCCGCACCGCCCAGGTCTTGCACATCGCCCCAACGGCGGCTGGGTGTGCGGCCCACCAGCCAGCCGCTGAAGGTGGGGTCGTCCACCAGCTTTTGATTCAACTCGGTTTTGAAGTAGCCCGGGCCGATGCCGTTGACGTTGATACCGAACTGGCCCCAGTCAATCGCCATGCCTTTGGTCAGCATCTTCACTGCGCCTTTGGTGGCGGTGTAAGGCGCAATGCCGGGGCGGCCCAGCTCGCTTTGCACCGAGCAAATGTTGATGATCTTGCCGCGACCCCGTGGGATCATCTTTTTGGCCACCGCCTGACCCACGTAGTACACGCTGTCCAGGTTGGTCTTCATGATGGTGTGCCAGTCGGCATCTTGGTACTCGTGCAAAGGTCCGCGAATTTGCATGCCCGCGTTGTTGATCAGGATGTCGATCGGGCCTTGCGCTTCAATTTGATCCACGGCGGCACGCACACTGTCGGCATCGGTCACATCAAATACCGAGGTGCTGACGGACAAGCCTTGCGCATCCAGGGTCTGGGCTGCGGCATCGACCTTGCTGGCCGTGCGGCCATTCAGAATGACGTGGGCTCCGGCTTGTGCCAGCGCCTCGGCCAAGGCCAAGCCAATACCAGCCGAAGAACCGGTGATCAGGGCGCGACGGCCCTGAAGTTGAAAAGTGTCAAGGACGTTCATTTCATCAGCAACCATTTGAGGGGCATCATCACCAGGCTCGGGAAGGCAATCAAGGCCCCCATGACGACCACTTGGGAGAACAGGAATGGCATGACGCCACGAATGACGTCGTGCATCGGGATGCGGCCCACACCGCACACCACATTGAGCACGGTGCCCACGGGCGGCGTGAGCAAACCGATGGCGTTGTTGATGATGAACAGAACGCCAAAGTAAACCGGGTCAATGCCCGCTTCGCGCACCAAAGGCATCAGCACTGGCGTGAGGATCAGCACGGTGGGCGCAAAGTCGAGCGCTGTGCCCACAATCATCACCAACAGCATCAACATGACCATCAACAAAGTTTTGTTGTCGATGAAGGGGCGCAGGATTTCGACAATCTGTGCGGGAATGTTGGCCACGGTGATCAGCCAGGCCGATACCAGCGCAGCAGCCACCAGAAACATCACGACGGAGGATGTTTTGGCCGCAGCCAGGATGATGCCGTAGAGGTCTTTGAACTTGATTTCGCGGTAAATGAACAGGCCCACTACCAACGAATAGACCACAGCCACCACAGCCGCTTCGGTGGGCGTGAAGATGCCCATCTTCATGCCGCCGATGATGGTAATAGCCAGCAAGTAAGACCAAAACGCGTTGATGGTCACAGAGATGCGTTTTTTGAACGGCACCTTTTCGGCCACCACCACTTTGTCTTTTCGGGCCACGACCCACCAGGTCACGATCAGGGCCAAGCCCATCA
>JAGNWH010000132.1:0-4866 GCA_017986055.1 Limnohabitans sp. | reverse complement strand
AGCTGCAAACCGCCCAGCACACCGCTGGGGGCCAACACCATCACGGCCATGATCACCAAGCCCAAAACGCCGCGCCAATAATTCAGGCCCTGACCCAGCTCGGCCCCGCCCCAAACCAAGAGCGCACTGCCCACGGCCGCACCCCACAGCTGGTGCACACCGCCCAGCAAAATGACCAACAAAGCGTCCACCGACATGGCCACCGAAGCGACAGACGGGAAAACTGCGCCCTTGAACGCCGCCCACAAGCCCCCAGCCAAACCGGCCAAAGTAGCACTGCCGACAAACACCTGGTAACGCAAAGCCTGCACCGGCAAACCACTGGCCGCCGCCCGCAGCGGCGCGTCGCGCAAGGCCTGCAAAGCCGCCCCTCGGCTTGACCCCACCACCCGCGCCATGCCCACCAAGGCCAGCAAGACACCGGCGCACAGCAGCGCGTCCCACAGTGGCCGCTGCTCGGGCTCGATCAAGCGCAGACCAATGAGGCCGTTGTCACCGCCCGTCAGGCCCACCCATTGCGTGGCTCCCGCCCAAACCATTTGAGCCAAAGCCAAAGACAACATGGCCAGGTACACGCCGCTGCTGCGCACCACCAAAGCCCCAAACAGCAAAGCCACCGCCAGCGCCAGCGCCATGCCTGCCGCCAAGGCCAGTGCCCAACCCGCGCCCACCTGCAGGTGCGCCAGCGCTGCGCCGTAAGCGCCCAACGCAAAAAAGGCGGCATGGCCAAAACTGACCAAGCCGCCCAAAGCCATCATCCACTGCAGGCTCAGGCCAAACAGCATCATCACCATCACGTCTTCGGCCAAGCTGCGGCCATAGTCGCCCTGCCCCCAAGCCAAAAGCGACAGGCCCACAAAAGTGGCGACAAAAACAGCACGGCCTGCAACGCCCACTGGCCACAGCGAAAAGACCGACACGCTTTCGCGCTGCTCGGCGTGCACAGCAGAACCGGCCAGCCCTTGCGGACGCCAGACCAGCACCACGGCCATGGTCAAAAACACCAGCACCAGCGTGGCTTGCGGGAAAAAGCTCAGCCCCAATGCATGGATCACCCCGATCAGCACCGCCGCCGCAAAAGCCCCACCAATGCTGCCCAGCCCGCCAGTCACCACCACCACAAAAGTCTCGACCACCACGTTCACATCCATTTGCAAGTGGGCCGGTTCGCGCGGCAACTGCAAGGCACCAGCCAAACCCGCCAGACCGCAACCCAACATCACCACGCCCAGCATGAGGGGCGCTGGGTTCACGCCCAGGGCATCGAGCATGTCGCGGTCTTGTGTGGCGGCTTTGACCCGCTGCCCCCACAGCGTGCGCGTGAGCAAAAGATGCAGGCCCAGCCAGACCAAAGGGCCCAGTGCCAAGGTGAACAGTTGCCAGGTGGGGAAATACGACTCGCCCAGCGCGATCGCCCCCTTGAGGCCGGGAAAGCGCGGGGCAAAGACCTCTTCAGGCCCGAAGTACCAGCGCATGGCGTCGTGCAGCGCCAGCGTCAGGCCAAAGGTGGCCACCAGTTGGTAAAGCTGCGGCGCGTGGCGCATGCGCTTGAGCAGCAGCACCTCGGTTGCAGCCCCCAGCAAGGCCGCCAGACACGCGCCCATGAGGATCACCGCGCCATAACCCCAAGCCGACTCGGCCATGGCGGGCCACCCGTGGGTGACGGCATGCGCCGACCACAAAGCACCCAGCATGAAGAAACTGCCGTGCGCGAAATTGACGATGCGGGTCACGCCAAAAATCAGCGTCAAACCCGAGGCCATCAAAAACAAGGTGGTGGCGTGGCTCAAACCATTGAGCAGTTGCAGCGCCAGTGCGTCGAATCCCAAACCAGGCCCTTGTCTTTAAATCAAACGCTTCACTCCACCCAGTGGGTGAAGTCTTGTGCCGGAACGCGGGTGGTCTGGAAGGTGTTGACCAGCGCCGCCTCGTCGGCATAGCCCAGCGCCATGCCACAGACCACCATCTCGTTTTCACCCGCGCCCACATGGGGCAAGATGATTTTGGCAAAGCCATTCCAGGCGGCTTGTGGGCAGGTGTGCAGGCCTCTTGAACGGGCCGCGACCATGACCGTTTGCAAGAACATGCCGTAGTCGAGCAAGCTGCCCCGGCCCATCACTTTGTCGATGGTGAAGATCAGGCCCACCGGCGCGTCAAAAAAGCGGAAGTTCTTTTGGTGCTGCGCGTGCATCAGGGCTTTGTCGCCCTTGCCAATGCCCAGCACGCCATAAAGACCAAAGCCGCACTCGCGGCGGCGGTCAATGTAGGGGCTGACCCATTTTTCGGGGTAATAGTCGTACGACTCGGCGTATTCAGCCGCCAAGGCCGGGTTGGCCGAAATGGCATCGTGCGCGGCGCAGGTCTTGGCCACCAGTTCATCGCGCTTGGCACCTTGCAGCACATAGACCTTCCAGGGCTGGGTGTTGGTGCCGCTCGGGGCGCGGGCGGCCATGTCCAGCACCTCTTGCAACACGCTGCGGTCAACCGCTTGGGGCAAATAAGCGCGGGCCGAAAAGCGGCTCAAGATGGCGGCATCGACGCTGGCCGGGTCGCTCACACGGGTGCTGACTTGGGGGCCGATGTTCAGAATGCTCATGTCAATGTCTCCAAAAATGCTTTAAGTGCGGTGGGCAGCGGCACCGGGCGGCGGGTTTCGCGGTCCACGTACACATGCACAAAGTGGCCCCGCGCGGCGCTCAACTCTTCACCTTGGGCGAACAGGCCCACCTCGTAGCGCACGCTGGACGTGCCCAGCTTGGCCACCCGGATGCCCGCCTCTATGGTTTGCGGGAAGGCCAAGGGCGCGAAATAAAAGCACTGGGTTTCCACCACCAGGCCGATGGTCGATCCAGCATGGATGTCGAGCACACCTTGCTCAATCAGCGTGGCGTTGACGGCGGTGTCGAACCAGCTGTAATAAACCACGTTGTTCACGTGGCCGTACACGTCGTTGTCCATCCAGCGGGTGCTGATGGCGCGAAACGCCTTGTAGCTGTTGCGTGCGTCGGCTTGGGGCTTGACGGAAGGTGTGGCTGTCGCGTTCATGGCTGCTGATTGTGCCAGCGTTGCCAATAGCCCAATGCCACGTCCCACGTCTGCATTTGAACCTGCACCGTGGTCTCGATGTCGTGGCCATAACCCCCGCCCATGCACATGACCACGGGCAGTTTTCGCTGCCAAGCCCAGTCCATGACCACCCGGTCGCGCTCTTGCATGCCGTCGGCTGTCAATTTCAGCCGCCCCAGCCGGTCGCCTTCGTGCGGGTCAGCGCCCGCCAGGTAAATCACCAAATGCGGGTCAAAACGGTCTTGCAAGGTTTGCAGCGCTTGGTGCAAGGCGGCCAAATAGGGCTCGTCGGTGCAGCCATCGGGCAGGCCCACGTCGAGGTCGCTGGCCTCCTTGCGAAACGGAAAGTTCTTTTCGCCGTGCAGCGACAAAGTGAACACCGTCGGGTCCTTGGCAAAGATGTGCGCGGTGCCGTTGCCTTGGTGCACGTCCAAATCGATCACGGCCACCCGCATTTTTTGGCGGTGCAGCCGCCAGGCTTCGGCCTGCATGAGGCGGGCGGTGACGGCAATGTCGTTGAACACGCAAAACCCGCCGCCCTTGTGTGCGTAAGCGTGGTGCGTGCCGCCTGCCAAATTGCCCGCAACGCCTTGGGTCAGCGCATCTCGGGCAGCGGCCACGGTGGCACCCACCGAACGGCGCGCCCGCTCGGCCATGGCCGGGCTCCACGGAAAACCAATTTCGCGCTGCACTGCGGCATCCAGCCCACCCGTGGCCACGCCTTGTATATAAGCGGGCGTGTGCACCAGCGCCAACTCGCCGTCGCTGGCGGCGGGGGCTTCGCACATCTGCACGCCCGGCAGTTCAGCGCTCAGCCGGTCACGCAGGCGGCTGTACTTGTGCATGGGAAAGCGGTGGCCTTCGGGCAAGGGCAAGACAAAGTGGTCGGCGTAATAGGCGTGCATGGGTCTGTTTGATAAGACCCCGATTCTAGAAAACCCTCTCTAAACTGAGCAGCCAACCCGCCAATCCCCTTGCAATACCTCATGGAAACCCTAAAATTCAAACCATGCTGCACTGCAACAATGTTGTACGGCCCCGGCCAGTTTCGGCGCAGTCTTTTGAAACCCCACTTAATTTTTTGATCTGGAGATCCTCATGATGACCGCTGAACAAATCGTCGCCTCGCACAAAGCCAACGTTGAAACCCTGTTTGGTTTGACCGCCAAAGCCTTCGAAGGCGTGGAAAAGTTGGTCGAGCTGAACCTGAGCGCCGCCAAGGCCGCTTTGGACGAGTCCGCCAACAGCACCCAAGCCGCTCTGAGCGTGAAAGACGCCCAGGAATTGGTGGCCATGCAAGCCAACTTGTTCCAGCCTTTGGCCGAGAAGACCGCTGCTTACAGCCGTCACCTGTACGACATCGCCTCCGGCACCGGTGGCGAGTTCACCAAAGCTTTCGAAGCACAAGCTGCGGCTGCTCAAAAGCAGTTCGCCACCTTGGTGGACAGCGCTGCGTCCAACGCACCTGCAGGCTCCGAGCAAGCCGTGGCCATGATGAAGGGCGCCGTGACTGCCGCCAATTCCGCTTTCGAATCCGTTCAAAAAGCCGTCAAGCAAGCCACTGACATGGCCGAATCCAATCTGGCTTCGGTGACCCAGTCTGCTGCGCCCAAAGCTGCCAAAAAGAAGTGATTTTTTGAGGTCAGTCAAGATGCCTCGGCTCTTGACTGCTCTTTTTGCAAGTTGTCTCCTCGGATCTCTTTGAATTTCGTCTGGGAAACAGGGATCCCTTCAAGGGCTGATCGCAAGATCAGCCCTTTTTTTGCGCTGATTTTCTGCGTCTGCTTGCCTTCGACCACC
>JAGNWH010000043.1:0-16659 GCA_017986055.1 Limnohabitans sp. | reverse complement strand
TTGTGGAATGACACAGCGCGAGATCGCCCTGACAAATTCCGACTGAAAAAAAGAATAAAGCGCCTGAGCTAGTGAACTAACTCAGGCGCTTTTCATCTGGAGAGACGATTACTTACGCAGGCCAAGCTTGGCGATCAGCGCAACGTAACGGTCAGCATCACGGGACTTGAGGTAGTCCAGCAGCTTGCGGCGACGGCTCACCATGCGCAGCAGACCGCGACGACCGTGATGGTCTTTGGCGTGTGTTTTGAAGTGAGGTGTCAGCTCGTTGATACGGGCTGTCAGCAAAGCCACTTGGACTTCTGGGGACCCAGTGTCGTTGGCTGCACGTGCGTTGGCCTTGACGACCTCTGCCTTGATTGAAGATGCAATCATGGTATTTCCTTGTTGTTTCGCTGTCGTTCAGTGACGAATTTCAGCGGGTGAATGACTTGCGCCAACTGCCGGAAAAGCGGATGGCGTGCGCTTTGCAAATCGCAAAACAGGCGGATTATAGCCCGAAAGAGGCCACTTTCATGACCTTCAGCCCGGCTCGGAGTCGGTTCAGCACAGCTTTGCTGGCTACAAAATAGGGATCTAACCGCCATTCAAAGGCATGGATACCCGCATTCGCGGGCATGACAAGCATGGATTGGGGCCCCCTTAATTGGGGTCAGATCCCAATTAATTTTTGGCCAGCCAATTTTTGAGCCGGTCCACTCCTTGAACCAAGCGGTCCAGGTCTTTGGACGCAAAGCACCAGCGCAGCCAGCCTGCTGCTTCGGGGGCAAAGGCGTCACCGGGGGCCAAGCCCAGACCGGCCTCGGCCACCAAGCGCTTGGCCGTGGCCAACGAGTCGGGATGTCCTTCTAGCTTGAAGAACGCGTACATGCCGCCCCTGGCCGCTGCCACTTGGACGCCCGGCACGGCTTGCAACAGCGGCACCAGCGTGTCGCGGCAGGCTTTGAGGTGGCTCACCACGCGGGGGGTGATGTCTGCGGTGTTGCGCAGCGCAGCCACCCCTGCGCGTTGGGTGAACACCGAAGCGCACGAGGTGTTGAATTCGATCAATTTGCCCATGTGAGGGGTCATGGCCGCAGGCATGACCAGCCAGCCCAGACGCCAGCCGGTCATCAAAAAACTCTTGGAAAAGCTGTGCACCACGACCAGACGGTCATCGGGCTCAGACACATCCAGAAAAGACGGCGCACAGCCATTGGCCGTGTCGGCTTCGTAGTACAAGCGCTCGTACACCTCGTCGGCCAGCACCCAGGTGCCGGTGCTGCGGCAGTGCGCCAAGATCTCGGCCTGCTCGGCACGGCTGAGCGTCCAGCCCGTGGGGTTGTTGGGCGAATTGACGATCAGCAAACGCGTGGCCGGGGTGATCGCGGCCTTGAGCGCGGCCATGTCAAGCTGCCACTGGCCATTGAGCGGCCTCAGAGAGACGCACTTCAAATTCGCCCCCATCACCAAGGCCTGCGCCGTGAGGTTGGGCCAGACGGGCGTGACCGCAACCACCTCATCGCCGGCATCCACCAGCGCCTGCGCGGCCAGCATCAGGGCATTCACGCCCCCTGAAGTGATGGCCAAGCGGTCCACGCCTATCGCTTGTGTTTGGCCATGCAGAGCCGACATGTAATCGGACACGGCCTGGCGCAGCTCGGGCAGGCCCAGGTTGTGCGCATAAAAGGTCTCACCTTGTTGCATCGATTCAATGGCCGCTTGGCGCACGACATCGGGCGTGACCTCATCGGATTCGCCAAACCAGAAAGCCAGCACATCGGGCCGGCCCATGCCGGCGTTGGCCACTTCACGGATGCGGGACTCTTCAAGGTCCATGACCGCTTGGCGCATGAAAGGAGCAGTGTTTTTGTTCATCTCGCCATCCTAACGTCTGCCCAGCCCTGTACGGGGCGCCCCTTGCACAAGCGCTGCGCTTGCCTATGATGAACCGCACAACAACAGACAGGGAGACCGACATGCACACACGGCTTTTGCCTTTGATGCTCGTCAACGTGGGATTGGGGCTTTGTTTACTGGCCTTGTCGCCGGCCAGCGGGGCGGCAGACAACTTCACCGCGGTCAGCGCCGCCGACAAGCCCGCCAAGGCCAAAAAATCCAAAGCGCCCAAACCACCCAGCAGCCCCGGCAGTGGCGAAAGCAAGGCAGAACGCGACAAACGCCTTTTGCGTGAATGCCGTGGCAAAGCCAATGCAGGGGCGTGCGAGGGCTTTGCCAGCTGATGCTTCGCCCCCCGCCCAAGTGCATGCGGCCATTCAAGGGCCACCCGCGTTTCGTTCAGCCCGCGACCCACCACTGCGCCAAGCCGCTGGCCCGCACACTGGGGCGCTGAACAGCCGCTTCCAGCAAACCCGCCTCGGCCTCGATCAGGGTGAACTGCTCACGCGCGCGGGTGATGCCGGTGTAGACCAGCTCGCGGCTGAGCACCTCGCCGCCGCCGGGCGGCAACACCAAAGCGGTGTGCTCGAACTCTGAGCCTTGGCTCTTGTGCACCGTCATGACGAACGCCGTTTCGACCTGCGCCAAGCGCATCACGCTGACCGAGCGCAAGGCCTGGCCATCGAGAAACCACACCTTGGGCTTGCCCTCCAAATTGGGCAGCACCAAGCCCACATCGCCATTGAAGACGCCCAACTGTGCATCGTTGCGCGTGACCATGACAGGCCGACCGGCAAACCACTCACCTGTGATTTTGAGCAGGCCCTTGTCAGCCAGCGCCTTTTGCACTGCGGCATTGAGCCCTTGGGTGCCCCAGTCGCCCTGGTGCACCGCACACAAAATGCGAAAGCGCTCGAACGCCATGAGCACACTGCGCACCCAATCGGCATGGGCCTGTGCATCTTGCCCTACAGGCCCTTGTTGCATCAGGCGCAAGCCATCGGCATACGACGGCTTGCCCAAAGTCCCCAGCGCCAAGTCGCAAACGGCTTGGGCAGTGGGCGGCTGCAAGGCCAACAAGGCAGAGGACTCAGGCGATGCGGCCCTGGTGTCCACAGCAGCAGACAGGGCAGCACGGGCCGCCGCGGCATCACCCCGGTTGACGGCCAGCGCCAATTGCCCAATGGCGCCTTTGAAGCGGCGGCTTTGGCGCAGCATCACCGTCTGCTGAGCCAGCACGGGCACGGCACCCACAGACCGGTATGACGCGGGCAAAGTCTGCCCTGCCACGGCCTGCGCAAACTGTTCGGTGGCCGCGCTGTAGCGGCCTGCGGCGGCGTCGCGGCACAGCTCACCCAACACCGCACCGGCTTCGACCGAGGCCAGTTGGTCCTTGTCACCCAGCAGCACCAGCCGCGCCGTGGGGGGCAAGGCTTGCAGCAAAGCGTCCATCATTTCCAGATGCACCATCGAGGCTTCGTCCACGATCAACACATCCACATCGAGCGGCTGAGCGGCATGGTGTTTGAACTGGCGTGTGCCCGGCCGCGCCCCCAACAGCGCATGCAAGGTGCGTGCTGGCCCCATGCGGGCGATCAAGGCGCCCAAGTCCAGCCCGCTGTCGGCAGGCACTTGCTCTTGCAGGCCCGTCAGCGCGTGGTCAATGGATTGCTTCAAACGCGCAGCCGCCTTGCCTGTGGGCGCAGCCAGCGCCACACGCAAAGGGCTTTCGCCCTCGTGCAAGGCCAGCAGCAAAGCCAATAAACGTGCGGCGGTGTAAGTCTTGCCCGTGCCCGGCCCGCCGGTGATCACCGACAAACGCGCTCGCAGCGCCACCGCGCAAGCGAGCTTTTGCCAATCGGTCTCGGCAAGGGCCTCGGTGCTGGGCACAAAAAAGCGGTCCAGCCACTGGCGCGCGGTCGCCTCAGGCACAGCCAAGGCTTCACTGGCCCGCTGCAGCAGGCCTTGGCCCACGCGCTGCTCATAGCCCGCATAGCGGCGCAGGTACAAAAGCGGCGCTGTGGCGCTGCCGCCCCACACCAGCGGCTGGCCTTGGTCGGGCATGTCGTTGTGGCGCACACACGCATGGCCCGGCGGCCCTTGCAAAGCGGCTTGCCAGTCGGCCAAGGTGCCGGGCAAATGCGCCCACAGCGCACGCAGGCCTTGCGGCCCGTCCACCGCCGCCGCAGGCCAGCCCAACAGGGCCACGGGCGGGGCGCACAGATCGGCCACTGGCAAGCAAGTGTGGCCACGCCCTTCCATTTGAGCCAACAGCGCTGCCGCCACCAGCAACGCAGGATGGGCGTGTGCATCCAAACGCAACAACTGCACCGCCAAAGCACTGTCGATGTGGCGCAACAGGCCTTGCTCGGTCCAGCGCTGCAAACACGCGATGACGTGCGCTGCACTCAGGCCTTGGGCCGGCACATCGTTGAGCCAATCCGTTTGCGCCATGGGCACAGCGGCCACGCGATTTTTTTTGTGCAAGCTCATGCCTTGCCCTCAGCGTTCAGCATGGCGTCCAAGCCCTCCAGCAGCGCCACAGGCGCAGGCAATGTGCAGCAGCCTCCGGCGGGCCCGTCGATGCCGCGCAAAAACAGATACACCGCGCCGCCCAGTTGCTGCGCCGGGTCATAGGCCTGGCCCAAACGGGCTCGCAACAAACGGTGCAAAGCCAGCATGTACAGCGCGGCTTGCACCTCGTAGCGGTGGTGGGCCATGGCTTGGGCCAGAGCCTGCGGGGTGTAGGCCGCGTCGTCTGCGCCCAAGTGGTTGGATTTGTAATCGAGCACCCAGTAGCGGCCTTCGTGCTCGAACACCAGATCGGCAAAACCCATCAACATGCCGTGCAACTGTGCATCGGGCAGCTGCGGGCGGCTCACACCGGGCAGCAGGTGTTGCTGGCACAAGGCATCCACCTCACGCGCATGCAGGCGCTGGGCAGGCAGCCAAAACTCCATCTCAGGCAACAAAGCCCCCAGCGCTTGGAGCGGTGCGTTGGGTCCGCGCAAAGGCTGTGTCACCACACGCGTCAGCCACTGCACCACATCGTCGGCCTGGGCCTTGTAGCCTGCGCGTTCGCTGCGCAGTTTCAGCCGTTCGGCCTTTTGCGGGTCGATGGCAAAGTACTCGGCGGCCAACCATTCGAGCTGGTCGTGCAAAAAATTTCCCGCGCTGGGGCCTTTGGCAAAGGTGTGCCAAGCCGCCTGTGTGCGCTGGTTGGGGCTTGTATCCAGGGCTGTGGCGGGTGGCCATGTGGGCGTGTCTTCGAGCGGTTCGTCATCGGCGGCACGAGGGCTGGCCATGTGCATGCCCATGGGTGCCAAAGGCTGCGAAGACAAATCGCGTGTCAAGCGCGAGAAGCTGGCGATGGTCCACGACTTGTCGATCGCGGCTGTACAGCTCAGCGCTGGGCGCAATGCGCTGTTGCGGGCGGGCCGCTGCCAGACCGTCAGCGGCACCATTTCAGGGGCTGAGGCCAGCTGCACCGACAAGCGGTTGCCATGCGCGTCGCTCTGCAAACTTTGCAAGGCGGACAGCCATTGGGCCGCGTCCCAGTCGGCAGTGCCGCCCAACAAATGGCCTGCAGCGCTGTGGTGGTTGACACCGCTTTTGCCTGCTCCGCGCGTGACGGGGCTCCAGCCCACCCACAGCGCATGGCGTGCACGCGTGAGCGCCACATACCACAGGCGCAAGTCTTCGCGCAGGCGATCGCGGTCGGCCAGCTCGGTGTCTTCTTTGTCAAAGGCCAGTGTCCAATGGCGCTCGCCATGTCCGTCATCGCGTTGCAGCACCGGGGTTTTGTGCGCCTCCATCATGCGGTGGCTGTGCGCAAAGGGCAGGCACACCACCGGGTACTCCAGGCCCTTGCTGGCGTGGATGGTGATGACCTTGACCAGGTCTTCATCGCTCTCGAGCCGCACGGTTTGTTCTTCGCTGTCGCCCGCACTGCCCGAGCTCGCCTCGTCGATCTGTTGGCTCAGCCAACGGATCAGCGCCTGCTCGCCGGCCTGCTGGCTGCTGGCGGTTTGCAACAGCTCGGCCAAGTGCAGCACATTGGTCAGGCGGCGTTCGCCATCGGGTTGGCCGCGCCAGCGCCCGGCCAGCTGCAGCACATGCAGTGACTGGCGCAGCATGGCCAGCACCCCCTGCCCTTGCCAAACCCCGCGCAAATCGCGCATCTGTTCGGCACGCTGGTCCAGCAGCTCGTCTTGGGTGGCCAAGGCATGCAACTCGGTCAGCGACAGGCCCACGGTGCGCGTGCCCAATGCGGCCCGCACGCGGCGCATGTCTTGCGGCTCGGCCACGCCGCCAAGCCACAGGCACAGGTCTTGCGCTTCGTCGCTGGCAAACACCGAGTCGCGGTCTGACAAATACACCGAGGCCACGCCCCGTGCACGCAAAGCGTCGCGCACAGCGGCGGCTTCTTTGCCGGTGCGCACCAGCACCGCAATGTCTTGGGGTTGCAGCGCCTTGTCACCTTCGCTTGTGTGTGCAAAACGCGCTTGCGGATCACTCAGCCAAGCCACGATTTGCTCGGCGCACAGGGCCGACAGGTGCGTCTGCGCATCGCGCTGGCTGCGCAGCGTGCTGCCATGCACCACGGTCATGGCCTTCACCTCGCCTTGCTGGGTGGTGAACACTTCGCTGCGGCCCTTGGCTTCAACGGGCTGAAAGGGCAAGGGGTCTTCATCGCCCTGACGGTAACCAAAAGCGTCTGGCGTGATCTGAAACCAGCGGTTGACCACATCGACCACGGCCTGGGTCGACCGGTAATTGGTGCCCAACACATGGTGGCGGCCTGCGGTGGCTTGGCGTGCGGCCAAATAGCTGAAGATGTCGGCCCCGCGAAAGCCATAGATCGACTGCTTGGGGTCGCCGATCAAGAGCAGCGCCGTGTCTTGCCGGTGCTCCGAGGTGCGGTAAATGCGGTCAAAGATGCGGAACTGCAAAGGCGATGTGTCTTGAAACTCGTCGATCATCGCCACCGGAAACTGCTCGCGCAGCCGCTGCGCCAAACGCTCACCCGAGTCGGGATCGGCCAGCGCCACATCCAGGCGCTGCAACATGTCGGCAAAGCCAAACAAGCCGCTGCGGCGCTTGAGCTCGGCCATGCGTTGCAGCACATGCGTGCGGGCGTGTAACCTGGCCACTTGTGCCGGCTCAGGCAAGGCCTGCAAAGCGGTTTTCAAATCGGCAAAGGCCTGCGACTCGGGCGGCAAGTCCACCGGTGCTTCGCCGGGTTTGCGGCATTCAAGCAGGCCATCGGGCGTGAAGCGGGTCCAGCCTGTCTTCATGTCCTCTTGCAATACCTTGGGCTCATCAGCGCTTTGCGCCCAGGCTTTGAGCACAGCCAACCATTCAGCGCATTTTTTGTAACTCAGCTTGCGGCCATCCCAGCTCGGCTTGTGGTGCTCCAGCTGCGCCTCGATCCAGCCGAGCAAGTGGTCGGCCTTTTCCACCCAGCCTTGCTTGAGCACTGTCAGTTGTGCCTCGCGCTCGGCCATCGCATGGCCAAACACCTGCGCCAGCGTGCCGACTGCGGCGTTGGGCAGGGGCACGGCCATCAAGGCCCGCATGTCTTTGTCGAGTGCGGGCACATCGCGCCAAACGCGCTGCACCTGCGCCACCAAGGGCGTGGCCATGGGGTAGAGCTGTTGCCGCCAGTAGTCCTGCACCGCTTCGAGGCGCAGCGCGGCTTCGTCACCGACCAGCTTTTCTTCAAACAGGCTGCCGCTGTCAAAAGCGTGTTCGCGCAGCATGCGCTGGCACCAGGCATCGATGGTGTAGACCGCCGCATCGTCCATGGCCTGCGCAGCCAGCGCCAGCCGATAGGCCGCTTGTTCTCGCGCCTGGCCCTCGGGAAATTCGCTTTGGAGTTGCGCCAAAAAAGCGTCGTCTGTTTCGGCGATGCCGCGAAACACCTGAGCCGCTTCGGTCAAACGGGCGCGGATGCGGTCCGACAATTCGCGGGTGGCCGCGCGGGTGAAGGTCATCACCAACACGTCTTGCGGCAGCATGGGCCGCACAGGTGCTGCGCCCTCACTGCCGTGGCCCAAGACCAGGCGCACATACAAGGCGGCAATGGTCCAGGTCTTGCCCGTGCCTGCACTGGCCTCGATCAGGTGGCTGCCGCGCAGCGGAAACCGGTGGGCGTTCAGGGTGTGGGGGGTCATGCCGCCTGCCCTTCTTCGTTGGCCAGGGCCTCGGGCAAAGGCTCGACCTGCGCTTGTGCGGCCCAAGCTTTGAGCGGTGCGTACACCGCCTCGGCCAAGCGCCCCAGAGCCTGCGTGGCCAGCAAATCGGCCAGCGTGGGGTAGGTGCGGGCCAGGGCCGGGTCTTTGTCTTTTTCTGCGCTTTTGAAGTCGCTGCCTTCGTAGGCATCGGCCAAGGCATGGCCGTTGTCCGGGTCTTTGAGCCACTGCAAAGCCACGCCGGGCGGCAAGGGCAGCGGCCAGCGCATGCCTTCGGCCCAAGTGGCCAGCAGCACCTGCAACTGGGCGCGTGCGTCATCGGGCGCTGGCGGGGGCACACGCACCACGGCATTGCGGCCCACCACCACACAGCGCAATGGCTGGCCCATGGCGGCAGCGGCCAGCGACTGCAGCCAAATGTCGATGAGTTTGTCTGGTTTGGCCACGGGTGTCTTGGCTTGGAGGTCGGCCACTGCGTTGGCACGCAAGCTCAAGCGCATGGGCCCGCCTTCGCCCACCAGCACGCCGCCCAAGGCGTCTTGCAAACCCACCTGCGGGTGCGACAAATCGACCAGCACGCGCTCGGCCGCCTCGGGGCATGTCTGGCGCTCACGCAGGGCTGCGGCCAACTGGGTTTGCAACAGATGGGTGAGCTTTTGCGCTTCGAGCGTGCCCACACCCGCCAGCGGCAAGGCCCCGGCTTGGCGCAGGCGCTGCACCACGCGCGCGGCGTGGGCGGGCAATGCGTCTGCGTTCAGATCGGCGGGCACATGTTGCAGTTCATGGTCGAGCAGTTGGTACAGGTCCAGCCCACCCAAGCCAAACAGTTCTTCGTCATGCAACTCGCTGCGTTCAACGTCCAACTGCACCTGCAGCCGTTCACGGAAAAACGCGCTCACAGGTTGGCGCAAAAAGCGCGCAAGCTGCGCCAAAGTGATGACCGGCGCTTGGTCGTTGGCCGCCATGAGCGGTGGCAAAAGCGCAAGGGCCATCGATGGACTGCCCGCCTGCGTGGCCCCATTGCCAGGCTGATCGTCTTGCGCGGCTCGCCACTCTTTGGCATAGGTCTGCAAGGCACTGCCTTCTTCAAAGTAAGCGCGGCCAAAGGGTTGCAGCGGGTATTCAGTGGTTCGGTTTTGCGCCGTGCCTTTGCCCCACAGCAGATCGATCTCGTCACGCAACTGCGACACCAGCACCGAAGGGGGTTGATGGTTGTTGTTGCGCACGCTGCGACCGCTCCAGCTCACATACAAAACCTGCCGCGCCGACAGCAGCGCTTCGAGCATGAGCTGACGGTCGTCGTCGCGGCGCGATCGGTCGCCGGGGCGCGTCATGCCGGGCAGTCCCATCAGGTCAAAGTCGGCACGTGGGCTGCGGCGGGGGTAGTCGCCATCGTTCATGCCCAGCAGGCACACCGCCTTGAACGGAATGGCCCGCATGGGCATGAGCGTGCAAAACGTCACACCACCGGCCCGAAAGCGCTGCTCCAGCCGGGGTGTTTTCAAGGCTTCGAGCCAAGCCGATCGGGCCACCGCCAGCGGCACCACCTCGGCAAAGCCCGCATCGTCGCAGGCCCGCACCCAGTCGCTCAGGGCTTGGTCCAACGCGGCCAGCGCATTGCGGTCGTTGTCGTCACGCGGCTTGAACAAAGCGGCCAACAAAGCACGCCCCCGCTCGGCCCACTGCGCCGGCGCGGCGTCTTGCGTGCAGGTTTGCCACCAGTCGATCAGCGCCTGCAACAGGTGGGCCAGCGAGCCAGCCCACTCGGCATCCAGCCCGCCCACTTCCGGGTAAGGCGACACGCCCGATGCAGCGCCTTCGGCCTGCACCGGGTCGGCCCCGCAGGCATAGCCCATGAGCATGCGCTGCACACCAAACAACGCCGAGTTGTCGTCGCCGCACACCCCCAAGCCCAAGCCTGCGCGGTGCTCTGCCGACAACCCCCAGCGGATGCCCGAACCCGCCATCCAACGCGTGAGCGTGGGCAGGTGTTCGTCCTTCAGGCCAAAGCGGGCGGCAAGGGCGGGCACTTCGAGCAGTTCCACCAGCTCGCTCATGCGGCTGCGCTGCTGCGGCAAGGCCAGCAACCACTCCACCGCGTGGATCAGCGCACTGGTGGCCTGCGCCCCCAGGTCGGCGATGTCATACGGAATGAAGCGCGCATCGCTGCGCTTGTACTGGCCAAACACCGCACGGATCGCCGGGGCCATGACCTCGATGTCGGGCACCATCACCACCACGTCGCGCGGCGACAAGGGCTGATCGCCCGGCGGCGCGTGAAACCACTGCAACAGCTGGTCGTGCAGCACTTCGAGTTCGCGCACGGGGCTGTGCGCCACGCTGAAGGTGAGCGAAGCATCGCCTTGGCGCAAAGGCTGGGCTGGTGCGCCACCGCTGGACGGCTCCAAATCGCGGATGCGCCGCTGCAACTGCGCCAGCATGCGCGTGGGGTCTTCGCCGGGCACATCGTCAAAAAAATCCAGGCGCGGCCACTGCGTGAGCTGCTGGGCGGCCTGCAAGTCGTCAAAGGCATCGAGCTGTCGGATGAAGTCGCGCCCCTGCCGCCCCCAAGCGGCCAGCAGCGTGGGGGCGTGCAGGTGCATTTGCGCCAGCGGCAATGCGGCCAGCGCCTGGCCTCGGTAGGCATGGCGACGGCGCTCGGCCTGCAACCATTCGCGCCCATCGATGATGTCGCCCCAGTGGTATTGGCAAGGGTTGGGCACGGCCAGCATGACCTGGCTGTGCGTGGCCAGCGCGGCCAACATCTCCAGCAGTTGCCCCGGCATGTGGCTCATGCCAAACACCGACACGCGCCGCGCCACCGGGCTGGCCAGCGGCTGGCCCGACTGCAAATGCGCCAGCGCCCGCGCATGCAGCGCTGGGCGGGTGGCTTCGCGTTGCGATTCATCCAGCGTGGCCAACACGCGCCGCCAAAGTTCGGCCTGCCAGAGTTGGTCTTCGCCGAGCTCATCTTGCCCAGCGGCTTTGCGCAACACATCGCGCCCAGCGGCCCAGTCTTGCAGCCAGTCGGGTCGGTAAATTTGGTATTGGTCAAACAAGTCGGCCAAGCGGCTGGCCAGTTGCAGCAAGCGGTCGGGCTCTGGGCTTGCATTGGCATTGGCATTGACACGCAAAAAACCCGCCACAGGTTGGAACACCGCATCGCTCAGGCAAGCGGGCAACAGCGCCATCAGCCGCCAAGTCATGGGCAGCTTGTCGAGCGGTGAGTCGGGCGGCACATTGTGCGAGCCCAGCACCTGTCGGTAAGTGCGCCACAAAAACCGCGAAGGCAATTCCACCCGCGTGGCTGCGCACACGCCACCATGCGCACCCCCTTGCCGGGCCAGCTCAATCTTGATCCACTCGGCCATGCCGTTGCTTTGCACCAGCACCACTTCGCTCTCCAGCGGCTGCAAAGGATGCGCACGCAACCAAGCCGTCAAGGTGTCGGCCAGCACCTCAGAGCGGTGGCTGTGCAAGGCGATGAAGCCCGGAGCGATCAAGGAGGTGGTCATGCGGTCAGCGGTCAGGGCATCCACCCTGAAAAACAAGGCGACAAAAGTGCGTGCGAAGCGACAAGAATAGCCGCAAAACCAGCTGGCGAAAGCGCAACAGGCGAGCCTGAACGGGATAAAAACAACTGCTTGTTTTTTAAGCACATCCCGCCAAGCCAACAGGCATGCGGCTTGAACGACTTGTTCAAGGACTTATCCACAGCTTTGGGCACGGGGTTTGGGGATAGCGATGCCTATGGGTCAAGGGCTGCAAGCTGTGAGGCGACAGCTTGCAGCGGCTTGCGCTACCCCCGCAGGCCGCGGCAGTTCATCAGCCGAGCCACCCGATGCGCTGCAGCGTCCAGAACACACCCAGCACGACAATCGCAACAGACCCGCCCGTCACCACCCCCCAGCGGTAAAAACGGGTATGGCGCAGCGCCCAGGCCAGGGGCAAAAACACGCCCACGATGGCCAGTTGCCCCAGCTCCACACCGATGTTGAAGCCGCCCAACGCGGCCAGCAGCGAGCTGGTGGGCAGGCCCAGGTCGAGCAGCACGCTGGCAAAGCCAAAGCCGTGCACCAGACCAAACACCAAGGCCAATCGCCAGCGCTGGAGGGCACTGAAACCCAGCAGGTTGTTCAGCGCAGCCAGCACCACCGACAAGGCAATGGCCGGCTCGACCAAATCGGCAGGTGGCGTGAGCCAGCCGGTGATGGTCAAGCCCAGCGTGATGGAGTGCGCCACTGTGAAGGCGGTGACAACTGCGAGCACGTCCAGCACCACGGGCCGGGCCTGCTGGGCCGCTTGCCAGTGCACCACCCTTTGGCGTGAAGACTGCAAGGGAGCCAGCACCAGCAGGCTGAGCAAGAAGACGATGTGGTCAATGCCGATCCAGATGTGCCACACGCCTTCGATGGCATAGCGCCCAAACACCCGCCAGGCACTGCTGTCGGCCACGCTGACCTGAGCCTCGGGACGCTCGGGGCTGAGCAAGGCACTGCTTTGATTGCCAGGCAAATCCACTTTCAGCAGGCCCCGGTGCAGGTTGTCTTGCGCAAAGATCAGGCCATATCGCAGCGCCAGGCTGGCATGGGCCACATCCGTCAGCCCCAAGCAAACGGGCGTCCACAGCGCACTCAGGTACATGCCGTCGGCATGCTGGCTGGCTTGCAGATCGGCATCGCCCAAGGTGCAGCCCTGGCCCAAGGCGCTCAAGGCGATGCCCTGCCCCAGCCAGGTTTTCAGCTCGGCGCTGCGCGCCTGGGTCTCGCCCCAAGTGACCTGGCCATCCCGGTCATGGTCGAGGTCAAAAATCAGGTCGACATCACGCAGGTGAATGTCGGCACGCAAGCTCAGCTGCCCGTCAGGCGCACTGAGCGCAAGGTAGCTGTTGCTGCTGGAATGGGCCACAGCAGCCGGGGCCCAGCACAAGGCCATGAGCACCAACGCCGCGCACAAGCCACGCCAACCCAAGAGCCATGTTCGGGCCATCATGGGCGACCGCCTGTCCAGCTCGGGTGCAATTGGAGTTGCTGCATCAGCGGCCCCAGTTGCGGGTCGGTGTAGCCTGTTTTTTTAGCCCAGGCCAGCACGGGCTCGGCGGCTCGGGCCTGGCCCAGTGCAAGCGCAGCCTGCACAAACAAAACCGCATCGGGCGGTTCTTTTTGCAGCCGCCAGTTCTCGATGGACAAGGCGAGACCCGCCGCCACATCCTGACCGTAGGCAATCTGGTGAATCAGTTTGGGGCGCTCAATCAACGACTCCTGTCGCAGGGCTTGCGACTGCAAACGCGCCGTCATCTGGCTGGCCAGTCGGGCCTCGTCCGGGTCTTTCAGACCCCGGCTGGCCAGCAGGGCCTGCATGAGCAGCGCATCGGTCAGGCTGCCGATGTCGGCCTTGTACAAGGCAGTGGTTTTGGCCTGTGCATATTGGCCTTGCTGGTTGAACAGCTCAGCCAGCGAAAGCCGGATCAGGTGCGACTGCGGGCTGGCTTTGAGGCGTTGGCCCCACAGGGCGATGGCCTGCGCGGGCTGCCCGGCCACGCGGTGTGCCTCGCCAAGATGAAAACCCAGCCAGTCTTGCGAAGACGCGTCCTGGTTGTCGGGTGATCGCATCGCCCGGGTCAGCATCTGAACGGCAGGCAGCGGCTGACCGGTACGGTAAAGCAACACGGCGCGGTACACATCGGCCTCTTGCGACCCGAACAGCCGGGCCATCTCATCGGTGTCTTGTCGGGCAGACGCCATGTCGGCCAACAACAGGTGCAGGGCAAAGCGCCAGGACCAAAATTCGGCACGCCGGGGTTCGAGCGCAATGGCGCGGTCGATGTCCTGCAAGCCGACATCGAAAGCGTGAAAGCCTTGCTTGATCAGACCCCGCAAAAAATACCCTTCGGCCGGCAAATCAGCGGCCGTCCACCACGGCGCCAGTGCCGCCTTGGCCGAACCGAACCAGCGCAAGTCGCCTTCGGTCAGGCCCAGGGTAAACACGGCGCGGGCATAGGGCAGTGCGGCATTCAGGTCTTGGGGTTGGGCCCGCCAAGCCAGATCAAGGGAGCGCAAGGCCGCCTGACGTCCGCCCTGAGCATGCACCGAAGTAGACAAAACAACCGCAGACGCGGCGGGCAAAAACCGCTCTTGCGCTGCGGCAGGCGAAGCCGCCGCCAGAACACCCAACCCCCAGGCGATACCCAGCAGAAAGACGGCCTGTGTGGGTGCTTTTTCGGGCGTCTGACTTTTGTCCATGTTCGACGTGTGCCTTTGATGCTTGATAGGATATGTTCGTGTCAGCTAAAACTGACACAGCATTCTGGCCTCTTTTATCAACCTCATTCCCTGAAGGTGTTTCTATGAAAATCGTGATGACCGCTCTCGTTTCCGCTTTCATGTTGGTGTCCATGCCCTCCTTCGCTGGCAGCCATGGCGGTGGCAAGATGGACGACAAAAAAGTCGACTGTTCCAAGAAAGAAAACGAAACCAATTCAGCTTGCGTCAAGAAGTGATCCTTCTTGCGCTCTGAGCCCAACCCCTCTTGAGGGGTTTTTTTACACCTCGACCATGATGCACTTTTACGAACCCCATCTGGGCCACGGCCTCAAGCACGATCCGTTCAACGCCATCGTTGGCCCGCGCCCTATTGGTTGGGTGTCGAGCCACAGCGCCAGTGGCGTGCTGAACCTGGCCCCGTACAGCTTTTTCAGCGCCTTCAACTACGTGCCGCCCGTGATCGGGTTTTCGAGCATCGGGCGCAAGGATTCGCTGAACAACATCGAGGCCACGGGCGAGTTTGTCTGGAACTTGGTCACGCGTGATTTGGCCGAGGTGATGAACCAGACCTGCGAGGCGGTGCCACCCGAGGTGAGCGAGTTTGATCTGGCGGGCCTGACGCCCGAGGCTTCACGGGTGGTGGGCGTGCCGCGTGTGGCGCAAAGCCCGGTGAGCTTTGAGTGCCGCTGCACGCAGATCCTGCAACTGGAAGACCTGCAAGGCCGGAAAATCGAGACTTGGATGGTGTTTGGCCAGGTGGTGGGCGTCCACATTGACCAGCGCTTGCTCAAGGCCGGGGTTTATGACACGGCCAATGCGGGGCATATTTTGCGCGGGGGTGGCGCGGCGGATTACTTCAGCATCGGGCCGGAGCAGCTGTTCAAGATGGTCCGCCCCCAAAGCGGTGCACGCGACCTGCCCAAGTGAAACGCAAAGGGCTAAGACGGCTTGTCTTCGCGGGCTTCGATCTGCAGGCGCTGCACCACAGCGCCCCGAGTACCCGCCACCGCGCGGATGCGCAGGGAGGGGCCTGCTTCGAGCACGAAACGGCAGTGGTAGTCCAACCCGTCGGTCTGGCCTGGACAACTGCTGGCGATGCGCCGATGCCATTGCCGCTTGCCGTCAATCTCCAGCGTCAGTGCATGCCAAGCCTCTGTGTTGTCTTCTGGCACACGCACCAGCAGGCTGACATCGATGTCAAAAGTGCGTGAGCGCTTCAATGCACCCGGAATATGGAGCACGGCCACCGCATCACCGACTTCTGTGCGCCACAACTCGGGTTTTTCAGGGGACGCCATCGCTCTCAGGCTTGCAACAAGGTCTTGAGTTCGCCACTGTCGATCAGGCGGCGCAGGTCATCGGCCCCACCAACCAAGGTGCCCCGCACAAAGACCATCGGAAAAGTTGGCCAGCCCGTCCACATCTTCAAGGCGTTGCGCAAACGCCACTGCGAGAAGTAACTGCCAAACTCGATGTATTCGTGCGCCACGCCGGTTGCGGCCAGCGCTTTGCGCGCTTTACCCACAAAGGGGTTGCCCGACAAACCCACCACCACCACGGGGTGCAGGCCGATGGCCGTTTGCACCTGTTGGATGACGGACAGGTGGTGTTCGGCAATGCGTTGGCGGACAGCAGGATGAATGGCCGATTCGCCGAGAAGAGGTCGTGTCATGAAATTCCTTGAAAGCCAAAAGAAAGCGCCAAGGCGCAAGCGATGTGCCCGAGCTTTAGGGCTTCAGGGCTTTGGCCCCATCGTGCATGAGTTGCGCAATATTGGCCGACCCCAGCAACTGCATGGGGCTGTTGTTGGCCAAATCGATCGCGGCCTGGCTGAAAATGCCCAGACTCATGCAGGTGCACGAAAAAGCATCCCGACTTTCGCGGGCGGCCAGCAGTTCACGCAAATGCTCTGCGCCCACGGTGGCGGCTTTCCAGCGCTTGGCGCTGACCAAAGTGACACGGCCATTTTTTTCGATCTGAAAATCAGCCGGTCCATCGGTCAGGCGAGCGACCACAAAGCCCTGTTGACGCAACGCTTCTTCCACCAGCACTGAAAAATCACGCCACCCCATGCCTCTGGCCTGCTCAAGCAGTTCCTGGATGCGGCTCGCCGATATGGCGTTTCTTTGCCGCCACGCGGCCATGACACCGATCACCAAAAACGGAAACGCCCCCAGCATGCCCGCTGTTTTGTAGGCATCAGGCAGCAAAGCCCCCGCCACCAAAGCCACGGCCAGCATCACCAAAAAGCTCACCCACCAAGGGGCACGCAACAAAGCCGCAAACAGCGACTTCTCGGACATTTTGAATTTCATGGGCAATCA
>JAGNWH010000131.1:0-4901 GCA_017986055.1 Limnohabitans sp. | reverse complement strand
TTGCTGCGCAGGTTGTTTTTCATGTCGCGCAGATTGGGCTGCAACTCTTCGCCAATGCGCAGGGCCACCGTGGTGGCCAAAATGTCGATGATCAGCAGGTGCAAGAGGCGCGAGACCATGGGGCTGTATTTGTCGTAGCCCTCGGGGTGGTCGGCTGTCAGGTGGATGTGTCCGGCGCTGGCCAAGGGCGAGCCGCTGGCGGTGATGACGATGGTGGTCGCGCCTTGCTTTTTGGCGATGTCGCAAGCGTCCATCAGGTCACGGGTGCGGCCCGAGTTGGAGATGATCACGGCGCAGTCGCCCGGCTTGAGCATCGAGGCGCTCATGACCTGCATGTGGCCGTCGCTGTAGGCAATGGCATTGACGCCCAGGCGAAAGAATTTGTGCTGTGCGTCTTGCGCCACGATGCCGGAGTTGCCCACGCCATAAAACTCGATGCGTCGGTTGGTCTTTTGGGTCGCGGCCAGGGCTTGGGCAGCGTGCTCCAAAGCAAACGAGCTGGCATCGTTGCGGTACTTCAAAAACGCCGCCACCGTGTTGTCGATCACCTTGACCGCGATGTCGCTGGTTTTGTCGTCCACGTCCACACTGCGGTGGATGAAGGGCACGCCCTCGCTCACGCTGCCAGCCAGTTTGAGTTTGAAGTCGGACAGGCCGTCGTAGCCCATGCTGCGGCAAAAGCGCACCACAGTCGGTTTGCTCACATGCGAGCGATCGGCCAGTTCGGTGACCGGCAAGTTGGCAAAAGCCCGAGGATCGGCCAGCACCAGCTTGCCCACACGTTGCTCGGCCGGGGCCAGGGAGGGCAAAGAAGCCTTGATTCGTTCGAGCATGGTGTGTCTTTCGGTTTAAATTTCTTCGGACCAGCAAAAGCCGTCGCGCGCAATCATCGCGCTCGATGCGCTCGGGCCCCAGGTGCCCGCAGCGTAGGGGCGTGGGCCAATGGTGTCGTTTTTCCAGTGTTGCAGGATCGGCTCGACCCAGCGCCAAGCCTCTTCTTGTTCGTCGCTGCGCACGAACAGGTTCAGGCGGCCATCGAGCACGTCGAGCAGCAGGCGTTCGTAAGCGCCCACGCGCTGGCTGCCAAAGCGCTTGTCAAAGTCCAGATCCAGGTGCACTGGGCTCAGGGTGGCCCCGCTGCTGCCTTCGCCGCGCTTGCTTTGGCCTTGCGCAAACAGGTGCAGCTCCAGCCCGTCCTTGGGTTGCAGGTGGATGACGAGTTTGTTGGCATGACCCACTGGGCTCTTGAAAATCTCGTGCGGTGTCTGGCGGAAATTGATCTCGATGTGCGCTTCGCGCGAGGCCATGCGCTTGCCGGTACGGATGTAAAACGGCACGCCCGCCCAGCGCCAGTTGGCGATCTCGGTGCGCAGCGCCACAAAGGTCTCGGTGCCGCTGCTGGGGTTCACGCCCGGCTCGTCGCGGTAGCCCGGTACAGCCTGGCCAAAGATGTTGCCCGCGCTGTATTGGCCCCGAATCACATGCTGGCTGAGCGTTTCGGGCGTCCAGCGTTTCAGGGCACGCAGCACTTTGAGTTTTTCGTCGCGGATCGCGTCGGCATGGGCGTTGATGGGCGGCTCCATGGCGATCGCGCAAAGCAGCTGCAGCGCGTGGTTTTGCACCATGTCGCGCAGTGCGCCGGTGGTCTCATAAAAGCCACCGCGTTTTTCTACGCCCAGCTCTTCGGACATGGTGATCTGGATGTTGGCAATGTGCTCGCGCCGCCACAGGGGTTCAAACAGGGCGTTGCCAAAGCGCATGGCAAACAGGTTTTGCACCGCAGGTTTGCCCAGATAGTGGTCGATGCGGAAAATTTGCTGCTCTTTGAAGACCTTGCCCACCGCTTCGTTGATGGCGCGGTTGGAGGCCAGGTCGTGGCCCAGCGGTTTTTCAAGCACGATGCGGGTCTTGGGCGTGTTCAGCCCGTTGGCGGCCAGTTGCTCGCACACGGTGGTGAACAAGCTGGGTGCGGTGGACAAATACATCACCACGTTGTCGGTTTCGCGCTCGGCCAAGCGGGCTGACAGCGTGGCGTATGCCTCTGGCTTGGACAAGTCCATGCGCACGTAGCACAGCAAGCTGGCAAAGCGGGCAAATTCTTCAGGGTTGGGGCGCTTGTCGCCTTCGACCTGTTCAAAGCGCGACTGAATTTGCTGGCGGTATTGTTCGTCCGTCAGGTCGTCGCGGCCGACGCCGATGATGCGACCGCCTTCGGGCAGCGTGTCGTGACGGAAGGCCTGAAACAAGGCAGGCATGAGTTTGCGCCAGACCAGATCGCCCGTGCCGCCAAAGAAAACAAGATCAAAAGCCATGATGTTCTTGAGTTACATGAAAAATTGATTTGTAATGTAACTTTGTTTCACGGATAATTCAAGCCAGCTTTTAAATACCCGACAAATATTTCATCTGCAGGCATGCCGCTGTTGCAGCGGCAACCACCCTGACGGATGTTCGTCACCATTTTTGCCAACTTGTACGAAACGCCATGAACCAACTCGACGCTCTCAAACAATTCACCACCGTGGTGGCCGATACCGGTGACTTCAAGCAATTGGCCCAGTTTCAGCCGCAAGACGCGACGACCAACCCGTCGCTGATCCTCAAGGCGGTGCAAAAGCCCGAATACGCGCCCTTGCTGACCGAGTCTGTGGCGGCCCACCGTGGCCAGCCGCTGGACGTGGTGATGGACCATTTGCTGGTGCGTTTTGGCTGCGAAATATTGAAGACCATTCCCGGCCGTGTCTCGACCGAAGTGGACGCTCGCCTGAGCTTTGACACTGCCGCCACCGTGGCGCGGGCCCGCCGCATCATGGCGCTGTACGAGGCGCAAGGCATTCAGCGTGAGCGCGTGTTGATCAAGATCGCCTCGACTTGGGAAGGCATTCAGGCCGCAGCCGAGCTGGAGCGCGAAGGCATCCGCTGCAACCTGACGCTGTTGTTCGCGTTTTGCCAGGCCGTGGCCTGTGGCCAAGCCAAAGTGCAGCTGATCTCGCCTTTTGTGGGCCGCATTTACGACTGGTACAAAAAGACCGCTGGCGCTGCCTGGGACGAGGCTGCCAAGTCGGGCGCGAACGACCCCGGTGTGCAGTCGGTGCGGGCCATCTTCAACCACTACAAGAAACACGGCATTGCCACCGAAGTCATGGGCGCGTCGTTTCGCAACGTGGGCCAGATCACGGCTTTGGCCGGTTGCGATTTGCTGACCATCAGCCCTGAGCTGTTGGCCCAGCTGGCCGCCACCGATGCGCCTTTGGGCCTGGCACTCGACGCCGCTGCCGCGAAAACGATGGACTTGCCCGCGGTGGCTTATGACGAAGCTTCGTTCCGCCTGGCGCTGAACGAAGACGCGATGGCCACCGAGAAGCTGGCCGAAGGCATCCGCGCCTTCTGCGCCGATGCGGTCAAGTTGGAAGACATGATGAAGAAGGCCTGAACATGCGTTGTGATCAAACCCCGGCTTGGACGGCCTTGCAGGCCCACGCGGCCCACTTTGCCGACTTTGATTTGCGCAGTGCTTTTGCCGCCGATGCGCAGCGTGCCGATGCCCTGAGCCAACAAGCGGCCCATGTGTTCGCCGATTTGTCTAAAAACCATGTGGATGCCGCCACCGAAGCGCTGCTGCAAGAGCTGGCCCGCCAAACCGGTTTGACCGCGCACCGCGATGCCATGTTTCGGGGCGAGCACATCAACCACACCGAAGACCGGCCTGTGATGCATTGGTTGCTGCGGCAACCCGAGGGTTCTTTGGTTGGCCCATTGGCCGAGCCCCTGGCGCAGGTGCACGACACCCTGAAGCCCATGCTGGCTTACGCTGAGCAAATTCGCGCTGACGCACAGATCACCGATGTGGTGAACATTGGCATTGGGGGCTCAGACCTGGGGCCGCAAATGGCGGTGCTGGCGCTGCAAGACTTTGTCTTGCCGGGCAAACGTTTTCACTTTGTGTCGAATGTGGACGGACACGAATTGGCCGCTGTGCTCAAGGGCTTGAAAGCTGAGAACACGCTGTTCTTGATCGCATCTAAAACCTTCACCACCACCGAGACCATGACCAACGCCCGTTCGGCGCAGGCTTGGTTCAAGGCGCAAGGCGGCAACGATGTGGCCCGCCACTTTGCAGCACTCACCACCAACGTGGCGGCTGCAGCCGAGTTCGGCATCAGCACCACCTTTGGCTTTTGGGATTGGGTGGGCGGTCGCTATTCCATGTGGTCGGCCATTGGCTTGCCGGTGGCCATTGCGATTGGCGCTCAGGGTTTCAAAGACCTGTTGGCCGGTGCACACGCGATGGACCAGCACTTTCAGACCGCACCACCAGAGGCCAATTTGCCTGTGCGTTTGGGCCTGCTCGATGTTTGGTACCGCAACTTTTTGAACTACACCAGCCGCTCGATTGCGCCGTATCACAGCGCTTTGCGACGCGTGCCTGCGTATTTGCAACAGCTCGAGATGGAGAGCAATGGCAAGCGCGTGGACCGCAATGGCCATGCGCTGCCTTATGGCACTTCGCCGGTGTTGTGGGGCGAGCCGGGCACCAACGGCCAGCACGCCTATTTTCAGATGCTGCACCAGGGCACCGACGTGGTGCCGCTGGAGTTCATTGCCGTGAAAAAGCCCACGCACAGCCTGAAAGACCACCACGAATTGTTGCTGGCCAATGTGATCGCGCAGGCGCAGGCCCTGATGTTGGGCAAGGCCGACGAGGGCGGGCACAAGCACTTCACGGGCAACCGGCCCAGCACGTTTTTGTTGCTCGATGAGTTGACTCCCGCCAGCTTCGGTGCGCTGATTGCCCTGCAAGAACACCGCGTTTTCGTCAGCGGCTCGGTCTGGGGCATCAACAGTTTTGACCAGTGGGGCGTGGAGCTGGGCAAAGTGCTGGCCAAAGACATCCATGCGCG
>JAGNWH010000130.1:0-4926 GCA_017986055.1 Limnohabitans sp. | reverse complement strand
CCTGCGGCCATGACGCCTGCCGTCAGCCAAAGTGCGCCTTTGAAGGTGCCCGTGGCTTGCGCCATGGCACCCGCCACCACAGGGGCCAGCATTTGGGCTGCGCCATAGCTCAAAGTCAGCCGGGCCATGGCCTTGCCCGGGTTTTGCGGGGCTCTGCGGCCCACCAGGGACAGTGTCATGCTGACGATGCCAATGAAGGTGGCACCGTAACCGATGGCCCCCATCAGCGCAGCCGCCAAAGAACCCGACACAGCGGGCAAGACGACCGACAGCGTCTGCAAGCCAAAGGCCAACAGCAAGGCCCGCGTGTCGCCCCAACGACGGGCCACTTTGTCCCACAAAAACACCGCAGGCATGGCCGCCAAACCCACCAAGGCCCAGGCCAAGGCGCCCTGCCCGGCCAAAGCGGGTTCGCGCTCGACAATGGCCACCGTGAAGGTGGCGCTGATGACAAAACCCCAGCCTGCCGCAAAGTAGCTGCCGGCCATGGTCAGCATCCAGCGGCGCGAAATCAGCGGCACCGCAGCGCCTGACACCGCTGGCGCGGGGGCTGGCGGCACAGGTGGCCGCCACAACCAGGCTGGCACAAAGAAAACCAGACCGATGGCGGCAAAGGCCAGCCACTGGTCAGACCAACGCGTCCAATAAAACGACAAGGCCCAAGCCCCGGCGGCAGAAACCACCACGCCCAGACCAATGCCGATGAAATACAGCCCCAGCTCAGGGCGACGGCCCTGCCGCATCAACCACCCCAGCACCAAGCCCGAGCCCAGCAGCATGCCGGCGGCACCACTCAATCCCCCCAAATAACGGGACAAAGCCCAAGCCGGCATCCAGGTGGTGAGCGCCATGGCGGCGGTGGTCAGCAAGGCCAGCCACAGGCCCAGGCCATACAAGCGATGTCGCCACCGGCTGTCATCGATCCAGGCCACTGCCAAGGCCCCCGAGATGTATCCCGCGTAGTTGATGGCAGCCAGCCCGCCTGCAGCGGCGTCGGTCAGCCCTGTTTGCAACTGCATGACGGGCAGCAAGGGCGTAAACACAAAACGGGCCAGCCCAAGAGTCAACACCAGACCGCAAATGCCGCCCGTGATGACTTGCCAGGGTTGTAAAGGGGAGGTGTGGGCGTCAGACATGGATTTGGCATGTTAGCGGACTGGGGTGATTCGGCGAGTCACCCTCGCTGCGTGACCCACCCGTGAAAATAATTATGATTTTTGTTGATTTTTTAACAAATTCGATGCAAACATCCCCAATTGGGGATGTTCTTGCAAATTCATTGGCCTGAAAATGTCAAATGTAAGAATTGTGGAAGTTTTGTTGATTTGGATTCAACTCAACAGACCCACAGACCGTGCTGAAACGTGTGCATGCCAAGCACATCGGTGGCAGCCACAGCCCCAAAATATTGAACCGTTCAATTGAGACCCCCCGACATGTCTACAGAGACTGAGACGCGAGAACCCGAAATTGCTGAATTTGTAACCAGCTCCCAAGCGGCCAAACGCCTGGGCTTGTCGATGGCGACCATCCAAAAACTGGTCGACAACAACATCTTGCAGGCCTGGAGAACCTTTGGCGGTCACCGCCGCATTGCCATGTCGTCGGTCTTGAACTACCAAAACGCCAACAGCTTTGAAAAGATCACGCGGCCTGCGTCAGATCGTCTCTATAAAGTGGTGATGGTCATTGAGTCGCAAGAGCTGGCCACCCGCCTGCGCAAAGAGGTTGCGCAATGGGGTTTGCCTGTTCAGGTCTCATTTTTTGAATCCTTGACCGAGGCTTTGCTGGAGTTGCTGAACGACAAGCATGAGTTGCTGGTGGTTCAAACCACTGCCCCCAGAAAAGAGCAAGAAAAGTTTCTGGAAATTTTGCAAAAATTCATCAACTCTCGGCACACCGTGGCCCACACCTTGGTCTTGAGTCGAGAAGAAGACTTGGTGGCAGCTTTGAACCCCGATGCAAACCCTGTCAGCGTTCAGGTGCTCGACAAAGACTTGTCACCCCTTTGGATGTCAGCGTATCTGGCGGGATTTGTCGCCCAGCGGCGCGGCTAAACCAGCCAAACAGCCACTCAAATGTGGCCCCAAACCATCAAGGCATCACGCCCTTCGGTAACAAGGTCCACCTTGGCGCCCACGGGCAGCAGCACCTTGGTTTCGACGTGGCCAAACGGCAGGCCGGTCAACACAGGCGCCTTGATCTGCGTGCGCAGCCAGTCCACCACGGTGGCCAGCTTGAAGCCTTTGTCGTGCGCTGGCACCAGTTTGTAGTTGCTGAATTGCCCCACGAGCACCGCCTTTTGCTGGGCCAACACGCCCGCATGCAAAAGCTGCGTGAGCATGCGTTCGACGCGATAAGGGTGTTCGCCCACGTCTTCCAGGAACAGCACACCGCCCTTGACCTGCGGAAAATACGGTGTGCCCAGCAATGAAGTCAGCACCGTCAGGTTGCCGCCCCACAGCGGCGCGTCTTTGACCAACACGCGGCGTTCGGCCTCGGGCTTGGGCAGTTGCCAGCCGGTACCCTCGCCTTGCTCCAACAACAGGTCGTCAAAGCACGCTTGCATGATGTCGTCGGGCTCTTGGCTGGGGCCAAAGTCTTCGCCCAAAGCAGGGCCTTGCCAGCTGATGCGCCCGGTTTTGGCCAACACCGCTTGGTTGAAGGCGGTGAAATCGCTCAGGCCCACAAACTGCATGCCGCCATCGATGGCTTTGGCAATGGCCTTGTAGGGCAAGGCGGGCAAGATGCGCGTGAGGCCGTAGCCACCGCGCGAGATGAGAGCCACATCAGCGCCACTGGCGGCGGCGCGGCCAATCGCTGCGATGCGGGTGGCGTCATCGCCCGCAAAGCGCATGTGGCTCGCCAACGCGGCTTCATCGACTTCCACCTGGTGCCCTTGGGCTTGCAGGCGTTTGAGGCCCCGGCGAAAAGCGGCTTTGTCGCGCACTGCGCTGGACGGAGAAAAAATGTAAATGTGGGCCATGGGCTGTGTTCTTTTTCAGGGCTTGAAGTGTCGCACAGCCGCCTCGGCGATCGCCCTGCCCTGCTCCTGCACAAAATGGCCCGCATCGGGCAGCAGCATGGGCTCGGGGCAGCCACGGATCTGGCTTTGCAAATGGCGCATCACCGACTCGCCCAGCACCGGGTCTTGCTGGCCAATGGCCATCAGGCTTTGGCCTTGCCAATCGCCTTGCCAAAAGGCTTGGGCTTGGCGCGAAATGGCCGCGCCGGGTACATCGGCCAGTGCCGGCACCATGGGCGGAAAGGCCCTGAGCGCGGCGCGAAAGCCTTTGTCTGGGAATGGCGCGTTGTAGGCCGTTGTCTCAGCGGGCGTCATGCGGGGGTTGCCCCGCGCAAACAGCTTGCCCACATCGAACTGCGGCTGGCTTTGGCACCAGTCGCGCCAGGCCAAAAAGCCCGCACTCAGGGGCTGCTCGCCCGTGGCCAAGGTGGTGTTCATGACCAGCAGGCCCTTGTAACGCTCTGGCGCGGCCATCGGCAAGGTCAGGCCCAAGATGCCGCCCCAGTCTTGCACCACCAACACCACGCGCTGCAGATCCAGCCGCGCCAGCAAATCCAGCAAGGACTGGCGGTGCGTTTCAAACTGGTGAAAGCTGTCTTTTTTGGGCTTGTCGCTTTTGCCAAAGCCAATCAGGTCGGGCGCCACCACGCGGTGCCCCGCCGCCAGCCAGACCGGGATCATCTTGCGGTAGAGGTAACTCCAGGCCGGGTTGCCATGCAAGCACAGCCAAGTCAGTGGCGCGTCTTGGGGGCCTTCGTCCAGGTAATGCATGCGCAGGCCAGCGATGCTGGGCAGGTCATTCACGTAACGGGGCGGCCAAGGGTAGTCAGGCAAACCGGCAAACGCCGCATCGGGCGTGCGCAGCGCGTCTTCGCGCACGGGGTCGGCGTTCACGCGCTTGGGCTTGAAAAAATCTTTGAGCAACTGAGCACACGCATCGGCCAGCACCCCGCCCGTCACCTGCGTCTGGTGGTTCAACTGCGTGTGGCCAAACAGGTTGAGCACCGAGCCCGCCACGCCGGTGCGCGGGTCGGCTGCGCCAAACACCACACGGTCTACCCGCGCGTGCAGCATGGCCCCACTGCACATGGCGCAAGGCTCCAGCGTCACATACAGGGTGCAGCCGTCCAGTCGGTAATTGCCCAACACACGGGCCGCTTCGCGCAGGGCCACCACCTCGGCATGCGCGGTGGGGTCGTGGCTGGCGATGGGGGCGTTGCGCCCGGTGGCGATCACCTGGCCGTTCTTGACAACCACCGCCCCCACAGGCACTTCGCCTGCGTCTGCGGCCAAGCGGGCTTGGTCCAAGGCCAGACGCATGCCCTGCTCATCGTTCAAGGACGTCATGCGTCAACGTCCTCTTCAAAATGAAAGCGGTGCAAAAAACGGTGCAGCACGGGTGCGCCCAACACGCCCACGCAGATCAGGGCCACAAAGCCGCTGTACAGCGCATAAGTGCCGGAAAACAATTTGCCCGCCATGCTCAGAGGCTCGCCCACCGGCCCCATGCCGGACAAAATCATGGCGGCACTCAAATAGGCATCCACCCAGGACATGTTTTCGAACTCGTGATAACCGAACATGCCTGCCAACAACGACACGCCAATCAGCAGCAAAGCCAGGCCCACCGCTCCGACCAAACGTCGGTGGTAAGCCGCCCGGGGAATCAGGGGTTTGCTGTAGTGTTCAAACATGATTCATACCTTGGTTGGGGTCTGTGGCAGCAAACCGAGATCTTCCATCCAACGGGCCAAAGTCTGTTCGGTCGAAGTGCCTGCGGCATACGCGGCATGCATGGCGACATGGGCTTCGGGGCGGTGCTGGTTGAGTTTGACGGCGCATTGCAAATCTGCGATCTGCATTTCAAAAGCCACAATGCCGTTCAGCATGGCCGTGGTGTA
>JAGNWH010000042.1:8508-16898 GCA_017986055.1 Limnohabitans sp. | reverse complement strand
AATGACCACTTGATTGACCGCAATCCCAAGTGTCAAATCGAGCAGATGGACATCTGGCCGGGTGTCGTTGGCACCATAAGTTCCGATGTCTGTTTTGAGGTGTAGATCTCTCAACTCAATGACCGCTGAGCTCGTGGGCTTCATGACTGAACCTTTTGGATGATGAATTTCATAAGGCCTTCGCTGGCTTCTTCGATCAAATCCAATACATGTTCAAACCCCTGCGCCCCACCGTAGTAGGGATCAGGTATGACCGATGCCTGTGTTGTTTGTAAAAATTCAGCCAAACCTCGGATCTTGTGAAGATGCAGTGCTGGGCATCTTTCCTCCAAGAGCGCACGGTTGTCCCAATCCATCGTCAAAAGCAAATCAAACTCTTCAAAGTCACTTTCAACAACCGATCTCGCCCGCAAGTTGGACAGGTCATAACCTCTTTTGAGCGCATGCGTCTGGCTGCGTTCATCGGGTGGCGCATTGGGATGGAAGTTGTGCGTTCCTGCTGAATCAATTTTGATCTTGTGCAAGAGGTCTCGATCAGCCAGTCTCTTGAAAAAAACAGCTTCTGCTGTGGGGCTTCGACAGATATTGCCCATGCAGACAAACAGAATTTTGAAATCAGCTTCGTTCATTTCTTGCTTTGTGTAGTGGCTGCCGTCTGCATTCGATCAATACAGCTTATGGCAAGCGACCACAACGTGACCTTCAGTTCGGTGCTTTACCCCAATCAACACTGGGGCATTGGTGTTTGCAGGCACACTGCCTGCAAAGTTACACACCCCGTGTTTTTAAAAAACGTTTTTTCATCATGGAGCATCGCCGTGGAGACCAAATTCTCTCAACGACTTTCAAGCCTTTCCGATGGGGATATTTCGGCCATTATTCAGATGGCTTGGGAAGATCGGACGGCCTTTGAGACCATTCAGGAGCGCATGGGATGGTCAGAAGCGGATGTCATTCGCCTCATGCGGCACGAGCTTCAGCCCAACTCTTTTCGGTTGTGGCGCAAGCGCATGAAAGGGCGAACAACCAAGCATCGGGCCCTGAGAAGCCCGGAAATGAACTTCGATGACCGCTTGGTGGCAGATCATCGACGGGCTAATTGTTGAGGCAAGGCGCTTTCACAACATTTTGGTCAGCGCTGCCTGCAGGTGCTCAGAGGGCAAGCGTTTGAAGCCCGAACGCGCAAAGCGCTGCAAGCGCCCTTGCATGAAAGCCACCAGCAAAGAGGCGGCAACTTGTGCATCGGCTGTCGGCGTGGGCGAATCACTGGTTTTAAGCGATTGACGCAACTGCGCTTCGATCTTGTCAAACAGCAGGTTGATGCGCTCTTGCAAGCGCTCATGCTCCAGCACCAGGGCATCGCCAATCATCACGCGGCTCATGCCCGGGTTTTTTTCGGCAAACTGCAACAACAAGGCCACGATGCGGCTCGCTTGCACAGGGCCTGCGGGCTCGCGATCTGTCACCTGCCGAATCAGGCCGATCACCGACTGGTCGACAAAATCAATCAGGCCTTCGAACATCTGCGCTTTGCTGGCAAAGTGCCGGTACAAAGCCGCTTCGCTCACGCCGATCTTGGCGGCCAGGCTGGCCGTGGTCACGCGTTCGGCCCCGGGTTGCTCCAGCATGGATGCCAGCGTTTGCAAAATCTGCAAGCGCCTCTCGCCCGGACGTGGGCGCTTGCGTGCAGGCGTGGCGTCCTCGTCTGAAAAACGCTCACTGACTGTTTCTTGGTCGGCCATGTCTCTCCCTCTTTTTTAATTCTGATCGTGCTGCCGCACGCGTCGCCCTCAACGGCTGCGGATCATGGTGCCGAAGGCTTGCTCAGACAGCACCTCCAGCAGCATGGCATGGGGCACACGGCCGTCGATGATGTGGACCGCATTCACACCGCTCTTGGCGGCATCGAGCGCGCCCGCGATCTTGGGGATCATGCCGCCGCTGATGGTGCCGTCGGCGCACAACTCGTCGATGCGGCTGGGCGTCAGTTCGGTCAACAGTTCACCCTGCTTGTCCAGCACGCCTCGGATGTTGGTGAGCATGAGCAACTTTTCGGCTTGCAGCACGGTGGCCAGCTTGGCGGCCACCACATCGGCGTTGATGTTGTAGCTTTCGTTGTTGGCACCAAAACCGATGGGGCTGACCACGGGAATGAAAGCATCGTCTTGCAAGCAAGTGAGGATTGAGGGGTCGATGCTTTCGATCTCGCCGACCTGACCCACATCGTGTTCTTTGGTCGGGTCTTGGCTGTCCACCAAGCGCAGTTTTTTGGCGCGAATCAAGCCACCGTCACGGCCTGTCAGGCCCACGGCCTTGCCGCCTGCGCGGTTGATCATGCCCACGATGTCTTGCTGCACCTCGCCGCCCAACACCCATTCGACCACTTCCATGGTCTCGGCATCGGTCACGCGCATGCCTTGAATGAACTCGCCTTTTTTACCCAAGCGCTTCAAGGCCGTTTCAATTTGCGGGCCACCGCCGTGCACCACCACCGGGTTCATGCCCACCAGCTTGAGCAGCACCACGTCTTCGGCAAATGCTTGCTGCAAAGCCGGGTCGGTCATGGCATTGCCGCCATATTTGATGACCAGCGTTTTGCCGTGGAACTTGCGGATGTAAGGCATGGCCTGCGCCAGGATCTGGGCTTGGTCATGCGGGGCAACAGTGGGGGCAACAGTGTGGTCGGTCATGGTGCGTAACGAAGTTTCAAAAGAGAGGTTCAACAGTCCAAAGGATTGTGCCGCAAGCCCGTGACGATTCAGAGTATCTCGGCCAGCATGCGGTCAACGCCTTGCTGCCAAGGGGGCAGCACCAAGCCAAAGGCATGTTGCAGTTTGTGGGTGTTCAAACGTGAGTTCAATGGGCGCTTGGCGGGTGTGGGGAAAGCCGTGGTGGGCACGGGTGCGATCTCGCTGACTTTCAAACCGCCTCCGGGCTGAAGCTGCCGGGCTTGCGCGATCACATGACTGGCGTAGCCGTGCCATGTGGTTTCGCCAGCGGCCACCAAATGGTAAATACCCGCCAGCGCGGGCTGCTGGAGGGCGCTACGGATCGCGTGTGCCGTCACATCGGCAATCAAATCAGCACCCGTGGGTGCGCCGTGTTGGTCGTCGATCACCGTCAGGCGTTCGCGTTCACCGGCCAGGCGCAACATGGTTTTGGCAAAGTTGCCACCCCGCGCGGCATAGACCCAGCTGGTGCGAAAAATCAAATGCTTGCAGCCACTGGCGACGATGGCCTGCTCGCCCTCCAGCTTGGTCTGGCCATACACGCTCAGCGGGCCGGTGGTGTCGCCTTCTTGCCAGGGCTGATCGCCCTGACCATTGAACACATAGTCGGTCGAGTAATGCACCAGCCAGGCACCGACTTGGGCAGCCGCTTGCGCCAGTGCGGCGGGCGCGGTGGCATTGAGGCATCTGGCCAGTTCAGGTTCGCCCTCAGCTTTGTCCACCGCGGTGTGGGCCGCCGCATTGACGATCACGTCGGGGCGGTAAGCCAAAACAGTTTGAGCCAAGCGCTCTGGCTGGCTCAAATCGCCGCAGAAATCGGTGCTGTGTCGGTCCAGCGCCAGCACCTCGCCCAGCGGGGCCAGGCTGCGTTGCAGCTCCCAGCCGACTTGGCCGTTTTTGCCCAACAGCAAGATTTTCATGAGGCGCTGTATTGTTTTTGCACCCACTCGCGGTAGGCCCCGCTTTGCACATGGGCCACCCACTCGGGGTTGGCCAGGTACCACTCCACCGTCTTGCGGATGCCGGTCTCAAAGGTCTCGGCAGGCTTCCAGCCCAACTCGGCTTCGAGCTTGCGGGCGTCGATCGCGTAGCGGCGGTCGTGGCCCGGGCGGTCGGTGACATAGGTGATCTGGCTGGCGTAGCTGCCATCGGCCTTGGGGCGCATTTCGTCGAGCAGCTTGCAGATGGTTTGCACGATCTCGATGTTGGGCTTTTCGTTCCAACCGCCCACGTTGTAAACCTCGCCCAAGCGCCCGGCTTCGAGCACGCGGCGAATTGCGCTGCAGTGGTCTTTGACGTAAAGCCAGTCGCGAATTTGCATGCCGTCGCCATACACCGGCAAGGGCTTGCCTGCCAGGGCATTGACGATCATCAGCGGAATGAGTTTTTCTGGAAAGTGGTACGGGCCGTAGTTGTTGCTGCAGTTGGTGGTGAGCACCGGCAGGCCGTAGGTGTGGTGCCAGGCGCGGACCAAATGGTCGGATGCGGCTTTGCTTGCGCTGTAAGGGCTGTTGGGCTCGTAGCGGTGCGTTTCGGCAAAGGCGGGATCGCCTTTGGCCAGCGAGCCATACACCTCGTCGGTAGAGACGTGCAAAAAGCGAAATGCCGTTTGTGTCAGCGCTTTGTCATCCCCGCGAACGAGGGGATCCATCTCCCCTTTGGGCAAAGCCTGCCAATACCCACGCACCGACTCGAGCAACTTGAAGGTGCCCACGATGTTGGTCTCGATGAACTCGCCCGGGCCATGGATGGAGCGGTCCACATGGCTTTCGGCGGCAAAGTTGACCACGGCGCGGGGCCGGTGCTCGGCCAGCAAGCGGCTGACCAAGGCCGCATCGCCAATGTCGCCTTGTACCAACTGGTGGCGGGCATCGCCTTGCAGGCTGGCCAGGGTTTCGGGGTTGCCCGCGTAGGTGAGCTTGTCGAGGTTGATCACAGGCTCATCGCATGCGGCCAGCCAGTCAAGGACAAAGTTGGCACCAATGAAGCCGGCACCGCCGGTGACGAGAATGGTCATGAGGATGAGGAAAAGTGGGCACTACGGGACGTTGCGCCTCAATTTCGTGATTTTAGAAGCATTGCACAGGCACGCAGGTTAAAGTGGCAGCCTGTTCAGGAAGTTCACCATGGCCAAATCAGACGACTCTTCACGCGACAAAGCAACAACCAAGTCTCAACCAGACAGTCAGACCCCGCCTGCCCAGCATGTGTGGCTTGCGGGCTTGGGGGCCATGGCCAAAGCCCAAGAGCAAGGCAGCAAAGCCATTGAAGCGCTGGTGAACGACGGTCTGGCATTTCAGCGCAAAAGCCAGGCAGAAGCGCAGCAACGTCTGCATGAAGCCACCGAGCGCTTGAGCCACATGGCGAGTGATTTTGGCCAGCAAACCTCGGGGCGTGTGGACAAACTAGAGCACCTGTTTGAAGACCGCGTGGCCAAGGCCTTGCACCGTTTGGGCATGCCCACCTTGCTGGACATCCAGATTCTGAACGACCGCATAGCGCAACTCGAAGCGCAGCTTGCGGCATTGTCCGGAGCCGCGACACGGAAGCCCGCTTCGGCCCCAGCCAAGACCAAAGCGGCAGCGCCCCGAAAATCGGCCACGGCCACTGCGCCAACCAAGGGCGCCAAGACGACCAAGTCTGCGAAGACTGCCAAAAAATCGGCTTGACTGACCCAAACAGCCCTCCGTCATGGCCAAAAAAGCACCCCGCCGCACCGCCGAGCGCATTGCCGAGGTCACGCTGGAGCTGTTCAACCGGTTTGGCGAACCCAATGTCTCAACGACGCTGATCTCGGCCGAACTCAACATCAGTCCTGGCAATTTGTACTACCACTTCGCGTCCAAAGACGCCCTGGTCAACCGCTTGTTTGACCAGTACGAAGTGGCCATGCTGGGGCTGCTGGATGCGGCACCCGATGTGCAAGACATCGAAGACGCCTGGTTTTTTCTGCACTCCCTGTTTGAGCAGGTCTGGAACCACCGGTTTTTGTACCGCGATCTGAACAACCTGTTGTCGGGCAATCGGCATCTGGAGACGCATTTTCACGCGGTGCTGGAACGCAAAACCCATGCTTTCAGATTGATGCTGGAGTCCTTGGCCGCGGCGGAACTGATGCGCATCGACCCGGACAGCATCGAAACCCTCTCGGCCAGCATGTCGGTGATGGTCACGTATTGGCTGAGCTATGAATATGTGCGCAACCCACGGCAAGCCCTCGAACCCGCCAGCGCCGGGCTGGCCCTGACCCGTGGCGCACAGCATGTGCTGGCACTGTTAACGCCTTACATGGCCAGCCCCGATTTGCAAAGCCATCTGCAAGGTTTGACAGCCGCTTACAGCGCGGCTGAACGCTGAACGACACAAGCCGCTGTCAAGCGTAACGCTGGGCGGCCATGGCCAGCAGGCCGTCAAAAATCAGGTTGTCCACCAATTCAAATTGCAGCGACATGCTGGGCGCCATTTTCCAGCCCGCACCCCCCGTCATGATGCACACGGGCTCTTGCCCAGTGTGCTCGCGCAGGTGCTGCACCATGCGCTCGCATGCCCCGGCAATGGCGTACGTGCCACCGCTGGTCAGGGCATCGCTGGTGTTGGTCGGGAAAGGTGTCACTTCTCCGGTCGGCACATGCAAGCCGGCCGTGCCGGACTCGAGCGCCCGCAGCATGATGCCGTGGCCCGGCAAGATCAAACCACCCAAGAATCGGCCCTCGGCATCGATCGCCTCGACCGTCACGGCCGTGCCCACCATGACCACCACCAAGGGGCGCGGCTCGCCACCGGCTGCCAACATGCGCTGGCGAGCGCCGATCATGGCCACCCAGCGGTCAGCGCCCAGCCGGCTGGGGTGGTCGTAACCATTCGTCAGGCCGGCCTCGGCAACACTGGGCACCACCCACTTGGGGCTAATGTCCCAAATCTCCAACTGCTCTTGCACCCGACGTTTGATGGCATCGCCCGCCACCACACAGCCCAGCATCTGATCCGGCTCGGCCAAACCAGCCCAAGGGCCTTCGGCCAAGCGGTCGATGTTTTCCAGAAACTCCGCGCCATGGGCCAGCAAAGCGGCATCTGGGTGGGGCCGCTCATAGAGCGCCCATTTGAGCCGGGTGTTGCCGACGTCAAGTGCTAAAAAAGTCATGGCAGCATGATAATGACTTTCATGCCCGCCCAACCTCATGACATTCCCCACCTGAGCGCTCAGGCGCTGTCCCAAGCCATCCACCAAAAACAGGTGTCCTGCCGCGAGGTCATGGCCGCCACGCTGACGCAGATTGACCGGCTCAACCCGGACAGCAACGCGATTGTCAGCCGCGTTCCGCACGACGTGCTGCTGCAACAAGCCGACGAACGCGATGCGCAATTGGCGCGTGGCGAGTCCATGGGCTGGATGCACGGCATGCCACAGGCCATCAAAGATCTGAGCAATGCACAAGGCCTGCGCACCACACTGGGCTCGCCGCTGATGAAAGATTTTGTGGCCAACGAAGACGGCCTCATGGCGCAGCGCATGAAAGCCGCAGGCGCCATCGTGATTGGCAAAACCAACACCCCCGAGTTTGGCCTGGGCTCGCACACCTTCAACGAAGTGTTTGGCGCCACCCGCAACGCTTGGGACCCGAGCAAATCAGCGGGGGGCAGCAGTGGCGGCGCAGCCGTTGCACTGGCCCAGCGCATGTTGCCTGTGGCCGATGGTTCTGACTTCATGGGCAGTTTGCGCAACCCCGCAGGCTGGAACCATGTGTTCGGCCTGCGCCCCTCTCAGGGCCGCGTGCCCATGTGGCCGGCACAAGATGTGTTCGTGGCCCAACTGGGCACCGAAGGCCCGATGGCGCGGCATGTGCGCGACCTGGCCCTGCTGCTGTCAACGCAAGCGGGCCCGCACGGCAAAAACCCCTTGAGCTTGACGCAAGACCCTGCCGTTTTTGCAGGCCCATTGAACAGCGACCCGACAGGCCAGCGCATCGGTTGGCTGGGCAACCTGCAGGGCTATTTGCCCATGGAAGAAGGCATTCTGGACCTGTGCCAATCGGCACTGAACAGTTTTTCGGGCATGGGCTGCACCGTGGACGAAGCGGTGCTGGGCATGCCCCCCGAGCAGATTTGGCAGGCCTGGCTGGTGTGGCGTCAGGCCCTGGTCGGGCCGCGTGTCGCGCCCTTTTTAGTCAAACCGGCCAACCGCGCCCACATCAAACCCGAAGCCCTGTGGGAGCACGACCAGTCACTGACCCTCAGCGGCGCGCAGTTCATGACGGCCAGTGCCAGCCGCACGCGCTTTTACCAAAGCATGTTGGCTTTGTTTGAAAAGTTCGATGTGCTGGCCATTCCGGTGGCGCAAGTTTGGCCGTTTGATGTGCACATGCGCTGGCCACAAAGCGTAGCGGGTCACGCCATGGACACCTACCACCGCTGGATGGAAGTGGTGATTTACGCCACCTTTGCGGGCTTGCCGTCGATCAGCGTGCCTGCAGGCTTTGGGGCCAATGGCTTGCCCATGGGGTTGGCCCTGATCGGCAAACCGCAAGGGGATCTGGACTTGCTGAAACTGGCCCACGCCTACGAAATGGCCAATCAGGACATGATCGCCATGCGACCCAAAGGCACTTAAGACATGGATCCCGGGTCTTCGCCCGGGATGACAAACCCATTCAGGCCACGCCC
>JAGNWH010000042.1:0-8408 GCA_017986055.1 Limnohabitans sp. | reverse complement strand
CCCACATATTCGTCGGGCTGGTGCGCCAGGTCGAGGATGCCGGGGCCATAGGCGATGCAGTCTTGCAGCTTGCCCGTGCGCACAATGTGCTTTTGGTCATAGGTGCCGGGGCTGGCAATGTAGCTCGGCTCTCGCCCCAACACCCGCGCAATGGCACGGGCTGTGGCATCCACCACGGGCGCGTCTTTGGGCGTGGCGGTGGGCACAAAACTCATGATGTCGCGAATGCCGTAATCAAAGCCCGGCCGCGTGCGCTTGAGCTCGTCGAGCATGTCGATGATTTCCTGCTTGACGGCTTCCAAGTTCTCTTCGGCGATGAACCGGCGGTCCAGCACCGTGCGGCAACTGTGCGCCACCACCGGTGCGGGCGTTTGCGCCGTGGGCCAGCCACGCGCATCGTTGGCGTAGTGCTGCTCCACTTGGCCGCCGTGGATGCTGTTGATGTTGAGGGTGCTCACGCGTGCGCCCGGCGGCTCCACCGGTTCGGCTGTGTGGCGGCCTTGCAAGCGGGGCTGCAACTGCGTCTCCAGCAAATGGATGAAGGCGCTCATGTGGTTGATGGCACTGTCGCCCAAAAACGGCATGGAGCCATGCGCGATGCGGCCCCGCGTCTCCACCTCGCCCCACCACACACCCCGGTGCCCCAGGCAAATACGGTCCACCCCCAAAGGCTCGGGAATGATCACATGGTGCACACGCGGTTTGCTGAAGTAACCGCGCTCGGCCAAATAGCCCACGCCCGCAAAGCCGCCAGATTCTTCGTCCACGGTGCCGCTGATCTCCAGTGCTCCGGGAATCGGCAGGCCCGACTCGATCAGGGCTTCGCAGGCGATGATGCTGGCCGCCAAACCACCTTTCATGTCGCAGCTGCCTCGGCCATACACGCGCCCGTGGGCCACTTGCCCGCCAAATGGCTCATAGGTCCAGCCCGGTCCGGCCTCAACCACGTCGATGTGGCTGTTGAAATGCACGCACTCGCCCGGCGCCTGCCCTTGCCAGCGCGCCACCACATTGGTGCGCGGGTGGCTGTCGCTGTCGCCCGGCGCGCCGATGGCCCGAACATATTCCACCGCAAAGCCTTTTTTGGCCAGCCGTTCGCCGATGAAATGGGCACACGCTTCATAAGCGTCACCCGGCGGGTTGACGGTGGGAATGCGCACCAAGTCTTGCGTGAGGGCGGTCACCTCTTCGCGTTTGGCTTCGATGCGGTCCAACAGCTTTTGAACAGGTGAATTCATGGCTTCAGTCGATCAGTTTTGCTGCCAAGGCAAGCCGCGAAAACGCCAACCGCCCGTCAAACCACGGTGCGCATTGCCATCCGGATCGCCCTCAAAACCTTCCAGAATGTTGTAAGCCTCTAGCCCCAACTCGGTGGCACGCTGCGCCGCAGCAATCGAGCGCACGCCGCTTCGGCACAACAGCACCAGCTTTTTGCCGCCCGCGCCCAGGGCCTGCACGCCCGCGTCAAACGACGGGTTCATCGCCATGCCGGGCCACTGCTTCCAAGCCAGCGCATGGGCACCGGGCACAAAGCCCACCCAAGCACGCTCGGCATCGCTGCGCACATCCACCAGTTCGGCCTCGCCCGACTGGACCCAGGCCCAGGCCAAATCAGGGCTGATGTCTCCGGCATAGCCAGTCGCAGGCTGCACGCCGGACGGGGATGGGGTTTGAGGCGCATTCATGGGCTTGTCCTGTCGGTTTGAATCGGGCTTGAATGATAGCTTTTTGGGTCTCTTCGCCCCGACAAGGGGCCGTCAGTGACAGGAAAGCCGCCAGCGGATAAGATGCGGGTCTTGATTGACGTTTACGTCAACGTCAACAGAACAAACCAAGAGACACCCATGACCGACCTGTCTGCTGAATTCAAAGCCCTGGCCGAATACCGCCCCACCAACAAGGTGCGTTTTGTCACCGCCGCCAGCCTGTTTGACGGGCACGACGCGGCCATCAACATCATGCGGCGCATCCTGCAAAGCATGGGCACCGAAGTCATCCACCTGGGCCACAACCGCTCGGTGGACGAGGTGGTGACCGCCGCACTGCAAGAAGACGCGCAAGGCATCGCCATCAGCTCTTACCAGGGCGGGCACAACGAATACTTCAGCTACATGGTGGATTTGCTGAAGGCGCGGGGCGGCGAGCACATCAAGGTGTTTGGCGGCGGCGGCGGTGTGATCGTGCCGTCTGAAATTCGCGCACTGGCTGAAAAAGGCGTGCGCATTTTCAGCCCCGAAGACGGCCAGAAGATGGGCCTGGCCGGGATGATCGGCGAGATGGTGATGCGTTGCGACCAAGACGTGAGCCCGCTGGCACCGAAAGACGTGAGCGCCATTCAGGGTCACGGCGAGATGAACTGGCGTGCCCTGGCGCAGTTGATCACCGCTTTAGAAAACGACAAAGCCGACGCCAGCGTGGTCCAAGCCGTGCGCGAACAAGCGGTGCAAAAGCAGGTGCCCGTGCTGGGCATCACCGGCACGGGCGGTGCGGGCAAGTCTTCGCTCACCGACGAACTGATCCGCCGCCTGCGCCTGGACCAGAACGACGCGCTGCGCGTGGCCGTGATCTCTATCGACCCATCCCGCCGCAAGAGCGGTGGCGCGCTGCTGGGCGACCGCATCCGCATGAACGCCATCAGCCCTTGGTCTCAGGGCCCGCGTGTGTTCATGCGCTCACTGGCCACGCGAGACTTTGGCAGCGAAATTTCAGCTGCCCTGCCCGATGTGATCGCGGCTTGCAAGGTGGCCGGGTTTGATGTGATCGTGGTTGAAACCTCGGGCATTGGCCAGGGCGACGCGGCCATCGTGCCGCACGTTGATGTGCCCATGTACGTGATGACGCCCGAGTTTGGCGCGGCCAGCCAGCTCGAAAAAATCGACATGCTCGACTTTGCCGAGTTTGTTGCCATCAACAAGTTCGACCGCAAAGGCGCCAGCGACGCCCTGCGCGATGTGGCCAAACAAGTGCAGCGCAACAAGGAAGCCTGGACCGTGCCGACCGAGCAGATGCCGGTGTTTGGCACCATGGCCGCTCGCTTCAACGACGACGGCGTGACGGCGCTTTATCAGGCACTCAAAACACGTCTGGCCGAACTGGGCATGCAGACCACCGAAGGCCGCCTGCCCGTGGTCAAGGTGCGTCACAGCACCCACCAAAACCCGGTCGTGCCCTCGGCGCGCACACGCTATCTGGCCGAGATCAGCGACACGGTGCGCGGCTACAAAAAACGTGCCATTGACCAGTCGCGTTTGGCCCGTGAGATTCAGCAACTGCGCGCTGCAGCCCGCATGCTCGAAGCGGGCAAAGCCGGTCGCGCCAAGGCCGCCGAAGCGGCACTGGACTTGGCCGTGAGCCGCGAACAAACCCAAGACCCCACCGCCCGCAAACTGCTGGCCCAATGGCCCGACATGCAAAAAGCCTACGCGGGCGATGAGTATGTGGTGAAGATTCGCGACAAAGAAATTCGCACCGCGCTCACCACCAAGAGCCTCTCCGGCACCACCATCCGCAAGGTCGCACTGCCCCAATACGAAGACGACGGCGAAGTGCTCAAGTGGCTGATGCTGGACAACGTGCCCGGCAGCTACCCCTACACCGCAGGCACCTTTGCCTTCAAGCGCGAGGGCGAAGACCCGACCCGCATGTTTGCGGGTGAAGGCGACCCCTTCCGCACCAACCGCCGCTTCAAGCTGGTGAGCGAAGGCTTGCCCGCCAAGCGCCTGTCGACCGCTTTCGACTCGGTCACCCTTTACGGCAACGACCCCGACCTGCGCCCCGACATCTACGGCAAGATCGGCAACTCGGGCGTGAACGTGGCCACGCTGGACGACATGAAAGTGCTGTATTCGGGCTTTGACCTGTGCAACCCGACGACCAGCGTGTCGATGACGATCAATGGCCCTGCGCCCTCCATCCTGGCCATGTTCATGAACACGGCCATCGACCAGAACATCGACAAGTTCAAAACCGAAAATGGCCGCGAGCCCACCGACACAGAAATCGCCAAGATCAAGGAGTGGGTGCTGGCCAATGTGCGCGGCACCGTGCAAGCCGACATCTTGAAAGAAGACCAAGGCCAGAACACCTGCATCTTCAGCACCGAGTTCTCATTGAAGGTCATGGGCGACATCGCGCAGTACTTTGTGCACCACGACGTGCGCAACTTCTACTCGGTGTCCATCTCGGGTTACCACATCGCCGAAGCCGGGGCCAACCCGATCAGCCAACTGGCCTTCACGCTGTCCAACGGCTTCACTTTTGTGGAAGCGTATTTGGCGCGCGGCATGCACATCGACGATTTCGCGCCCAACCTGAGCTTCTTCTTCAGCAACGGCATGGACCCGGAGTACACCGTGCTGGGCCGCGTGGCGCGCCGCATCTGGGCCGTGGCCATGAAAGAAAAATACGGCGCGAACGAGCGCAGCCAAAAGCTCAAGTACCACATCCAGACCTCGGGGCGAAGCTTGCACGCGCAAGAGATCCAGTTCAACGACATTCGCACCACGCTGCAAGCGCTGATTGCGATTTATGACAACTGCAACAGCTTGCACACCAACGCCTTTGACGAAGCCATCACCACGCCCACCGAAGACTCGGTGCGTCGCGCGATGGCGATCCAGATGATCATCAACCGCGAATGGGGCTTGGCCAAAAACGAAAACCCGAGCCAGGGCGCTTTCATCATCGAAGAGCTGACCGAATTGCTCGAAGAAGCCGTGCTGGCCGAGTTTGAAAAAATCGCCGAACGCGGCGGCGTGCTGGGTGCGATGGAAACCGGCTACCAGCGCGGCAAGATTCAAGACGAGTCCATGCACTACGAGATGCTCAAGCACACCGGCGAACTGCCCATCATTGGCGTCAACACTTTCCGCAACCCCAAGGGCGATGAAGTGCTCGAAAGCCTGGAGCTGGCCCGCTCGACCGAAGAAGAAAAGCAGTCGCAACTGCAACGCCTGACGGACTTCCACACCCTGCACGCCAAAGAATCCCCTGCGATGCTCAAACGCCTGCAACAAGCCGTGATCGACAACGGCAATGTGTTCGAGGTGCTGATGGACGCGGTGCGGGTGTGCTCGCTGGGTCAGATCACCAATGCCTTGTTCGAGGTGGGTGGACAGTACCGGCGCAACATGTGAACGCCTTGTGTCGGGGCCGAAGCCACCAAGCGCTCAAGGCGTCTTGTCGGTCGGAGGCTTAGCCGCGACGAGTCGAGGCTTGTACATCCATGTATTTACAAGCCACCGGCCATTTGTTAGGATGTACATGTACATCCTAACAAGGAAAGGACTGACATGGCCAACACCAAACTGTTCAAAAACGGCAACTCGCAAGCCGTACGCATTCCGGCCGAGCTGGCTTACGGGAGTTGGGACATCGAGCTCGACATCGAACGCATCGGTGACGAGTTGCGCATTCGACCAGCCCGTAAGCGCATGGGCGATGTCATGGGCAAGCTGGCCCAGTTCTCGCCTGACTTCATGAGCGAAGGTCGGGCACTCAACATCGAAGGCGAGCGCGAGGCCTTATGAAAGCCAAGTACATGCTGGACACCAACATCTGCATTTACCTGATGAAGCATCAGCCGCCGCAAGTTCAAGCGCGTTTTGCAGACTGTTTTGTCGGGGATGTGGTGATGTCGGCCATCACATTGGCCGAACTCGAGTTCGGCGTGGCTTGCTCGGGGGAGGCTCAAGCCCGAAACCAGGCGTTGCTTGACAGCTTGCTCGAGGACATCTTGGCAGTCCCTTTTGATGCCCGTGCAGCGCGCACCTACGGCCCGCTGCGTGCAGCCCACCGCGAGCGCAACAAAGATGCCCTGGACAAGCTGATCGCCTCTCACGCTATGTCGCTGGGGGTGACGCTGGTCACCAACAATGAAGCCGACTTCCGTGAATTTGCCGGACTGACCGTCGAAAACTGGGTCAACAACCACTGATCACCCGGGGACTGATGCACCCGGCCACAACCGGAAAAACCGTCATGCGGCTTGTGCACAATGGGGCCATGCAAAGACCCACTCCTTTCATCGCCCCCGAAGTGTTTGACTCTGCCGATGCCGCATTGGCGCGGGTCCAGGCCATCTACGAACAAAGTTTGAACCACTTGCGTGCTGCCATGCGCCGCTATGTGGCCGGTGAACCGATGGCCGACAAGGTGCGCGCCTGCTACCCCTTTGTGCGGCTGCAGACCACCACCGGCTGGGTGCCCCCCAAGAGCCTAGAGGCCGAATGGCTGAGCTACGGTTTTGTAGCGACCGCTGGGCGTTACGAAACCACGTTGACGCGCCCAGACCTGTTTGCCGTGTACCTGCGCCAGCAGTTCGCCTTGTTGCTGGCCAACCATGGCGTGGCGCTTGAAGTGGGCACCAGCCAGTTGCCGATTCCGGTGCATTTTTCCTTTGCCGAAAACGACCACATCGAGGGCGAGATGAGCGCCGAGCGCCGCACCCAAATGCGCGAAGTGTTTGACCTGCCCGATCTGACGGCCATGGACGATGGCATTGCCAACGGCACCTACGAGCCTGCGCCCGGCCAGCCCGCGCCGCTGTCGCTGTTCACCGCGCCGCGCATCGACTATTCGCTGCACCGACTGCGCCACTACTGCGGCACCAACCCGGTGCACTTCCAGAACTTTGTGCTGTTCACCAACTACCAGTTTTACATCGACGAATTCATTGCGCTCGGCCACGCCGAAATGGCCAAAGCCGACAGCCCTTATGTGGCATTTGTGGAGCCGGGCAATGTGGTCACGCGCCGCGTGGGCCTGCCTGCCGAGGCTGACGATGCGCTTGGCCAAACGCCACCACGCCTACCCCAGATGCCCGGCTACCACTTGGTGCGCGAAGACCACAGCGGCATCACCATGGTCAACATCGGCGTGGGGCCGGCCAATGCCAAAACCATCACCGATCACATCGCCGTGCTGCGCCCGCACAGCTGGCTGATGCTGGGCCATTGCGCCGGGCTGCGCACCACGCAAGAGCTGGGCGACTATGTGCTGGCCCACGCCTATGTGCGCGAAGACCATGTGCTGGACGAGGAGCTGCCCTTGTGGGTGCCGATTCCAGCGCTGGCCGAAATTCAGGTGGCACTCGAACGTGCCGTGTCCGAGGTCACGGGTTGTCATGGCGCGGACCTCAAGCGCCTGATGCGCACCGGCACTGTGGCCAGCACCGACAACCGCAACTGGGAGCTTTTGCCAGACAACACACCGCAGCGCCGCTTCAGCCAGAGCCGTGCCGTCGCGCTCGACATGGAAAGCGCCACCATCGCGGCCAATGGCTTTCGCTTTCGGGTGCCCTACGGCACCTTGCTGTGCGTGAGCGACAAGCCGCTGCACGGCGAGATCAAGCTGCCCGGCATGGCCAACCACTTTTACCGCGAGCGGGTGAATCAGCACCTGCAAATCGGCATCCGCGCGCTCGAATTGCTGCGCGCGGCAGGCCCTGCCCAACTGCACAGCCGCAAGCTGCGCAGCTTTGCCGAAGTGGCGTTCCAGTAAAGCGTGCCAATCACCCCTGCAACAGACACCTGAAAGACCGCAGGGACAAAGCCTCAACCCTAAAATGACATGATGAAAATACTGTTTGTTGCCGACCCCCTTGAATCGTTCAAGATTTACAAGGACACCACGTTCTCGATGATGCGCGAGGCGCAAAAACGCGGCCACCAAATCGTGGCCTGCGAGATGACCGATGTGCGTTGGCAACAAGGGGAAGCGGTATCAGCCCAAGTGCGTGAGATTCACCTGACGGGCGAGCCCACAGCTTGGTTCACCGAAACAGGCACAGGCCGCGCCGCACTGAAAGACTTTGACGCGGTGGTCATGCGCAAAGACCCGCCTTTTGACAGCGAATACTTTTACGCCACCCATTTGCTGAGTCAGGCCGAACGCGAAGGGGCCAAAGTCTTCAACAGCCCGGCGGCGCTGCGCAACCACCCCGAAAAGCTGGCGATATTGGAGTTCCCGCAGTTCATTGCGCCCACACTGGTCACCCGCAACGAGGCCGACATCCGCGCATTCCACGCCAGCCACGGCGACATCATCTTGAAGCCCTTGGACGGCATGGGCGGCATGGGCATTTTCAAGGTCGGCGCAGACGGCTTGAACCTGGGCGCGATCATCGAAACACTGAATCGTGATGGCCAGCAAACCGTGATGGTGCAAAAGTTTTTGCCCGGCATTGCCCAAGGCGACAAGCGGGTGTTGCTGATCGGTGGCAAGCCGGTGCCGTTTTGCCTGGCCCGCATTCCCCAAGGCGGCGAAGTGCGCGGCAATTTGGCCGCCGGCGGCAAAGGTGTGGCGCAACCGATTTCGGCACGCGACCGCGAAATTGCCGAGGCCCTCGGCCCGATCCTGTTCGCGCGGGGCCTGATGCTGGTGGGCTTGGACATCATCGGCGACAGCCT
>JAGNWH010000041.1:0-16952 GCA_017986055.1 Limnohabitans sp. | reverse complement strand
GTTTTCCAGCTCAGTCATCGCCCAGTGCATTCAGATCAATGCTTTTGCACAGTGCCAGCAAATCTGCCAGCTGATGCACCGCCATCTTTTGCAACACATTGGCACGGTGCTTTTTGGCGGTGTCGGGCAGTATGTCCAGTCGCTCAGAAATGCCTTTGTTGGTGTGCCCTTCCAGCATCAAGGCACACACATCACGCTCGCGCGAACTCAAGGTGAGCCATTTGCGGCGTATCTCGTTTTTTTGAATGAAGACTTGCCTGTTGAGAGCATCTACGGCCAAGCCACGTTCGATGGCATCGATCAGCGCCTGAATCTGAAAGGGCTTCCATAAAAACTCAATGGGCTGGCCCTTCATAGCTCGGATGATTTCTTCGGATTGACTCTCCCCGCTGATGAAGATGATGGGGGTGTGACGGCCAAGTGCCCGCAGCTTTTCCTGCAACTCAATGCCGGACATGTTGGGCATGCGCACATCCAGCACCAGCACGGCCGGAAAGAGGTCGAAAGACTGCTGCAAAAACGCGTGCGCGCTTTCAAAGCTTTCAATGCTGTAACCCATTTGCCGCAACAAATCGGTCAAATAAAAACGGATGTCCGGGTTGTCATCGACAACATAGACATGACCGCTGGTGGGTGGGTTCATTGAAAAAATACAAGTGGGTTAGAAGCCAAGCCATTGATCGACAAAGAAAAAGGCTTCTAACTATCACTAGCTAGAAGCCTTTATCAGATCAAATGGTCGGCGTGGCGGGATTCGAACTCGCGACCCCTTGCACCCCATGCAAGTGCGCTACCAGGCTGCGCTACACGCCGACAAGCTTCAAATTATAACCGCAGAAATTCGTGTTCAAAGGGTGAGTAAGGCGCGAATTTCAATCAACTCATTTTTTAGCGACGGAACATTTCCCCCATGACCGCCCCATTCGACATCGGCTAGCGCCATGTGTTCAGAGGGGTCGCCCTGGATCAACGAGGCATCGTCTGAATCAACCCCATCGGATTCACCTCGTTGCAATTGCCTGTTGGTCTGCACCAACTCTTGCAGCCTGTTGCGCGCGCCGCTGATGGTAAAGCCCTGGTCATAAAGCAGATCACGAATGCGCCGGATCATCAGCACTTCATGGTGCTGGTAATAACGGCGATTGCCTCGGCGCTTTACAGGCCGAAGCTGGGTGAATTCCTGTTCCCAATAGCGCAGAACGTGTGGCTTGACACCACACAATTCACCCACCTCACCAATGGTGAAGTAGCGTTTGGCTGGAATGGAAGGAAGCGGACTGTCCATGAACGACAACAAGTTACGTGGGAAACCTTGTAGCTTACTGCAACTTTCCCGATCCCGACACCAAGCCTTGTCGGCCTATGACCTTATTGACCGGGTTCCTCAAAATTTGAAGCGTGCAACCTCTTGGCGTGTGGCGTCTGCGCTGCTGGACAGCGAGATGACACTGGCCGTCATCTCCTCTGATGCCGCCGCATTGCTGTTGGCAATGTGGTTTAAACCAGAGAGGTTGGCATTGATTTCCTCAACGGCACTGGCTTGCTGTTCCAATGAAGAAGATATGCGCTGCAGCAAGCTGTCTGTCAATTTAGACATCTCGCCCACGGCCACCATGTCGCGGCTGACCTCGTTAACAGCGGACACCGCTTTAGCCGTTTCGCCCGACGCAGCCTGCACCAGGAGCGCAATTTCTTGAGAGCTGGCGGCACTGCTCACGGCCAGCTTGCCCACCTCATCGGCAACCACTGCAAAGCCTTTGCCATGCTCGCCAGCACGGGCGGCTTCGATAGCGGCGTTCAGAGACAACAAATTGGTTTTGTTAGCGATCTTTTCAATCACCTCGGTGATCTTGCTGATCTTTTCAGAGTTGCTGGCGATCGCGGTCACAACCTGAACCATCATCTCCATTTTTTCAACCCCGGCCTGAACACGCAGCACGGATTCACGCGATTTTTCAGAGGCCATTTCCGTGCTTTTAGAGACATCCACGATGGCCTGACTCGATTGCTTCACGGCGACCGCAACTTGACTGATGGCGTGGGTCTGGTTTTGGGCACCATCCGCAATTTGGCTGATCGCTTCCGCGGTTTCCTTGGACGCACTTGCAAGCTGACGGGTATTGAGGCTGATCTCACGCATGGACTTCACAAGCGCATCCAAGGACGCATTGATGTTCTCACGCAAGACCAACAAGTCACCCAAACCATCGGCATTGACGCGGTGGCTCAAGTCACCGTTCGCGACTTGGCGCATGACTTGGCCAATGTCGCCCAACATGCCTTCCAAAGAGGACATGGCGCGCTGAGCGTTGTTGAGCGCTTTGCCGTATTCGCCCTGCGCATTGACTTCAACCGCATAGGCAAAATTGCCCGCATACAAGGCTTGCATGACCTGATTCATGGTGGCGATGGTCGACTCCACTTGGGCCAAACTGGTGTTCACCGAGGTTTTGAGTTTGTCCATATCACCCGTGAGAGAGGCTCTCACCGGATTGGAAAAATCACCTTGCGCCAACGAAGCCATGACAGTGTTCACCTCAACCAAAGCATCGCCAATGACTTGCATCATTCGGTTGAACGATGCCGAGGTCATCGCGATTTCATCAGAACCGCGAACACTGACTCTGTGCGACAAGTCAAAAGTTTCAGCGATCTGGTTCATGGAGCTTTGCAGCGATTGCAGCGGCTTTTGAATGCTGCGCGTGATCCAAAACGTCATCGCCAAAAACAACACGGTCAAAACTGTCATCAGCACACTGGCCAACAAAAAGCTCAATGCCGCTTGATCTGACAACGAGCGCGAATGCTCACTGAGCTGCTTCGTCAGCAAGTCGTCTTGAGATTTGAGAATGTTCATCTTCTCGGAAACCGCAGCCCACCAAGCGGATGGAGCGATGCCAAAATCACCGTCCGCCGCTTGTTTCAAAACCTCGTTGCGCATCGACAAGGCTTCTTTCACTGCGGGCTTGTCAAGCGCCTGCGTCAGGGCTTGCACATCGGCCTCACTGGCTGTTTGACGGTAAAGTTTGTCAAAATTTTCTTGGCGTGCGATGTTGCCGATCAATTGCGCCAGGGGCTCGGCACCGAGCGGTTTGTTGGCGGTCAAGGTTGCATTGATGGCTGCACGTTCACGACCCGCGAACTCTTTGTAACTGACCAAATAGGCATAAGCGCGAATACGTTGTGCGAAATCCACGGAGGGCGCGTCAGCCACTGCAGTGTCAATGGTGTCGATGAGGCCGCTGATCCTGCCGGAGTACCACTGAACAGCAGCACCACCGGACAAAGTTAAAGCATCAATTTCTTGGCGTTTGGCGGTCAATGCTTGGCGCAATGAGGCCATGCTTGCATCCGAAGATCCACGGCTGGAGGCCGTATCGATCAAGTGGATCACCGACTCAGTGGCCTGCGTCAACATGCCATCGGTTTTGGTGCGCTGGCTTTTGAGAGCCGTTGCCGTGGCTTCGCTGCCGCGTGAGGCCACAAAGCCTGCCGTCATGCCCCGTTCTGACTGCAACTCATGCACCAATTGACCCAGCGTGGCCACTTCGGACACCACAGAAGCGCTCAACGCATATTGATTTTTTTCTGCCCAAAATACCCAGACTTTGGCCAATGACAAAGCACACAAAGATACCAACAAAGGCATAACCAACAATGTCAGTTTGGTTCTTATTTTTAGAGTTTCAATTGCCAGCGCCATGGTGTTTTCCTCGATTCAAACCATCATAACCGTCAAATTTGACCGTTCAAGGTGATGCAAAGGGGAAATGCCCCTGAAAAGGGCACTGCAAACCTGCCATACAAAGCATCAGTCAGGCTCAAGGTCAACGGACGAAGTCAGTGGATTGGCGAAAACAGGGGGTTGATCGTAAAATTGGTTAAAACCAAATTACTCCGCCAAATTTTTTCACAGCTGAATTTTTTCAATCTACAAGCTACTTTTGGGGGGCTCCAATCGGGGCAAAAGCCCCACTGAACCCCGCTGCCAAGTCGGTGGAATAACGGTGACAAATAGGCTCTGGAAAGTTAAAATGCGAACCAAATTAAACGGGACTTGCCATGACAAATCCGGCTCTGAATCAGTCTGCGCGCCAGAAAAACGTTGCAAATATGCTGGCTACACTGCGAATTGAAAAGCTCAGCCCAAGTGAAAGTCTCAAGCCTTCGCTGCAGGCATATGTGAATGGGCAAAAAACAACTGCTGATTTGCTCAACGAAGTTCGGGCCAAATATGTCGCGCTACGACGCGGATGATGTCTATTGCATCCCTGGTACGGCAGTTCTCAAAAACAAAGCTGGAATAACAGATCAAGACCTGCTTGATGAGTATGAAGGTGACTTCACAGCTATTCGCCTTTTGGAGCTCACGCAAGACCCAGTCGAGGGCTTTTTTGACTTAGCGCATCTGTGCAAAATTCATCAGTATCTTTTTCAGGATGTCTACGATTGGGCGGGTGAAGTCAGGAGCGTGGACATCATCAGGGGAGACAGTCGGTTTTGCAATGTGCGCCAAATCCAGTCTTACTCGAACACCGTTTTCAGTGCCCTGGCTGCAGAAAAATATTTGCTCGAATTGGCGCCCAAAGTTTTTGCCAGCAGATTGGCCCACTACTTGTCAGAGATCAATGCGATCCATGCTTTTCGCGAAGGCAATGGTCGAGTACAACGACTTTTCATTTCACAAGTAGCTGAGCACGCAGGCTACTCTTTGGATTTTTCAGCTTTGGATCAAGCTGCGCTTTACCCAGTGATGCAAGCATCATTTCTTGGCAACGAACAGCCGCTATCGGAATTGATTTTCAAAATCATCGCCTGACTCCCTGCAACCCAGTTGCACAGCTAACGCAGTTTTGACGGCACCCGTGCGGGCATCAAAAAAGCCAATAGCGCATTTTCAGTCGGGTTCGCTGGGCTGAGTAGCTGGGCGTCAACCCGGCCCGTACTACTTTGAACCAAAGAAAAAGCACCTAGAGTTTCCTCTAAGTGCTTGATTCAATTGGGTATTTATTGGTGGGCAGTGCAAGTTTCGAACTTGCGACCCCTGCAGTGTGAATGCAGTGCTCTACCCCTGAGCTAACCGCCCTATCGCTTTGCAGCGAAGACTTGAATTATGGCATAAAAAAATGCCCTATTCAGAACGCCTCACGAAAAATCATGCACCGTACTGCATGAAATTCAAGCGACTTCGGTGTGTCGCCAAATGGTTTTGCCGCCACTGGATTTATCGAGCTGACTCAACACATCGGCATGGGCGGCCAACTCTTGCGCGTTGGCTGGCAACACGGGCAGCACAAAGGTGCTTAAGTCCACCGGCACCACAATGGTTTGCACATTGCTTGGCGCATCACCCGCATCAATCAGCAGGGCTTCCTGGCCGCGCGTCATGTTGATGTACACGTCGGCCAGCAATTCGGCATCAAGCAAGGCGCCGTGCAGGGTACGGCCTGAGTTGTCGACCTCCAGACGGTCACACAGCGCATCTAGGCTGTTGCGCTTGCCCGGGAACATTTCCTTGGCCATGGCCAAAGTGTCGATCACGCTGCTGACATGGGTCTTGAACGGTTTTTTACCGACACGTTCGAGCTCTTTGTTCAAAAACCCCACGTCAAACGCGGCGTTGTGGATGATGATTTCAGCGTCGCTCAGGTAGGCCAGAATTTCTTCGGTCAACTCTGCAAACTTGGGCTTGTCGCGCAAAAACTCATTGCTGATGCCGTGCACCTTGAGCGCGTCTTCATGGCTATCACGCTCAGGGTTGAAGTAAAAGTGCAGGTTGTTACCGGTCAGCTTGCGGGCATACAGCTCCACACAGCCGAGTTCAATGATGCGGTCACCGCCTTCGGCCGACAGGCCTGTGGTTTCGGTGTCCAGAACAATTTGGCGCATGGCCGCTCTCCCGATCAGTGCAGTTCTTTGGCGTGGTTGATGGTGTAGCGCGGAATCTCGATCACCAGATCCTGCTTGGCCACAAAGGCCTGGCAGCTCAGGCGTGAGTTGGGCTCGAGACCCCAGGCGCGGTCAAGCAGGTCTTCTTCGGTTTCTTCGATCTCATTGAGGCTTTTGAAGCCATCGCGTACCACCACATGGCAAGTGGTGCAAGCTGCGCTCATGTCGCAAGCGTGCTCGATGTTGATCTTGTTGTCGAGCAGCGCTTCGCAGATGCTGGTGCCTGCAGGCGCAGTGATTTCTGCGCCGTTGGGACAGTACTCGGGGTGGGGCAGGATTTTGATGACGGGCATAGGTGTCTTTGAACTGAGGGCGTGTCGTACTTTTACAGGGTCTGGATGTTTTGGCCAGCCAAAGCTTTTTGGATGCTGTGGTTCATGCGTTCAGCGGCAAAAGCTTCAGTGCCTTTGGCCAGGGCCTGAGTGCAGTCTTCAAGTGCTTTGGCGTCTTGCTCGGTTTGCACTGCAGTTTGCAATGTGGCCATCAAGGCGTCGATGGCGCTTCGCTCGTTGGCTTGCAGCAACTGACCGTCGGCATTCAAGGCACTGCGTGTGGCCAACAGCATGCGGTCGGCATCCACCCGCGCTTCGACCAAGGCGCGCGCCTTCATGTCGGCTTGCGCGGTGGTGAAGCTTTCTTGCAGCATGGTGGCGATCTGCTCGTCGCTTAAGCCATATGAAGGCTTTACGTCGATGCGCGCTTCGACACCGCTGATTTGTTCTTTGGCCCCCACACTCAGCAGCCCATCGGCATCCACCGTGAAGGTGACACGGATGCGGGCAGCGCCAGCAGCCATGGGCGGAATGCCGCGCAGCTCAAAGCGGGCCAAGCTGCGGCAGTCTTGCACCAGATCGCGTTCGCCCTGCACCACATGCAGCGCCAGCGCGGTTTGGCCGTCTTGGTAGGTGGTGAAATCTTGCGCCATGGCGGTTGGGATGGTCTGGTTGCGCGGGATGATGCGCTCGACCAAGCCGCCCATGGTCTCGATGCCCAGCGACAACGGGATCACATCGAGCAAAAGCAATTCACCAGCGGCGTTATTGCCTGCCAACTGGTTGGCCTGAATGGCCGCGCCCAAAGCGACAACTTCGTCGGGGTTGAGGTTGTTGAGAGGGGCTTGACCAAAAAAGTCAGCCACGGCCTGCTGAATTTGCGGCATGCGGGTGGAGCCACCCACCATGACCACGCCTTGCACATCGTCTTTGGCCAATTTCGCATCGCGCAGCGCTTTGCGCACGGCAGTGATGCAGCGAGCCGTCAGCGCCTGTGTGGCTTGCTCGAAGTCAGTGCGGCTGACTTGCACCGACAAGGGGCCCGTCGAAAGCGCCACAGTCAAGCTGCTTGTGTCTTTGCTCGTCAAGGCTTCTTTGGCAGCGCGGGCTGCCGCCTTGAGCAAAGTTTTGTCCTCGGCTGTGACCACTTGCAAGCCAGGTTGCTTGGCCAATGCGGCATCAGCCAGCGCCTGGTCGTAATCGTCACCGCCCAAAGCAGAATCGCCGCCCGTGGACAGCACCTCGAAGACGCCTTGCGTCAAGCGAAGGATGGAGATGTCAAAGGTGCCACCGCCCAGATCGAACACGGCGTAAACGCCTTCGCTGGCGTTGTCCAAGCCATAGGCAATGGCCGCCGCTGTGGGTTCGTTGATCAGACGCAACACGTTCAGCCCGGCCAGCTGGGCCGCGTCTTTGGTGGCTTGGCGTTGAGCGTCGTCAAAGTAGGCGGGCACGGTGATGACCGCACCGTACAGGTCGTCGTTGAAAGTGTCTTCGGCGCGGTAACGAAGGGTGGCGAGAATTTCGGCACTGACTTCGACCGGGGATTTAGGGCCTTGCACGGTCTGGATGCTGAGCATGCCTTGTTCGCTGGCGGTGAACTCGTAGGGCAATTTGCTGCGGTCTGCGATGTCGTTCAGACCGCGCCCCATGAAGCGCTTAACCGAGGCGATGGTGTTGACCGGATCGGCAGCAGCAGAGTGCACCGCGTCAAAACCGATCTGACGACCCTGCCCGGGCATGAAGCGCACCACCGACGGCAGGATCACCCGGCCATCGTCGTCAGGCAAACATTCAGACACGCCGTTGCGCACCGAAGCCACCAGCGAGTGAGTGGTGCCCAGATCAATGCCCACGGCAATGCGGCGCTGGTGGGGGTCGGGCGACTGGCCCGGTTCAGAAATTTGCAGTAACGCCATGGTCAATCAGGGAGATTCAAGTCAATCGGTCAAGTTTAGCGTCCACTTCTTGGGTGAAGCGCTCTATGAACATGAGCGCCCTCACCTGCCCCACGGCTTGCGCAGGATCCTTGGACTCGTCCAGCAGTCGGGCCAGCTCTTGCAGCACACGGCGTTGTTCAGCAGCCACTTCATTGGCCAAGGCTTCCAGGCCTTGGGCGCTGTCGGTGTCTTCGAGGTTTTCGCGCCATTCCATTTGCTGCATCAAAAACGCTGCGGGCATCGCCGTGTTGTTCTCGGCCTGCACAGGCGCGCCTTGCAATTCACACAAATAAGCAGCCCGTTTGAGCGGGTCTTTCAGGCGCTGATAGGCCTCATTGATGCGCACCGACCATTGCATCGCGATGCGTTGCGCCGCAGCCCCTTCGGCAGCAAAACGGTCAGGGTGGGCTTCGCGTTGCAAAGCTTTCCAGCGGGCGTCCAGTTGTGCGCGGTCCTGTGCAAACTGCACAGGCACATCAAACAGCTCGAAGTCGTTGGCTTGGAGGGAGATCACACGCGGAACGATTCGCCGCAACCGCAGCGGTCACGCTCGTTGGGGTTGTTGAAGCGAAAGCCCTCGTTAAGGCCCTCACGCACGAAATCCAACTCGGTGCCGTCGATGTAGGCCAGACTTTTGGGGTCTACCAGCACCTTGACGCCGTGGCCTTCAAACACCACGTCTTCCGGGGCAATTTCGTCCACGTATTCGAGCTTGTAGGCCAGGCCAGAGCAGCCGGTGGTTTTGACGCCCAAACGCACACCCACGCCCGAGCCACGTTTGGCCAGATACCGGGTCACATGCCGCGCAGCAGCGGCAGACAGTGAGATGGCCATGTCAGTTCAGGTGTTTCTTTTTGTAGTCGTCCACAGCCGCCTTGATGGCGTCTTCGGCCAGGATGGAGCAATGGATCTTGACGGGCGGCAGTGCCAGCTCTTCGGCAATCTGGCTGTTTTTCAAAGCCGCTGCTTCGTCGAGCGTTTTGCCCTTGACCCATTCGGTCACGAGCGAGCTGGAAGCAATGGCCGAGCCGCAGCCGTAAGTCTTGAAGCGAGCGTCTTCGATCACCCCGGTTTGCGGGTTGACCTTGATCTGCAATTTCATGACGTCGCCACAAGCCGGGGCGCCGACCATGCCGGTGCCCACGCTGTCGTCGCCCTTGTCGAACGAGCCGACGTTGCGGGGGTTTTCGTAGTGGTCAACCACTTTTTCAGAATAAGCCATGGTGTTTCTCCGTATTCAGTTCAATGTGCGATTGAAGGTGTTCGAATCAGTGAGCGGCCCACTGGATGGTGCTCAAGTCAATGCCGTCTTGGTGCATTTCCCAAAGAGGGCTGAGTTCGCGCAACTTGGCCACGTTCTCGCGAATGGTTTTGATCGCGTAGTCGATGTCTTCTTCGGTGGTCCAGCGACCAATCGTCATGCGCAGGCTGCTGTGAGCGAGTTCGTCGCTGCGACCCAAGGCACGCAGTACATAGCTGGGCTCCAGGCTGGCCGAGGTGCAAGCCGAGCCGGACGACACGGCCAGGCCCTTGATGCCCATGATGAGCGATTCGCCTTCAACGAAGTTGAAGCTCATGTTGATGTTGTGCGGCACGCGCTGAGTGGCGTGACCGTTCAGAAACACCTGCTCCATATCGCTCAGGCCGTTCATCAGGCGGTCGTGCAAGGCACGCGCCTTGGCGTTGTCCTGGGCCATTTCCAGCTTGGCGATGCGAAAAGCCTCGCCCATGCCGACGCATTGGTGCGTGGGCAAAGTGCCCGAGCGCATGCCGCGCTCATGACCGCCGCCATGCATTTGCGCTTCCAGGCGAATGCGGGGCTTGCGGCGCACATACAAGGCACCAATGCCTTTAGGGCCGTAGGTTTTGTGGGAGGCCAAGCTCATCAGGTCGATGGGCAGCTGGGTCATATCGATCTCGACCTTGCCCGTGGCTTGCGCTGCATCAACATGGAAAATGATGCCTTTTTCACGGCACAAGTTACCAATCGCGGTCACGTCCTGGATCACGCCAATTTCGTTGTTCACGAACATCACACTGATCAAAATGGTGTCAGGGCGAATCGCGGCCTTGAGTGCGTCCATGTTCAGCAGACCATCAGCCTGCACGTCGAGGTAAGTGACTTCAAAGCCTTGGCGCTCCAGTTCGCGCATGGTGTCGAGCACCGCTTTGTGCTCGGTCTTGGCCGTGATCAGGTGCTTGCCACGCGACTTGTAGAAGTGCGCTGCACCCTTGATGGCGAGGTTGTTGGATTCGGTGGCACCGCTGGTCCAGACGATTTCGCGGGAATCGGCTCCGATCAAGTCGGCCACTTGTTCACGGGCTTTTTCAACGGCCGCTTCGGCTTCCCAGCCCCAAGCATGGGTGCGCGATGCAGGGTTGCCAAAGTGCTCACGCAACCAGGGCACGATGGCGTCCACCACGCGAGGATCGCAAGGGTTGGTCGCGCCGTAGTCGAGGTAAATGGGAAAGTGGGGTGTGGTCATGGTCTGTACTTCTTCAAGGATCAGGATTTGGCGAACATATTGCCCAGGTCGAAAACCGAGTTGGGCACATTCACACGGATCGGTTTAACGACCGGCATGGGAGAAATGGCACGTTTGATATTGGGTTTGGACTCCACCACAAGGCCTTTGGCCAATTGGTCGTCCACCAACTTTTGCAGTGAAACGGAGTCCAAAAACTCAACCATTTTGGAATTAAGCGACGCCCACAGGTCGTGCGTCATGCAGCGGCCATCGCCGCCATTGCAGTTCTCTTTGCCACCGCAATGGGTGGCGTCGATGGGCTCATCCACCGACAAAATGATGTCAGCCACCGTGATCTCTGTGGATTTGCGCCCCAAGGTGTAACCGCCGCCAGGGCCACGCGTGGATTCGACCAGGTTGTGGCGGCGCAGTTTGCCGAACAACTGCTCCAGATAGGACAGTGAAATTTGTTGACGCTGACTGATCGCAGCCAAAGTCACAGGGCCTGCGTCTTGACGCAAAGCCAAATCGATCATGGCGGTGACGGCAAAACGGCCTTTGGTGGTTAAACGCATGGCAGACTCCTGATGTGGATGGGGACTCGGTCTGTGGCCTGCCTGAGCAGGTTCCCGACTAAACGAGTCAAGTATAGCCCAATCCCGATCAAATCACTCAGGTTATAGGGTTATTCAAGCCCGAATCAAAGGCACGATGTTGTCGCCACCTGTGGCACCAAAGGCCTGCTCTTTCAAGATGCCCAGCTGGTCGCGGACTTGCGCGGCTTTTTCGAACTCCAGGTTCCGGGCGTGCTCCATCATTTGCTTTTCAAGCTGCTTGATGGCGCGTGCGATGTCTTTTTCGGTCATGTCCTCGACCTTTGCCCGCTGCAAAGCAGCCTGCTCTAGGCGCTCGGCTTCTTTGCCCGACTTTTCGCTGTAAACGCCGTCGATCAGGTCCTTCACCTTTTTGACGATGCTCTTGGGCGTGATGCCCATGGCCTCGTTGTGTGCCAATTGCTTGATGCGGCGGCGCTCGGTCTCGCCCATGGCTTTTTTCATCGACTCGGTGATGCGGTCGGCGTACAAAATCGCCCGACCATTCAAATTACGCGCGGCACGGCCAATGGTCTGGATCAGGCTGCGCTCGGCACGCAGGAAGCCTTCTTTGTCGGCATCCAAAATGGCGACCAGCGACACCTCGGGAATGTCCAATCCCTCGCGCAGCAAGTTGATGCCGATCAGCACATCGAAAGCGCCCAGGCGCAGATCACGCAAAATTTCCACCCGCTCCACCGTGTCCACATCGCTGTGCAGGTAGCGCACCTTGACGCCGTTGTCACTCATGTAATCCGTCAACTGCTCGGCCATGCGCTTGGTCAGGGTGGTGATAAGGACACGCTCGTTCTTTTCGACCCGGATGCGGATTTCCTGCAGCACATCGTCCACCTGGTGGGTGGCCGGGCGCACTTCAACTTGCGGATCGACCAAGCCGGTGGGGCGCACCACTTGCTCGACCACCTTGCCAGCGTGGGTCTTTTCGTAGTCGGCGGGTGTGGCCGATACGAAGATGCATTGGCGCATGCGCTTTTCAAACTCTTCAAACTTGAGCGGCCGATTGTCCAAAGCACTGGGCAGCCGAAAGCCGTATTCCACCAGCGTGGTCTTGCGGGCTTTGTCGCCGTTGTACATGGCGTTGAGCTGGCCAATCATCTGGTGACTCTCGTCCAAAAACATGATCGCATCGGGCGGCATGTAATCGGTCAAGGTGCTGGGCGGGTCGCCGGGGGCTGCGCCCGACAAATGCCGGGTGTAGTTTTCAATGCCTTTGCAGTGGCCCACTTCAGACAGCATTTCCAGGTCAAAACGGGTGCGCTGCTCCAGGCGCTGGGCCTCGACCAGCTTGCCCATGCCCACCAACTCTTTCAGACGCTGAGCCAGCTCGACCTTGATGGTTTCCACGGCGGCCAAGACCTTGTCTCGCGGCGTGACGTAATGGCTGGAGGGATACACCGTGAAACGCGGGATCTTCTGGCGGATGCGGCCCGTCAAGGGGTCAAACAATTGCAGGCTTTCAATCTCGTCATCAAACAACTCAATGCGGATGGCCAACTCGGAATGCTCCGCCGGAAAAACGTCAATCGTGTCTCCCCGCACCCGGAACTTGCCGCGCGAAAACTCCATGTCGTTGCGCTGGTACTGCATACGGATCAGCTGCGCGATCACGTCGCGCTGACCCAGCTTGTCCCCCGTGCGCAGCGTCATGATCATGCGGTGGTAGCTCTCGGGCTCGCCAATGCCGTAAATGGCCGACACCGTGGCCACGATCACCACATCGCGCCGCTCCATGATGCTTTTGGTGCAAGACAGGCGCATTTGCTCGATGTGCTCGTTGATCGCCGAGTCTTTCTCGATGAACAAATCACGCTGAGGCACATAGGCCTCGGGCTGGTAATAGTCGTAATAACTGACGAAATATTCGACCGCGTTTTTCGGGAAAAACTCACGGAACTCGCTGTACAGCTGCGCCGCCAGCGTTTTGTTGGGCGCAAACACAATGGCCGGCCGCCCCAGCTGCGCGATCACATTGGCCATGGTGAAGGTCTTGCCCGAGCCCGTCACGCCCAGCAGGGTTTGGAACACCTCGCCGTCGTGCACGCCCTCGACCAGTTGTTCGATGGCCACAGGTTGATCGCCTGCGGGCGGATAAGGTTGGTACAGCTCGAAGGGCGAGCCGGGATAGCTGACGAACTGTCCAGAGGGCGGAATTGCCGCCACTTCTGCCAGAGGGATGATTTCAGACATGGGAACTCGTTTCAGGTGGAAAGGCCAGGTGGGTTAAACACCGTGCGTGCGCAAGCATCAAAAAACCTGTCGTCAATAGCCGCCAAACAGGATATCGAGAGCATTGACCACCTCGGGGGACTGTGCACGCAAATTCAAAAGCGGCGCGCCCAACCACCGCAAAGGTACAGCGGCGAGTGCGGCAGTGTCGAGAACAACAGCTTGCCCTTCTACCGTGCAAACAGGGTTGAGATCACGCATGGGCAAAGGTGCAAATTCGACACCACGCAAAGGGATCACCACACGTGTGGCAATGCGGTCCAGAAAGGTGTTTTGCACATCCAGCAAATACGGCGTGCGCTCGCGCATCCTGGCATCAGGGTGGGCATAAACATCAAATTGGGCCATGAATCAGAAGCTCCGAAAAGCATCCAAGGGCAAGCCCTCTTGCTCAATCCGAGCGTTGTAGCTGGCAATCGCATCCTGATTTTGCAACTGCCAACGCGCCCAATACTGGCGCTTGACCTCTTCGGTCAGCAAAGCATCTACGGTTTTGGACACATTCATGCCCAATTCACGGGCCATGGCCAGCACCTCGGCATTGAGCGACAAATTGGCTGGTTTTTTGGGGGCATCTTCAAAGCGCAACATGCAAAACTCCATCAAAGATGCGCATATTTTATGCGCAAAATCGTTTTTATGAACTTGCTTCGAATGCAGCCGAAGCGCTTTTCATTGGCTTGAGGCCTGTAAAATCGACACCTTCGCGTCCTGCGCTTACCTCGTTTTACAGGAAACCTTCATGTCTCTGTTTTCCGCCGTCGAAATGGCCCCCCGCGACCCGATCTTGGGTCTGAACGAACAATTCAACGCAGACACCAACCCCAACAAGGTCAACCTGGGCGTGGGCGTGTATTTCGACGACAACGGCAAGCTGCCCCTGTTGCAGTGCGTGCAAGCGGCCGAAAAAACCATGATGGCCACCCCAACCGCCCGCGGTTACTTGCCGATTGACGGCATCGTGGCCTATGACAACGCCGTCAAGGCGCTGGTGTTTGGCGCTGACTCCGATGTGGTCAAGTCTGGCCGAGTGTCCACCGTGCAAGCCATTGGCGGCACCGGTGGCTTGAAAATCGGTGCCGATTTCTTGAAAAAAGTCAGCCCCAATGCCAAAGTCTTGATTTCGGACCCCAGCTGGGAAAACCACCGCGCCATCTTTGTGAACGCCGGTTTTGAAGTCGACACCTACGCCTATTACGACGCGGCCAAGCGTGGCGTGAACTTCGAGGGCATGCTGGCCAGCCTGAATGCCGCCGCTGCGGGCACCATCGTGGTCCTGCATGCTTGCTGCCACAACCCCACCGGCTATGACATCACCGATGCGCAGTGGGACCAAGTGATCGCCGTGGTCAAGGCCAAGGGCTTGACCGCCTTCCTCGACATGGCATACCAAGGCTTTGGCCATGGCATCGCCGAAGACGGTGCTGTGATCGGCAAATTCGTGGCTGCGGGCCTGAATATCTTTGTCAGCACCTCTTTCTCCAAGAGCTTCAGCCTGTACGGCGAGCGCGTGGGCGCCCTGTCGGTCGTGGCCTCTGACAAAGAAGAAGCCTCGCGCGTGCTGTCGCAATTGAAGATCGCCATCCGAACCAACTACTCCAACCCACCCATCCACGGTGGTGCGGTGGTGGCCGCGGTTTTGAACAACCCCGAACTGCGTGCTCAGTGGGAAAGCGAATTGGCCGAAATGCGCGTGCGCATCAAGGCCATGCGCCAAAAACTGGTGGACAGCCTCAAAGCCGCAGGCGTGCAGCAAGACATGAGCTTCATCACCACCCAAATCGGCATGTTCAGCTACTCAGGCCTGACCAAAGACCAGATGGTGCGCCTGCGCAACGAGTTTGGCGTGTACGGCACCGACACCGGTCGCATGTGTGTGGCTGCGCTCAACAGCAAAAACATCGACTACGTCTGCGCATCGATCGCCAAAGTCGTCTGAATTGACGGTCAGCAAGACTGACATCCGGCTTGCAACCGCCCCTGACGGGGCGGTTTCTTTTTGGGCGGTCCGGAAGGTGACTGCCGATTAGGGGCCAAACTCAAAAAATACCGGGTGGTCTCCTGTAGTATTGCTGCAGCGCACCATTTTGTTGCAAGGGAAACTGTCACATGCTTTATCAGATTTTTGAAACTCAACGCTCGATCATGGAGCCTTTTTCCGATCTGGCACAAGCTGCAGCCAAGCTGTACAGCAACCCACTGAACCCGATTTCTCAAACGCCCATGGCCCAACGGGCTTCGGCTGGCTATGCCCTCATGCACCGCCTGGGCAAGGACTACGAAAAGCCAGAGTTCGGCATCCGCACCATCAAGGTCAACAAAACCGATGTCGCTGTGCACGAGCGCATCGAGATCGACAAGCCTTTCTGTGAGCTGCGTCGTTTCAAACGATTCTCTGACGATACCGCCACACTCACCCAGCTCAAGGCCCAACCCACCGTGCTGATCGTGGCACCTTTGTCGGGCCACTACGCCACCTTGCTGCGTGACACCGTCAAAACCATGTTGCAAGACCACAAGGTCTACATCACCGACTGGAAAAACGCCCGTCTGGTGCCCTTGGCGGACGGTGAATTCCACCTGGACGACTACATCAACTACGTGCAGGAATTCATTCGCCACCTGCAATCCATTTACGGCAACTGCCATGTGGTCAGCGTTTGCCAGCCGACCGTACCCGTTCTGGCTGCGGTGTCCTTAATGGCCAGCCGTGGCGAAAAAACCCCGCTGACCATGACCATGATGGGCGGCCCGATCGATGCCCGAAAGTCGCCCACTTCGGTGAACAACCTGGCCACCAACAAGAGTTTTGAGTGGTTTGAGAACAACGTGATCTACCGCGTGCCCGCGTCCTTCCCAGGCGCTGGTCGCCGCGTCTACCCAGGCTTCTTGCAGTACACCGGCTTTGTGGCCATGAACCCCGATCGCCACGCCACCAGCCATTACGACTACTTCAAAGACTTGATCAAAGGTGACGACGCCAGCACCGAAGCGCACCGCAAGTTTTACGACGAGTACAACGCCGTGCTCGACATGGACGCCGACTACTACCTGGAAACCATCCAAACCGTGTTCCAGGACTTCAAACTGGTCAACGGCACTTGGGATGTGAAAGGCGTGGACGGCAAAGTCGAACGCGTGCGCCCGCAAGACATCAAGGGCACGGCCCTGATGACCGTGGAAGGCGAGCTGGACGACATCTCCGGCTCCGGCCAGACACGCGCCGCGCAAGACTTGTGCAGCGGCGTGCCCGCAAGCGAGCGCCTGCATTTGGAAGTGCCTGGTGCGGGCCACTACGGCATCTTCAGCGGCCGCCGCTGGCGCGATGTGGTCTACCCGCAACTGGTCAAGTTCATCCTGAGCCATGCCCCCAAAGCAAAGGCCAAAGCCGCTGTGGTGGCTGCAGTGGCCGAGGCCAAGACCGTGGCGACGCCCAAGGTCATGACCCCGGTTGCGGCCAACCTGGTTGCGGCCAAACCGGTG
>JAGNWH010000040.1:0-17056 GCA_017986055.1 Limnohabitans sp. | reverse complement strand
GCAATCTGAAATAGGCCTTGTCGCATGGTTGCCGCGTCCATGGACGCCTGCAAGGCGCTTGACTGGCAGAGCTTGGTTTTGTCTCTGCCGCTGTTTCGCCGAGGCCCAAGGCGCTGTGCGTGCGTTATTTGCCCGCTTCGGTTTTGGTGCTGACTCTCTGACCGTCGGTGATGGTGCCAGGGTAGAGCAGCACCAAATCGCCAGCACGCACGCCCCCTTTTTCATCGGCTTGAACCCAGGCCACGTCGGCGTTGCGTTCTTTGACGGTCACATTTTTGGCATGTGCACGGCCGTTTTGGACCACCAAAACTCGCCAGCCCGTGCCTTCGCGCAAGAGTGCGGCACTGGGCACCAGCAGGGCGTTGTCTTGCTCGAACAGCGTGATGTGCGCGTCTACCCGAAAGCCCTCACCCAGGCGTTGCGTACTGTCCGGCAAGCGGTCCATGTCGATGATCACATTGACCCGTTGTTCTTCGATTCCCAGTGCCGATACTTTGGTGAAGGCCACGGGTTCAATCCGGGTGACATGGCCAGAAAAGGGCGGTGTGCCAACGCCTGCTGAAATGAGCACGGTGGCCCCCGTTGTCATCTGCCGTGCATCTGATGACAGAACATCCACGACAGCCTCCATGTCACGGACATCACCGATCTCCAGCAAAGCTTGCCCTGCCAAAACCGGCGCACTGCTGCTCAGGTGCAGTTTGACCACCTGACCATCGACCGGGCTTTTGAGCGACAAGGTGTTTGTGGGCGTCAGGCTCGAAGGGTGTGATTGGGTCAACGCCGCTTGAGACTCGGCCAGCGTGAATTCTGCTGCGCGCAATTGGGCCTGCCCCGCGGCCAATGCCTGCGCTGCGGCACGTTGGGCCAGCAAAGCCTGGTCCAGCGCTGCAGTGGCAATGAAGTTTTCGCTGGCGAGTTTTTGGGCCCGTTGCGCTTCCAGTTCGGTTTGGGTCAAAGTGGTTTGCAGGCGTTGCAGTTGCGCTGCGGCAGCCATGCGTGCGGCGTCGTCTCGGCCTACACGTTGTTGCAGCACCCGTTGGTTGCGGTCGTCGATCATGTTAGGCGCCAGTGGTGTCAGCCTGGCCACCACATCCCCCGCGTGAATGTTGTCACCGACTTTGAGTGTGGGTCTGACCAGTTCGGCAGGCATGGGGGCTGAAATGACATAACGGTTTTTCACGCGCAACTGGCCGTCTTCGTCAATCGCCTGCTCAAAGCGTCCGGTGCTGACCGTGCCGACCTCTGCGACCAAGGGGCGCGGCATCAGTGCCCAGTACATCAGGGCGATGACGCCCAATGCAGCCAAGCCCCAAGGCCCCCAGCGTTTCAGAAAACCAGGTGAGGTGTTCGGGTTCATTCGCGTACTTTCAAAACGGCGACCAGATCCAGCTGGTCAATTTTTCGACGCACCAGCAAGGCGCTGACCAAGCCAGCCGCCAAGACAATCAGCCCAGCCGAGGCATAAGTTGATGGTGCGATGACGACGGGAAAATCGATGTTGTCGGAAGACATCAAGCGCATCAGGACTGTGGCCAGTCCCCAACCCGCTGCCGCGCCCAGGGGCAGGGCCAGCAAGAGTTCGGCAGCCAGTTGGCCCAGCAACAAGACCGAGACTTCGGCGCGTGTCATGCCCAGCACCCGCAGACTGGCCAATTCCCAGGCACGTTCTGACAGGCTGATGCGTGCGGCGTTGTAGACAATGCCCACTGCCATGGCGACAGCAAACAGCGTGAGAATGCTGCTGAAAACCCCCATGCTCCTTGATGTGGTTTCCTGGAAGCTGGCCAGTGATGCGGCCTTGTCGAATACGGCGGTGATGAGAGGGGCTTGTTTGACGGCTTGCCAAAACGCACCCATGGCCAAAGGGTCGACTTGCAGAGTGGCTTCACTCGCGACCGAGCCATCACGCGACAAAGTGTTCATGGTGGCAAAGTCCATGAAGGCCTGCTTGCCCATCAGGGTGTGCACGATTTCGACCACCTCGACCGTGGCGCGGGCCTGATGCCACATGCGGAACTCCACCTCGACCCGATCGCCCACCTGCAAACCCAGTCTTTTGGCCAACAGCCATGAGACCGCCAGGCCTTGAGGCGGTATTCGGACAGGGCCGCGCTGTTCGTCCACCGGCCGCAGCAGCCGCGTGGTGCCCAGCAAGCCCAGCAGATTTCCGTCTTCGGCCAGGCCGCGCCAGTGCAGGCGCACGGCTTCACTTCGGTAGGGTTCGGCGTGGATCACCCCTGGCAGTCGTTTCAGTTCTTGCGCCACAGTGGGGGCGACGGGGTGCTGAAAATTCACCACCACATTGCCGCGCTGGGTTTGGCGAAACTGGATGTCCACGATGTGTGCGATGGCATCCAGCCAGAAGGCCCCCGAAATTTGCAAGGCGACCGCCAAGGCAATGCCCGTGACGGTGAACACCGAACGCCAGGGGCGTCGCTCAAAGTTGCGCACCACCATGAGGGTCCCCACACTGACGTGTCGGCCGAGGCCCAGTCTCTCGATCAGTGTTTGCTGGTAAGTCGGGGGCGATGGCGGCTGCATGGCAACGGCGGGTTTCAGCCGCACCACGGTGCGTATGGCCCCCCAGGTGCCCATGATGGCGGCGGCCAGTGCGACGCTTGCGGCGGCGACGACCAGCCAGGGCGTGGTGCCATATGCCAACTGGTTGAAGCGAAAAATGTCGTCATACATGTCCAAAACGAGCAGGCCGATCCATCGGCTGAGCAGCAAGCCAGCCAGCAGACCGAGGCCGGCGATGGCCATGGCCAGGCCCAGGTAATGCCAGACGATCGCGCTGTCGTCGTACCCCAAGGCCTTGAGCGCCGCGATTTGGCTGCGTTGCGTTGCCACTTGGCGGCTCACCACGACATTCAGGATGAACATGGAGACAAGCAAAAAAATCGAGGGCAATACCGTGCCCATGACCTTCAGTTGCGAGAGTTCGTCGCTCACAATCCGCGCAGAAATTTGTTGGTCGCGCCCCACCGCACCCCGTGTGCCATAGGCGTCCAGCAGGCGGTCTGTTTGGTCAATCACCGCTTGCAGCCAAGCAGGATCGTGCAGGCGCAGCGCGGCCTGGTTGAACGCGCCTTGCATGTCAAACACTTGGGTCATGCGTTCTTGGTCAACCCACCAGACGCCAAATGTCCGGTCATCTGGCGCACCACCCCGCGAGGCAAACACGTATTCGGGTGACACGACGGTCCCCACCAGATGAATGTTTTGCAGCCGACCGTTCAGGATGGCATTGACACGATCGCCGGGTTTCAGCTGCCTGGCGACAGCGAAACGGTCGCTCACCACAGCCTCCATCACATGCCCCCGCTCTGGCCAGCGACCACTGCGCAGGCTCAGGGCGTTCAGGCCTTGCCGTTGTCCGTGCACCCGTGTCAGGTCGATGCCGATGAAGCGGCCCGTCACGGGCGCCTGTGCATCGGGCAGGGCGATTTGTGCGTCCATCACCACACTGAGCTGGACTTCGGCGACGCCTTCGATGGCTGCAAGGTGATCACGCAAGACCACTGGCGCCCGTTTCAGGTGAATGAACACATCGGCCAGACGGTTGTCACGGTAAAAGCTGTCGCGAGAGCCTTTGAGCGATTCGTGCACCGAGAACATGCCCACAAAACCGGCTACGCCAATGGCCACCACGACAGCAATGGTGAGCACCTGCGCCCACAGTCGGTGCAGGTCGCGCCACAGTTTGGTGTGCAGTGCTGTCATGGCCAGATCACCATCGCAGCGTGGCTGCGGCGACTTTATGGGGGTTCAAGCGGATGTCAACGATGCGGCCATCGGCCATGCGCATCACGCGGTCGGCCATGTCGGCAATGGGCGCATTGTGCGTGATGACCACAGTGGTCGTGCCCAGTTCGCGGTTGACTTTTTCGATGGCCTGCAACACCACGATGCCGGTGGCACAGTCGAGCGCACCCGTGGGTTCGTCGCAAAGCAGCACCTGAGGCCGTTTGGCGATGGCGCGGGCAATGGCCACGCGTTGCTGTTCGCCACCGGAGAGTTGAGACACAAAGTGGTTCATGCGGTCCCTCAAGCCCACCAAAGCCAAAGCGTCTTCAGGACGCATGGGATCTTGTGCAATGTCTGTGACCAGCGCCACGTTCTCCAGCGCTGTGAGGCTCGGGATCAGGTTGTAGAACTGGAACACAAAGCCCACATGCTCGCGCCGGTAACGGGTGAGTTCCGCGTCACTGGCACCCGTCAGGTCGTGTGTTTCACCCTGATGGACCCATTGTGCGGTTCCGGCCGTGGCGCTGTCTAAGCCTCCCAGAATGTTGAGCAAGGTCGATTTGCCGCTGCCAGAAGCCCCCAGTAAGACCACAAATTCGCCCGGCGTGATGCGCAAATCCACCCCGCGCAAAGCCTGAACCGCAGTAGCCCCTTCGCCATAGACCTTGGTGAGGTTTTTGGCAATGAAAACGCATTCGGTTGGCGTGGTCTGTTGGGGCATTTCAGGGGTGTGGACGTTGCGGGCATACATCAGCTCAGGAATGCACAAGCGCAGGCAGAGCAGCAACTTTTGCCAAGTCTTTGGATTGGCGCATGAACCCGTTTGCAAGGGCTTGATGTCGATCAACCTAAGGCCAGACATGACCGAGAGGTGATGGTCGCGATGCCAAAAGCGCTATGCCGACAGATCAATTGACCCCTGAGTGGTCATCCCAAAAAATCAACACATCATTCACCCGCAAAAAAAAAGGATCAGGCCATGCCTCAAAAACATTGGATCTTGGTGGCCAACGCTTCGCATGCAAGGGTTTTTGAGCGCGCCTCCTTCACCGCGCCTTTGGTGGAGCTGACCGACTGGCTTCACCCGGAAAGTCGCATGCCCGCCAGAGACACCGAGCGCACGCCATTGGGGCATTCGGAGGCGGGGCGGGCGGGTCTGGCGCCCCGGTCAGACCTCAAGCATTTGCACCGCAGCGAGTTTGCAACAACGCTGGCCAAGTATTTTCATGAAGCCGTTTTGAACCACCGCGTCAATGCCTTGGCCTTCTTCGTTTCCAACCCATTGATGGGGGAGTTGTTGTCGCACCTGGACGCTTCAGTGCAACACACCCTTGTGGCCAAACATGTGCTGGATTTGACGTCCTTGAGCGTGACCGAGCTGGATAAACGCCTACGCCGTGAATTTCGTTTGTAGCAACGCCAATACCTGTGCATCGTCTATCTGTGGGAACTCTTGGTAAAACTGCGCTACGGCCATGAAGTCTTCAGGGGCAGACAGGCAGACCGTTTCATCGGCCAGCGGTTTGATGTTGGCCAAGGCATCCGGGCTGGCCACCGGAATGGCGCAGACCAAACGCTGTGGATGGTGTTGGCGCAGGGCCTTCAGTGCGGACATCATGGTGGCCCCTGTGGCCAAGCCATCGTCCACCACGATGACCACGCGCCCCTGGACCGGAATGGGGGGCCGGATTTGGCTGTATTGCCCGCGCCGCGACTTCAGCGTTTTCATCTGGCGCTTGATTTCATCTTTCACATATTGCGGGTCGAGACCCCATGTCGTGGCACAGGGCGATAAATAAGCCAGCCCTGTTTCGTCCACTGCGCCGATGGCCACTTCGGGCTGAGACGGTGCGCGCAGTTTGCGCACCAGCACCACATCCATTTGCCCATTCAAGGCATCGGCGATCCATGCGGTCATGGGCACAGCGCCCCGCGGAATGGCCAGCACCAAGGGGTTTTGGCCTCGGTATTTTTTCAAAGCCAGGGCCAATTGGCGGGCAGCATCAAGGCGGTCTTTGAACATGGGGGGCTTCCGTTGGCGTGGTTTGGCTGGATTGTCCAAACAAGCCGCCCCGACTGTCTGTGTCGGCTGCCACAAACCAGGCATCCGCCAACACGTCGTTGATGCGGGACGTTTCGGCGATGCCCAACTTGAACGCAAAAAGCCGCTCAACGGGTGTTGAGCGGCTCTTGCTGGCCCCTGATCTCGTCTGGGGCTTGGCGTTTGCTTGGGGCTTACAGACCCGCAGCCGCTTTCAGTGCGGCAGCGCGGTCGGTGCGCTCCCAGGTGAAGTCGGGCTCGTCGCGGCCAAAGTGGCCATAAGCGGCGGTCTTGCTGTAGATCGGGCGCAGCAGGTCCAACATCTGGATGATGCCTTTGGGGCGCAGGTCAAAGTGCTCAGCCACCAGTGCCGACAACTTGTCGTCCGAAATCACGCCAGTACCGGCAGTGTTCACGGTGATGTTCATCGGGCGGGCCACGCCAATCGCGTAAGCCACTTGCACTTGGCACTGGGTGGCCAGACCGGCCGCCACGATGTTTTTGGCCACGTAGCGTGCAGCGTATGCAGCCGAACGGTCGACCTTGGACGGGTCTTTGCCAGAGAACGCGCCACCACCGTGCGGGCATGCGCCGCCGTAGGTGTCGACAATGATTTTGCGACCGGTCAAGCCGCAATCGCCCTGAGGGCCGCCGATGACGAAACGGCCTGTCGGGTTGATCAGGTATTTCGTGTCTTGCAGCCACTCTTTGGGCAGCACGGGCTTGATGATCTCTTCGATGATGGCTTCGGTGAAGCTGGCCTTCATCTTGGTGGAGGTCTCTGACTGGTCGGGGCTGTGTTGGGTGGACAGCACCACCGTGTCAATGCTGTGCGGCTTGCCATCGACATAGCGCATGGTCACTTGGCTTTTGGCGTCGGGGCGCAAGAAGGGCAGACGGCCGTCTTTGCGCAGCTGGGCCTGACGCTCGACCAAGCGGTGTGCGTAGTAAATGGGGGCGGGCATCAGCTCAGGCGTTTCGCTGCAGGCGTAGCCGAACATCAGGCCTTGGTCGCCCGCGCCGATGTTCAGGTGGTCATCCGAGGCGTGGTCCACGCCCTGGGCGATGTCATTGCTTTGCTTGTCATAGCAAACCATCACCGCGCAGCCTTTGTAGTCGATGCCGTATTCGGTGTTGTCGTAGCCGATGCGCTTGATGGTGTCGCGCGCCACCTGGATGTAGTCCACATGCGCGTTGGTGGTGATTTCACCGGCCAGCACCACCAGACCGGTGTTGGTCAGGGTTTCGGCGGCCACGCGGCTGCGGGGGTCTTGCTCGAAGATGGCGTCCAAAATCGCGTCAGAGATTTGGTCGGCGACCTTGTCGGGGTGGCCTTCGGAGACGGATTCCGAGGTGAAGAGGTAGTTGCTGGACATGAAAAAGGCTCCTTTGTTTCAGTGGTTTGTCGGCGTTGCCGACCCTGAAAACCCGGAGCCTGGCGAACGCTTTAGCAGGATTTATGAATCGCCCTGCAAGTAGTTCAGATAACTCGGCGATGCGCAAATTATAAAAGATGTCAGAACCCCTGCAGAAATCATGTCCAATACAGCCCATGGACATTCCAACCCCTATTGAAAACCGCCTGGTCGACTTGGAAATCAAGGCAGGATTTACCGAAGACTTGCTGGACCAGCTCAACGCGCAGGTCTACCGCCAGCAGCAGCAAATTGACGCGCTCATTCAAGAGCTGCGCCAGATGCGTGATCGCTTGCCCGAGTCGGGCGGTGGCGCTGAAATGCGCAATTTGCGCGACGAAATTCCGCCGCATTACTGAGCGCCTTGGGCTTGAAGTCGATGCACAGCGTTCAGGACATCCGCGACCACTTGCGCGCCTTAGGGGCCAATGAGCGCCACGAACAACGTGTGCTCCGGCTGTGGGCGCAAGCCAAACCGCAAGACAGCGGGCGTCGAGCGCTGGAGAGTTTCATGCCCGCCGCTGTGCGCGATGCGCTGCCTGCTTTGAGCCATGCTTTGGCGGGCCTGGCCACGCTGCGCGAGCAGCATCCGGGGCAAGACGGTTCGGCCCGTTTGCTGGTGGGTTTGCACGATGGCCAAACCGTGGAAAGCGTGTTTTTGCCCCGCGACGGCGTGTGTGTGTCGTCGCAAGTGGGCTGTGCCGTGGGCTGTGTGTTTTGCATGACTGGGCGAGAAGGCCTGATCCGGCAGGTGGGCAGTGCCGAGATCGTGGCGCAAGTGGTGCTGGCCCGCACACTGCGGCCGGTCAAAAAAGTCGTGTTCATGGGCATGGGCGAGCCCTCGCACAACCTGGACGCAGTGATGGACGCCATCGATTTGCTCGGCACCGTCGGCAACGTGGGGCACAAAAATTTGGTGTTTTCTACCGTGGGCGATGCGCGGGTGTTTGAGCGTTTGCCACAAGGCCGCGTCAAGCCCGCATTGGCTTTGTCATTGCACACCACCCGCGCCGATTTGCGGGCGCAGTTACTGCCACGAGCCCCACGCTTTGATCCGCAGGATTTGGTTGAGGCGGGAGAGGTTTATGCCCGTGCCACAGGCTATCCAATTCAATACCAGTGGACGCTGATCGAAGGCGTGAACGACAGCACCGAAGAAATCGATGGCATCGTGCGTTTGTTGAAGGGCAAATACGCGTTGATGAACATGATCCCCTACAACGCCGTGCCGGATTTGCCTTATGCCCGGCCCACATGGGAACGCGCAGCCGAGATCGCCCGCACGCTGCACCAACGCGGCGTATTGACCAAGTTGCGCCAATCAGCAGGGCAGGATGTCGATGGGGGCTGTGGACAGCTCAGGGCGCGCGATGTGGTGCAGCGCGAGCATCGGGTGCACATTCACGCCAAACTCAACGCCCCGGCAGCTTGACCAGGCCACTGGACAGGGCGGTGCCCACCAAGATCACCGCGCCGCACAACAACATCCAGGCGGTCACGGCCTCGCCCAAAAACAGCACACCGTAGGCGATGGCAAAAACCGGCACCAAAAAGGTGACTGTGAGGGCCCGCGCAGGCCCTGATTTTTCGATCAACTTGAAGTACAAGATGTAGGCCACGCCGGTGCACATGATGCCCACCACCAGCAATGACCACCATGCTGATGCGCTGGGCCAATGGTCGGGGCGAAACCACAGCGCCGGCAAGGCCAAAGCCAAAGTGGCACCGATTTGGCTGCCAGTGGCCGTGACCAGTGGCGGCAGGCTGGGGATGTGTTTTTTGGTGAAACTGGCCGACAGCGCATAGCAGGTCGTGGCCCCCAGACAGGCCAGCACCGCCCAAGCCGGCGCAATGCCCGATGCGTTGGGCTTGAAGCTCGCTTGTCCGCCTGCCAAAAGCACCACACCGCCAAAGCCGATGGCCAGACCCACCGTGCGCGACAGGCTGGGCTTGTCACCCAACCAAATCCAGGCCACGACCGCGCCAAACAGGGGCACGGTGGCGTTCAAAATGGACGAAAAACCTGTGGTGATGTGCATCACCGCAAACGAATACAGCGCGAAAGGCACGCCGCTGTTGAGCACACCCACAAACAGCACGGGTTTCCAGTGTTGACGCAACTCAGCCCAATGGCCTTTGGCCAACATCAGGGGCAACAGAAAAACCGAGGCAATGGCGACCCGAATGGCGGCTGTCGGCAACGCGCCCAGCTCCAGGGCTGCCACACGCATGAACAAAAATGAAGAGCCCCAGATGGCGGCCAAGATCAAGAAATCGGCCAGCCAGCCTTTGGCATGTGAAGTGGTCATTGAGGGGAGTTATTCAGACAGCCGTGTGGCCTTCGAGTTTCAGCAGCGCTTGTTTGCGCCATACCCCACCTGCATACCCGGTGAGTTGGCCGCCTGCCCCCAAAATGCGGTGGCAGGGCACGATGATACTCACCGGGTTGCGTCCCACCGCCCCGCCCACGGCGCGCACTGCCTTGGGCTTGTCCAGTTGCTTGGCCAGATCGCCATAGCTACGGGTCTGGCTTGCAGGGACGGACAGCAAGGCCTGCCAAACCGATTGCTGAAACGGGGTGCCCGCAGACAAGTCCAGAGGTAAATCGAACCGGCTCAATTGGCCAGCGAAATAGGCCAGCAATTGATTTTTAGTCTCTTGCAGCAGGGGGTTGGCGGCGTTGCTCGTCCAGTTTTGCATGGCCGCCTCGCTGGGCTCATGGCGCTGGCCCTCGAACCAGGCCCCGCTCACACCCTGGGGGGTGGCCGTCAGAATCATCGGCCCCAGAGGGCTGTCGAGGCGGAGGGTGTCGGTGGGTTTCATGGGCTTGCGTCTCGGGGTGAAGGCGAATGGGGCAGGTGGCAGCTGCGAAAGTGTTCATATTAGCCACAAATACAGGCCATGGTCGAGTGGCTGGGTCGGTTTCAAGCCGGTGCTTTCGGGCCGGTTTTGAACCGCTGGCCGCCTACAATGCAGGGGCAAACCCAAGGTCGGCCTCAGTGGCCTTTTTTATTGGTTCATCCATGCAAGTGACTCCCTCGATTTTTAAAGCCTATGACATCCGTGGCGTGGTGCCGTCCACCTTGAACGAGGCTGTGGCCGAAGGCCTGGGCAAAGCCTTTGGCACCCGGGCGCTGGCCGAGGGCCAAACCACGGTGGCGGTGGGGCGCGATGGCCGATTGAGCGGGCCAAGCCTTTCGGCTGCCTTGATTCGCGGCTTGGTGGCGGCGGGTGTGCAGGTCATCGACATTGGTCTGGCCACCACACCCATGCTGTACTTTGCGGCCAACACCGCCTGCCAAAGTGGCATTCAGGTGACGGGCAGCCACAACCCCAAGGACTACAACGGCTTCAAGATGGTGTTGGCGGGCCGCGCCATTTATGGCGATGAAATTCAGGCCCTGCGCCAGATGATGGAAACCGAAACCTGGCAACTGCAATCGGGCGGCAGCGTCACGCAGATGGATGTGCTGGCCGATTACACCCAGCGCATCGTGGGCGACATCCAGTTGTCTCGCCCCATGAAAATCGTGATCGATTCTGGCAACGGCATTGCAGGGGCTTCGGCCCCCGGCATCTTCCGGGCGTTGGGCTGCGAGGTGATCGAGCTGTTCAGCGAGGTTGACGGCGAGTTTCCCAATCACCATCCCGACCCCAGCAAACCCGAAAACTTGCAAGACCTCATGCAGGCCCTGAAAACCACAGGCGCTGAATTGGGCTTGGCCTTTGACGGCGATGGTGACCGCTTGGGCATCGTGACCGCCGATGGCAACAACATCTACCCTGACCGCCAGATGCAATTGTTTGCGCAAGACGTGCTCAGCCGCGTGCCGGGCGGCACCATTTTGTTTGATGTGAAGTGTTCACAACGCTTGGCTCCGGCCATCGAAGCCGCAGGCGGCAAGCCCCTGATGTACAAAACAGGCCACTCGCTGATCAAGGCCCAGATGCGCGCCATCGAGGCCGCAGGCGGGCAAGCCCCTTTGGGTGGCGAGATGAGCGGTCACATCTTCTTCAAGGAGCGTTGGTACGGCTTTGACGATGGCACTTACGCAGGCTGCCGTTTGCTCGAAATCGTGAGCCAATCCCCCGATGCCAATGCCGTTTTGAACGCCTTGCCCACCAGCTTCAGCACGCCCGAGCTGAACGTGTCTTGCGCCGAAGGTGAGCCGCACAGCGTGACCAAAGCCTTGCAAGCCAAAGCCGCTGGCGCCTTCCGTGCACCGGCCCGGGTGTGCGACATCGATGGCCTGCGCGTGGACTGGCCCGATGGGTTTGGTTTGATCCGCGCTTCCAACACCACGCCAGTGTTGGTGCTGCGCTTTGAAGGCCAGACCGAAGCCGCACTGCACCGCATTGAGGCCGACATGCTGGCGCTGTTGCGCACGGTCAAACCCGATGCGCTGATTCAGGCTTCGGCGCATTGAGCGGATCAGCCCAGGAAAAGCATCCATGAACACACCTGATTCTTTGTTGAGCAATGACCCGGAGGTCATCGTTTTCAACCTGAAGCAGCGCTACACCGGCGTGTCCGCCACCATCAACGCGCTGGTGCCTTTGCAGGCCAAGCAGTGGCGATTGGGCTTTTGTGGCACGCGCATGTCCAATGGCATCGATGGCATGACGCTGGGCCAGGCGATTGCCTTGTCACGCAAACCGCCAGCAGGGCGGCCTTTTCGCATCTGGCATGTGCGGCGCGACCCAGAAATGATGGCGGCGATTTTTGCCCGTGATGTGTTGCGTCTGCCGATCAAGCTGGTGTTCACTTCGGCAGCTCAGCATTTGCATGGGCGCTTTCCGCGTTGGTTGATTTCAAAAATGGACGCGGTCATCTCGACCACGCCCCTGGCTGCCAGCTTTGTGCCCAATACCACCGCCGTGGTGCCGCATGGCATCGATCTGTCTCGCTTCAGCCCGCCACCGGACAAACTGACAGCTTGGGCCGATTCGGGCTTGCCCGGTCAATACGGCATCGGTGTATTTGGCCGGGTTCGCCCCGACAAAGGCAGCGATGTGTTCGTGCACGCCATGATCCAGGCCTTGCCCCAGTTACCGGGTGCGACAGCCGTGATTGCGGGCTTGGCCCAAGCCCAGCATCAGGCCTACCAGCAAGACCTGCAGCGACAGATTGACGAAGCCGGTCTGCACGATCGCATTGTCTTTCTGGGCGAAGTGCCCGCAGGCGATGTGCACCGTTGGTACCAGCGTTGCTTGCTGTGCGTGGCTTGCCCGCGTTATGAGCCGTTTGGCCTGACGCCGTTTGAGGCGGCCGCGACGGGATGTGCGTTGGTCTGTTCTCGGACGGGGGCTTTTGACCAGTTGGCCATACCCCAGGTGACCGGTGAAATGGTGGACACCGACGACGTGCAAGGATTGACCCAGGCGGTGTTGTCTGTACTGCGCGATCCACAGCATGCGGTCCAAATGGGTGCAGCTGCGCGAGCCAGGGTGACCGAACACTTTTCGCTGGCCCGAGAGGCCGAGGGCATTGGCCGCGTGTACCACGGGCTCTTTGATAAGGCGTCCGTTTGATGGCGTGGGCTTCGTCCGAATTGAGTCGGGTCGAGCGTCTGGTGTTGGCTGCCTACGATTGGCTGATGCGGGCTTTGCAACCCTTGCTCCGGCGCAAGTTGCACCGCCGTGCGCAGCACGAGCCCGAATACGGCTTGAATGTGGCGCAACGCTTTGGACACTACGAGGGTGAATCGCCTGAAGGTGGTTTTGTCTGGCTTCATGCGGTGTCTTTGGGGGAAACCCGCGCTGCAGCCCTGCTTTTACCGGCTTTGCGCAATGCCTTCCCAGGCATGCGTCTTCTGCTGACCCACAGCACTGCCACCGGTTTGGCGCAGGGCAGGACGCTTATGCAAGCGGGTGATGTGCAGGCGTGGTTGCCTTGGGATACCGCACAGGCAACACGTCAATTTTTGATGCACTTCAAGCCCCGTATAGGTCTGCTGATGGAAACCGAAGTCTGGCCTAACCTGGTACAGGCTTGTTGCCATGCAGGCGTGCCATTGTGTTTGCTCAATGCCCGCATGAGTGAGAAATCCGCTGTTCAGGCACTGCGCTGGCCAACGATTTCTGGTCCTGCTTACCGTGGCTTGAGTCTGGTGCTGGCGCAATCTGCATCCGATGCGCAGCGCTTGCAGCGTTTGGGTTGCCTGGACGTGCGTGTCGTGGGGAATATTAAATTCGATGTGGCGGTTTCAGAGCAAGCCCGAATGCAGGCAGCGCTTTGGCAAGGCAGTCTTGCCGCCAGACCTGTCGTGATGCTGGCCAGTACACGGGAGGGCGAAGAAGCTTTGTGGTTGCAGGCTTTGCAGTCCGATCCTGTCCGCTTGAAGCAGCTCAAGTTGCTTGGTGTCTTGTGGCTTTTGGTGCCCCGTCATCCCCAGCGTTTTGATGAGGTGAATGCATTGATAGAGCAAGCGGGTTGGCGTTGCGAACGCAGAAGCGGATGGCGCGACCAAGAACCCGATGCCGCGCGCATGGCCCATGCCGATGTGGTGTTGGGAGACAGCTTGGGCGAAATGCAGACGTACTACCTTGTCAGTCGCATGGCCCTGCTGGGTGGTAGTTTTGCGCCCTTGGGTGGGCAAAATCTCATTGAGGCCGCTGCTTGTGCATGCCCGATAGTCATGGGGCCGCACACTTTCAATTTTTCAGATGCAGCTGCTTTGGCTGCCGAGCAAGGCGCTGCCGTGCGTGTTCAAGATATGCAGGCCGCATTGGACCATGTGGCCTTTGCATTGGCCCAGCCAGAATGGCTTGATCAGGCACGGACTGCAACAGTCAAGATGTTGGACAAAGGACAAGGTGCAGTTGCTCGCCACATTGCAGCCTTGCAGTCGACGGCGCCATTGAGCGTGAAGGGGAGCGCTGCATGAACCATGAGGCTTTTTCACAGGTCACCATCGTGGTGGTGACCTACAACAGCGCGCATTGTTTGCCGATGCTGGCGCCCCTTTTGTCTGTTTGTCCGAATGTGGTGATATCGGATAACGGCAGTGATGACGATACGGCGATCAATGTGAAGGCACTCTTGCCGCATGCCAAGCTGTTGGCACATGGACGCAATCTTGGCTTTGGAGCTGCCAACAATCGGGCGCTTGATCAGGTTGAAACGCCGTTTGCATTGCTCTTGAACCCCGATTGCGAAATGACACCGCAAGCCTTGCAAGAATTGCTGGCAGCTGCCGAGGATTTCAATGACGCGGCGGTTCTGGCGCCCCAACTCATGGCGTCAGAGGTCAAGGCAGAGGTCAATTACCGTTGGCCGACTGCCTATTGGCTCAGCCGTGGCCCTGCAGCGGAAGGGCCTTTGTGCGTTGGCTTTGTTTGCGGTGCCGTCATGTTGTTGCGCATGGAGCGCATGGCCATGACCGGGTTCTTTGATGAGCAGTTCTTTTTGTATTACGAAGACGATGATTTGTGCTTGAGGCTTTTTCAAGCCAAGCTGCCCATGGTGTTGTGCCCTCAAGTGAAGGTGCTGCATCGATCGCGAGGCTCGGTTCGCGGCAAGTCGCCTTGGCGCAGCGAATATCTGCGTGGTTACCACCATGCACAATCAAAGCTTATTTTCTTGAACAAGCACGAGTCTTTGCAGGCTGCCAAACGCTTGCAAAGACAACTGATCTGGACGACCACTCTGGCATTGCCACTGCGGGTCATCCTGTTTTCACCCAAGCTGGTGGCCCGAATGTGGGGCCGCTTGCGCGGGTTGTTGGAATGGAACGCATCATGAAGTCTGTAGATCGACCCACCCTGTGTATTGGCATTTTGACGATGAATGAGGAACGTCGGATTGCCCAATGCATTCAAAGCGCTAAGTTTGCAGACCAGATTGTGGTCGTGGACAGTGGCAGCACAGACCGCACGCTTGATATCGCCCAAGAAATGGGCGCTGAAATTCACCGCCATGATGATTGGCAAGGTTTTGCCGTTCAACGCACACGGCTGCTTCAACATGTCAAAGCGGACTATATTTTCTTTCTCGACGCGGATGAGGTGATTGGTGATGCGCTGGCCGAGGAAATCCGCGACGCTGTGGCCAGCCAACGCGATGCCATTTGGGAAGTTTTATGGAACCAGGTGGCCTATGGCCGCCCGTTGACGCTCATGAAATCGACGGCAGGTGTGCAGAGACTGTTCAAAACGGCCTCGGTTGAAAAATTTGAAGGCGTTGTTCATGAGGGTGCCGTCATGCGCCACGGCTCACGGCCTGTGATCAAGTTGCGTGAGCGTTTGTTGCACTATTCTCGCGAAACTGTGCATGGCAGTTTGCTCAAGTTGGCGCAATATGTGCAGCATGGTGCGGCCAAGAGGGCTCAGTTGGGCAAAACGGGTGGCGTACTGCGTGGCTTTGCATCAGCATTCGCCATCTTTTTGAAGCTGTACGTTTTTCGCCGAGGATTTCTTTGTGGTGCCGAGGGGTTCTTGTTTTGCTTTTTCATCGCGCTCGAGTGCTTTTTCCGTTATGCAGCGCTGAAATACGACTTCAAGCAGCCGGGTGTTGCGTTGTCAAAGCGTTGATGATTTTTCTATTTATATGAAGATCTTGCTTGTTCATCAAGGGCTTCGTGTGCCTGTGCACTCTTATGGTGGAACCGAGCGTGTCATCTGGGATTTGGCGAAAGGTCTGGTTGCCCTTGGTCATGAAGTTACATTTTTGGTGCCTGAAGGCTCTGTCTGTGATTTTGCAAAAGTCATCAGCATCAATCCCAATAAAAGCGTTTTGAGTCAAATCCCTCGAAATGCTTTCGATCTCGTTCATTTGCAATTTCGCATTGAAGATGAGCCTGATTTTTCTTATTTGGTGACCGAACATGGCAACACAAAGTCGCCGTTGCCTTTGAATCTGAACACGGTTTTTATTTCAAAGAACCATGCAGACCGCTATGGCTCGAAGGAATTTGTTTACAACGGATTGGATTGGTCTGCTTATGGGCCTGTAGATTGGACAATGCCTCGCCTTCGCCATCATTTTTTGGGCAAAGGCTCGTGGCCACTCAAGAACCTGAAGGGCGCCATTCAGGTGGCACGCCAAGCGGGTGTCGAGCTGGCTGTGCTGGGTGGAACGCGGCTGAATTTGTCACGTACCTTTCGGTTCACCCCATGGCGCTCCATCCACTTTCACGGCATGGTGGGTGGCGCCTTGAAGTTTCGATTGCTTAACGAATCCAAGGGAATGATTTTTCCTGTTCGTTGGAATGAGCCTTTTGGCTTGGCCGTGATTGAGAGTCTGTATTTTGGTAACCCGGTGTTTTCAACCCCTTACGGGGCGTTGCCGGAGCTCGTACTGCCTGAGCATGGCTATTTGTCAAACTCAATTGCCGAACTGGCGCAGGCTGTGCAAGGTATGAAATTCAATCCGCAAGAATGTCACCAATGGGCAGTTTCAAAATTCAACCATGTGGCGATGGCCCGAGGGTATCTTGAAAAATACCAGCGTATTCTGGACGGCGAAATCATGAATGCATCACAGCCGGTCTTGAAAGAGAATGGGCACCAATTGTTGCCTTGGAATGCCTGATGCGTCATCGTTGATTTGAAACAACGGCTTTTGACACCACACTAGTCATTGCAAACGCTGCATCCATAAAAAAATACCAGCCAAATTTTGGCTGGTATTTTTATATCAGATGATCAGGTTGACAGCCTTGTGTTGCTGCCAATAGATGCTTCGCAATGGCTTTACCGTCCGAAAAGCCCATTCAATGTCTGGACATCTTCTGCCTTCAACACCCCAGCCGCCTGACGCAGCTTCAACTGGCCCAGCAGCACGTCATACCGGGCTTTGGCCAAATCGCGTTTGGTTTGGAAGAGTTGGCTTTGGCTGTTGAGCACATCG
>JAGNWH010000039.1:0-17099 GCA_017986055.1 Limnohabitans sp. | reverse complement strand
CCGCTGCGTTCAAAGCGCATGCGGTCGGTGGCCTCGCCTGGCTCGCACACACACGCCATGCCCCACTCTTGCTCGGCCTGCTCGCGCCAGCGCTCAGCCACGGCACGGGCACCGGCCAGGCCCAAAGCGTGTTCGCGTTCGATTTTCAGCTCAGGCATGTTGCGCTTTCTGTTCGGGTTTTTCGGTCATCTGCACGGACGTTGGGATTTCGGCGGCCACCTCCACCAAACAGTCGTAAAACACGGGCGCACGGCCCAGGTCGGTCAGGTTCTGGCTGGTCAGCTCGTTCACATTGGTGCCATTCAGGCCCAGCTTGCGCCACCACACGCCCAAGCCATTGACCACGCCCGCCCGCGCACGCTGGTTCAACCTGGCTTTGCAGTGGTAGATGCCCCGGTCGTTGAACACCCGCACCACCGCGCCGTCGACGATGCCGCGTGCCGCTGCGTCCTCGGGGTGCATCTCCAGCACAGGCTCGGCCTCGATGTCGCGCAGGCTTTGCACGTTGACAAAGGTCGAATTGAGAAAGTGGCGTGCAGGCGGCGAGATCATGGCCAGCGGGTATCGACCACTCGGCGTGGCCAGCTCGTAATTGGGCAAGTGGTCGGGCAAGCCGTCCAAGCCCTGATCGGCCAAGCGCTGGCTGAAAAACTCGCAGCGCCCTGAAGGCGTTGGAAAACCGCCCTGTGCAAACGGCGCATCGGGCAGTGGCAAAGAAGCAAAGCCATGCGCCAGCAACTGCTCAAAATCTTGCCCATCGCCGATGGCGCTGCGACACAGGCTTTCATCGCTTTCGGCAAAACACGGGTCATCAAAACCCATGCGGGCAGCCAAGGCCCGGAAGATGTCGGTGTTGGTGCGCGCTTGGCCCACGGGCGCGATGGCCGGGCGGTTGAGCAGCACATCGGTGTGGCCGTAACTGGTGTGGATGTCCCAGTGCTCCAACTGGGTGGTGGCGGGCAAGATGAAGTCGGCGTAGTCGGCGGTGTCGGTCTGAAAATGCTCCAGCACCACGGTGAACAGATCGTCTCGGGCAAAGCCTTGGACCACCTTGCCCGATTCGGGGGCGACCGCCACTGGGTTGCTGTTGTAGACGATCAAGGCGTCGATGGACGGGCCAAAATCCGGCGATGCCGGGCGCAACAAGTCGTCACCAATGGTTGTCATATTGAGGGTGCGGGGGCGTCGCTCGCCCAGCAAGTCGGGCCGCTGCAAGGCCGCCCGCCGCACCGGGAAATGGCCCGAACTGCTGAGCAGCAAGCCGCCAGCCCGGTGCCGCCAAGCGCCGGTGAGCGCGGGCAAACACGCGATCGCCCGCACCGCATTGCCGCCACCGCGCACACGCTGCATGCCGTAGTTCAAGCGAATGGCCGCTGGCGCGGTGCTGCCCCAGTCGCGTGCCAGTTGCCGGATTTGCGCCACCGGCACACCGCAGACTTCGGCGGCGCGTTCAGGTGTCCATTGCAAAGCACGGGCCTTCAAAGCATCCCAGCCCAAGGTGTAGCGGTCGATGTAGTCTTGGTCGAGCCAGCCATGCACGATCAACTCGTGCATCACGGCCAGCGCCAGCGCGGCATCGGTGCCGGGTCGAAGGGCGATGTGTTCGTGGCATTTGTCGGCGGTTTCGCTGCGCCGGGGGTCGATGCACACCAGCTTGGCGCCTTGGCGCTTGGCCACTTGGGCGATGCGCCAAAAGTGCAAGTTGCTACCAATCGAGTTGCTGCCCCAGATGACGATCAGCTTGGATTCGGCAAAAAACTCGACCTTCATGCCCACCTTGTTGCCCAAGGTTTGGGTCAAGGCTTCGGCACCGGCAGAGGCGCAGATGGTGCGGTCCAGCAGCGAAGCGCCCAGTTGGTGAAAAAAGCGCGCCGCGATCGATTCACCTTGCACCTGCCCCATGGTGCCTGCATAGCTGTAGGGCAGCACCGCTTGCGGGTCGCGTGCGGCAATGCTTTTCAAGCGCTGGGCAATGGCGTCCAGCGCCTCGTCCCAGCCCACGGGTTCGAACTGGCCCGCGCCTTTGGGGCCCACACGGCGCAAAGGTTGCAGCAAGCGCTCAGGGTGGTAAGTGCGCTCGACGTATCGCGAGACCTTGGTGCACAGCACGCCGTCGGTCATGGGGTGGGCCGGATTGCCTTGCACTTGGGTGGCTCGTCCGTTTTCCACCGTGGTCAGCAAGGCACAGGTGTCGGGGCAATCGTGCGGGCAAGCGCCGCGCACCACGGCAGTGGCAGGATTGGGGTTCATGGTTGGGGGCAGGCGGCTGGTCAAAAGCCGATTGTCGCGCAGCCCGGCAGGCACCGCCCTGCCGCTTTCAAGGTGCCAGGGCTTTTTGCCCCGCCACACACTGCCCCACCGCCACATCGCCACGCTGCCAACAAGGGCTGGCTGCACGGCCATCGCGCTCAGGCACGCCGTCCATGCGGATTTGGGCCACATGGGTGTGAAAGCCCCGCACCCCATGCCGATCGAGATCCAGGCGCAACACCCAGCCTCGGCGCTGGTGGTCGTTGTCGGTCTCTTTCATCACGAAATTGCCCACGCTGTAAATGACGGGCTTGCCCTGGATGTGTTCGATGTCTTGCGTGACATGGGGGTGGCCGCCGATCACGGCATCGGCCCCGGCCTCGACCATCAAACGCGCCAGTTGCCGCTGGCGGGCATTGGCCACGCGTTCGTTCTCCCAGCCCCAATGCATGATGGGGATCACCAGATCCGCCCGGTGCACCCGACGCGCATGGCGGATGTCGTCCACCACCTGTTCATCCTCACTCCACGCCACACCCGGGGCATCGTGGTCGGCCTCAAAGCTGCGTGGCATGAATTCGTTGTAGCTCAAGAAAGCGATCCGCAAGCCCTTGCGCTCCACCACCCAAGGCGCATGGGCTTGCGACAAATTGCGCCCGCCCCCCAGCTTACCCAAGCCCGCCTGATCGAGCAGGCCCAGCATCTCGGCAAATGCCTCGCGCCCAAAATCACCCGAGTGGTTGTTGGCCAGCGCCACCGCATCGAAATGGGTCTTGAGCACGGGCAGCACACGCGGGTGCGCCCGGAACGTGAAATTTTTATCGCCCGCACTGCCGCCCGTGGCCACCACACACTCCAAATTGGCCATGCGGATGTCGGCGGCAGCAAACACCGCTGCGAACGGGGCAAAGGGGTCGCCGCCTCGGGCGATCAAAGCGCCGGGGGCGTCATCGAGCACGGTGTCGCCCGCAAACACCACGCTCACGGTGGGGTCTGCAGCAGGGCCAGACTGCGCCCACACTGGGGCCCCCAAACAACAAGCCAACACAAGTCCCAAGCCAATATTCATGGCGTCAGCCCCTCCAAGGTGCAGCTGTAAATCAATTCCCGCTCGAGTGGCCCGGCATACACATGCTGCTGCCCCGTGATGGCCCAAGGCGGCGAGCTGCGTGGGTAGGGCGGCAGGTATTTGGCTTGGTGCACCAAGACCGGGTGGGGCTTGGCGTCTTGATAGGCATACAACAAGATTCGGTTGATGTGGTCGGCATCACCCACCATGACCGCCTTGAACCAGAAACGCCCCCCAATGTCCACCGAGGGCACGGGGTAAGGGTCTGCCACAGGGCGCGCCAGCACGGTTTGGGTGGTGCCGGCGTAAGTCACCTGGCAGCTGAGTTGAGGCGAGGCAGACGCGACGCCCAGAAAAAAGAGCGTCCCTAGGGCGCCCAGCACAGCCCGCCAAGGCCTTGAAGTCGGTGAATTACGCATACAAGTCGAGAATCAGTATTTGCCCGATTTTGCACGGGGTTCCAGCCGCCAAGGTGACAGTCGGGACATTTGAGGCTGCAGCTTGGCAAAGGTCTGCAAGTCCCGCTAGACTGTATTCATGAAAATCATCGACTCCATCCTCACCGACGCGGCCAGCATCGCGGCCATTCGCAAAGATATTCATGCGCACCCTGAGTTGTGCTTTCAGGAAGTACGCACGGCCGACGTGGTGGCCCAGCAACTGACCAACTGGGGTATTCCCGTTCACCGGGGCATGGGCACCACCGGCGTGGTGGGCATTGTGCATGGGCGTGATGGTGGTGCTTGCGGGCGTGGCATCGGCCTGCGCGCCGACATCGATGCACTGCCCATGCAAGAGTTCAACACCTTCGCCCACGCCAGCAAGCACCAGGGCAAGATGCACGCTTGCGGCCACGACGGCCACACCGCCATGCTGCTGGCGGCGGCCAAGCACTTTGCCAAGCACCGCGACTTTGACGGCACGGTGTATTTGATTTTTCAGCCCGCCGAAGAAGGCGGCGGCGGTGCCCGCGAGATGATCAAGGACGGTCTGTTCGAAAAATTCCCGATGCAGGCGGTTTACGGCATGCACAACTGGCCAGGCGCGGCCGTGGGCACCTTTGCCGTGAGCGCAGGCCCGGTGATGGCGTCCAGCAACGAGTTCAAGATCACCATCCGGGGCAAAGGCAGCCACGCGGCCTTGCCACACAACGGCATCGACCCGGTGCCAATTGCCTGCCAAATGGTGCAAGGCTTTCAGACCATCATCACCCGCAACAAAAAGCCGGTGGACGCGGGCGTGATCTCGGTCACCATGATCCATGCGGGCGAAGCCACCAACGTGGTGCCCGATTCGTGCGAACTGCAAGGCACCGTGCGCACCTTCAGCATCGAGGTGCTGGATTTGATCGAGACCCGCATGAAGCAGGTGGCCGAGTCGATTTGCGCGGCCTTTGAGGCGCAGTGCGAATTCGAGTTCGAGCGCAACTACCCCCCCACCATCAACAGCGCCGCCGAAGCCGACTTTGCACGCCAAGTCATGTCGGGCATCGTGGGCGCAGAGCATGTGATCGACCAAGAGCCCACCATGGGCGCAGAAGACTTCTCTTATATGCTGCAGGCGAAACCCGGCGCCTATGTTTTCATCAGCAACGGCGATGGCGCGCACCGCGAAATGGGCCATGGCGGTGGCCCTTGCACCCTGCACAACCCGAGCTACGACTTCAACGACGACCTGATCCCGCTGGGCGGCACTTACTGGGTGGAACTGGCCACTCAGTGGCTGGCCAACCCGACACAAAAATAACCCCCTTCAGGAACGCCCATGTCCGATGTCCAGAGCGGCTTTTCAAGCAGCTATGCCCAAGCCCGACAAAAATTCTTGATCGCGGCGCAGTCGGCAGGCCTGTCGGTGGACTCGCACGCCCACCCTCTCCAAGGCCGGGACGCTGAAGCGCTCGCCATGGACGTGGTGTTCGATGGTGCCCCCGGCGCCCAAGCGCTGCTGATCATCAGCAGCGCCTGCCACGGGGTGGAGGGTTATTGCGGCTCGGGCGTGCAAGTCCATGCCCTGCAAAACGCCGCTTGGCGTGCAGCAGCCAAAGCCCAGGGTGTGGCGGTGCTCTACATCCACGCGCTCAACCCGCACGGGTTTTCGCATGTGCGGCGCGTGACCCACGAAAACGTGGACATCAACCGCAACTTTCAAGACTTCACGCAAGCGCTGCCGGACAACCCGGCCTACCGCGAAATCCAGCCCTTGCTGTTGCCCGAAGTGTGGCCACCCGATGCCGCCAACACTGCGGCAACCAACCAGTTCATCGCTGAGCGAGGGATGAAAGCCTTTCAGGCCGCTATCTCCAAAGGCCAGCACGAATTCCCGGACGGCCTGTTCTTTGGAGGACAAGCCCCCACCTGGAGCAACCTGACGCTGCGCAAGGTGCTGCAAAAATACGGCCAAGCTTGCAAAAAATTGGCCTGGATCGATCTGCACACGGGCTTGGGCCCCAGCGGTGTGGGCGAGCGCATTTTTGCGTGTGCCGACGACGCGGCAGCCTACAGCCGTGCCAAAGCCTGGTGGGGCCAAGGCATCACCTCCATCTATGACGGCTCCTCCACATCTCCCATGCTCACCGGGCTGATGTGGATGTCGGCCTACCAGGAATGTCCGCAGGCCGAGTACACCGGCATCGCCATGGAATATGGCACCCAGCCCACAGACAAAGTCATGCACGCGCTGCGTGGCGACCACTGGCTGCAACTGCACCCCGAAGCGCCTGCCGCGTTGCGTCAGCAGATCAAACAGGATCTGATGGACGCGTTTTATGTGGACACCGATGCTTGGCGCACCCAGATCGTCGAGCAGGCCATGGAAGCGATGCACCAGGCCGCCACAGGTTTGAACAAGGGATTGAAAAAATGAACATGCCGCGCATTCTGGTTTTGGGGGGCAGCGGCTTTGTGGGTCGCCATGTTTGCGAACAGCTGGCCCGGCTGGGCTGGCAGATCACTGTGCCCACCCGCCGCGCTGTCAATGCCAGCAGCGTACAAAGCCTGCCCGGGCTGACCGTGATCGAAGCTTCGGTGCACAAGGAAGCCGACCTGGCCCGCTTGATGCCCGGGCACGATGCGGTCGTGAACCTGGTGGCGGTGCTGCATGGCAACGAAGAACGATTTGAGCAAGTGCACGTCGAATTGCCCGGAAAAATCGCCAGCGCCATGAAAAAAGCTTCGGTGCAGCGGCTGGTGCAAGTGAGTGCACTGGGTGCCGAAGCGCAAGCCCCTTCGATGTACTTGCGCAGCAAGGCGCGAGGCGAAACGGCACTGCAAGGCAGGGGGCTGCAGCTCACGGTGTTGCGCCCCAGCGTGGTCTTTGGGGCCGAAGACAAATTTCTCAACCTGTTTGCCGACCTGCAGGCCGTGGTGCCCTTCATGCCACTGGCGGGCAGTGGCACACGCTTTCAGCCCGTGTGGGTGGCCGACGTGGCACGCGCCGTGGTGGCTTGCCTGCAACAGCCGAACACCGTCGGCCAGACCTTTGATCTGTGCGGGCCAGATGTGCTGACCTTGGGCGATCTGGTCAAACGGGCCGGTCAATGGGCCGGTGTCAACCACGGCCAAGGTCGCCCTGTTTTGCCTTTGCCAAACTGGGTCGGCTGGCTGCAAGCTGCGGCCATGGAACTGGCACCGGGCGAACCGCTCATGAGCCGGGACAACCTGGCGTCAATGAAGGTGGACAACGTGACCACGGGTCAGTTGCCGGGGCTGGCCGCGCTGGGCATCAGCGCAGCAAGTGCTGCAGGCGTGGCCCCCGGCTATTTGGGTCATCGCGGACCACGCAGCAAATTAAACCGCTGGCGCGCAGGCGCAGGGCGCTGAATGACTGAAAAAAAATGATCCAGCTTTACATTGCCAACAAAAACTACTCGTCTTGGTCCATGCGCCCTTGGGTGCTGTTGCGCCAGGCGGGCATTGCCTTTGAAGAGGTCTATGTCCGCTTTGACAGTTTCGCGCCCGACTCCAACTTCAAGGCCAGCATGAAGGCGGTCAACCCGGTGGGCAAAGTGCCCGTGCTGGTGCACGATGGTCTGGCCGTCTGGGACACCTTGGCGATTGCCGAATATGTGGCCGAGCAATTCCCTGAAAAACAGCTCTGGCCGCATGACCGTGCTGCCCGTGCGCGCGCCCGCAGCATCTGCGCAGAAATGCACAGTGGCTTTACCGGTCTGCGCAGCGCCTGCCCGATGAACATCGAAGCGCACTTGCCCGAGATCGGGGCACTTGCCTTGCGCGACAAACCCGCTGTTCGTGCCGACCTGGAACGCATCAGCAAGCTGTGGAGCGGGCTGCTGCAAGAACACGGTGGCCCCATGCTGTTTGGCGAATTTTCCGTAGCCGACGCCTACTTTGCCCCCGTGGTCATGCGCCTGAAGACCTATGCACTGCCGGTGCCTGCCGATGTGGCAGCCTACATGGCGCGTGTGTGCGCCCTGCCCGGCGTGAAAGCATGGATCGACGACGCCCTGGCCGAAAAGGACTTCATCGACTTTGAAGAGCCTTTCCGCGTGGCGCGTTGAGTGTCGCCGCGAGCCAGCAAAAACGCCCCATGAAGATTTACGCCGTCGGCGGTGCCGTGCGCGATGCGCTGCTGGGCCTGCGAGTGCAGGACCGGGACTGGGTCGTGGTGGGCAGCACGCCCGAGGAGATGGCCACACAGGGCTTCACGCCAGTGGGCAAAGACTTCCCGGTGTTTTTGCACCCCCGCACGCGCGAGGAATACGCACTGGCCCGCACCGAGCGCAAGACCGCGCGGGGCTACAAGGGCTTTGCCGTGCAGGCCGATCCCAGCGTCACGCTCGAAGAAGACCTGGCCCGGCGCGACCTGACCATCAACGCGATGGCGGTGCCAGAGGCCGTGGCCGCGTGCCTGCAAACGCCCGCACCAGCTTCAACGTCAGCCCAAGCTTCAGCGCCGACAGGCCATGACAACACGCCCCACGCACCAGACTGGCTGAGCGACATCATCGACCCGTGGGGCGGCCTTTCCGACCTGCAAGCCCAGCAATTGCGCCATGTGACCCCGGCTTTTGCCGAAGACCCGGTGCGCATCTTGCGCGTGGCCCGGTTTGCGGCCCGCTTCACCGGCTTTCAAGTGGCGCCGGAAACCATGGCACTGATGCAGACCATGGTGGCAGACGGCGAAGTTGACCACTTGGTGCCCGAACGCGTCTGGCAGGAACTGGCCAAAGGCCTGATGGCCGACAAACCCTCGCGCATGTTCCAAGTGCTGCGCGAATGCGGTGCGCTCAAGGTCTTGCTGCCCGAACTGGACCGTCTATGGGGCGTGCCCCAGCGTCCGGAATACCACCCCGAGATCGACACGGGCGTTCACATGATGCTGGTGATGGACATGGCAGCGCGGCTGAACATGCCGCTGCCCGTGCGCGTGGCCTGCCTGATGCACGACCTGGGCAAAGGCACCACGCCTGCCGACGTGCTGCCGCGCCACATCGGCCACGAGGGCCGCAGCGTCAAGCTCTTGCAAAAGGTGTGCGACCGCCTGCGCGTGCCGAGCGACAGCAAAGAACTGGCCGAGGTCGTAGCGCGTGAGCACGGCAACATCCACCGCAGCGCAGAACTGGGCCCCGAGGCCCTGATGCGCCTGCTCGAACGCTGCGACGCCATCCGCCAAGCCGAGCGCTTTGAGCGTGTGCTGCAAGCCTGCGAATGCGATGCGCGAGGGCGCTTGGGTTTTAAAGAAGCGGCTTACCCGCAGGCCGAGCGTTTGCGGCAAGCCCAGCAAGCGGCACTCTCGGTGGATACGGCCCCCATTGCCCAAGCTGCTGCAGCGCAGGGCCTCAAAGGCCCTCAGATTGGTGCGCAAATCGCCCAAGCACGGATCGAGGCCATCGCGCGCAAGGCGCATTGACGAGCACGCCCGTCTCAAAGGTGCGAACGTGTCCAATCAGCGATGTCTTGCGCCGTGCGAAATGCCCCGGCCTGCCGGGCGACTTCTTTGCCGCCGACAAACAAGGCCAAGGTGGGAATACTGCGGATGTTGAAGCGGGCGGCAATGGCCTGTGCGTCTTCGGTGTTGAGTTTGGCCACCCGCACTTGGGGCTCCAAAAGGCTTGACGCCTGCTCGTAAGCAGGGGCCATCATGCGACAAGGGCCGCACCAAGGCGCCCAAAAATCCACCAGTACAGGCACTTGGCTGCGCCCAATGTGCTTGTCAAAAGTGGCTGCATCCAGCGCCAGCGGATGTCCGTCAAAAAGGGCTTTGTGACATTGTCCGCAATCGGGGGCATGGCCCATATCGGCCACACGCACCCGATTGGTGGTGTGGCAATGCGGACAAACAATGTGCAAGGCGTCGGCTGAGGCGGTCATGAAATCCCCTGTGTTTGATCTTATTTGGGGGGCATGCTGCTCGATTCAAGGGCTTTGAAGCTTGGCCCAGCCATCGTGATCGAGCACGGACTGATCAACCCAAGCGGAAGGACATGCCCTAAAGGGCCATGGCACACACCACAGACGACGGCAGCGCTGGGCAAAAACCCCAAAGTCATGGGAAATTCGCAAGCAAATTGCCAAAAAAATCAAAATCCGCCTTTGAATTATTTTTAATACAAATTCGCTATAATTAAGCTTGAAAAATTTTCTTATATTTTCTTTTTTGCGCGAATTCACCATGAGTACGGCTCGCTTGACGTCTGAGACTAGGTATGAACATGGGATTTCAAAAATTGAACATCGGCAGCTTCAGTAAAAGAGCAAAGCTGCGCTTGGTGAGCACGGGATGGCTAGGCATCGCGCTTTGCATCAGCCCCGCATGGGGCCAAACTTCGATGCCAGCACCCGCTTCGCAAGCCCTCACGATCCAAGCGTTGTATGCAGCGGCCCAACAGAGTCACCCCTTGTTGGTCGCGGCGCGTTTGGAAGCGGACGCTGGAAAAATCGATGTCACAGCCGTAGAACGCCAACGTTGGCCGACTTTTTCTGCGGTGTTGGAGTCGAACACCGGCAACACCTCGTCGCAGCCGTCACGCAGTTTGCGCGTACAACAAATCATTTGGGACGGTGGACTGAACTCATCGCGGGTCACCGAGGCCGAAAACCAGGTGCTCATCAGCCAATTCAAAGTGCAATTGCAGCAAAGACAACTTTTCCTGCAAATCACCCAGGCGTGGCAAGCCATGAGAGCCGCCCATGCCCGCGTGCAAGTGGCGCAAAAAACCATGGCACGGCTCAACGGTTTTAGAGTGCAAATGCAACGGCGTGTCGACGCTGAAGCCTCCTCCAGCATTGACTTGGTGTTGGCCAACTCCCGCCATCTGCAAACGCAGGTGGAATTGGATGCGGCCCAAAGAAACCTGAAAGTGGCACTGCTCAAACTGGAGCAACTGTCGGGCGAAGTGAATCTGCGTGAACGCTTGCCGACCTTGGCACCATTTCCGGCATTGCCCAGCTCGGTGGCATTTCTTCAACAGTTGCAGCAAACCGACTGGGTGGACTTGGCCACGCGCTCGCCGTCGGTGCAGATTGCCAAAAGCGATGTGGTTTCAGCGCAAAACCGCTTGCGCACCAAAGAAGCCGAAAAATGGCCTCAGTTGTATGTGCGCGTAGACAAACCGGTTGGCAACAATGCCTTCAACGCCAACAACTCAGCGGTGGCTTTTGCAGGTTTGAGCTACTCACCCGGGGCCGGATTTTCCAATGCAGTAGAGGCCGAAGCACTGACCAAGCGCATCGCCAAATCCGATCAAGGCGTAGCGACTGCGATGAAGGATATTCAGGAAACGTTGCAAAACGACCGTGAAGAATTCCTGAATGCCTACGCCCAAATTTCGGCGCTCGAAAAATCAGTTTCGGGTGCCGACATGGTGCTGGCCTCGTTTGAACGCCAGTTTCAGGCCAACCGGAAAACCTGGCTGGACCTGCTCAACCAAGTGCGCGAACTGGCGCAAAACGAATATGCGCTGGTCGACGCGCAAGCCAGCTTGGTCGGTTCGCGCTTGCGACTTGACATCAATATGGACCCCAACACCTTAGCCACGGCACAGCCATGATCAACAAAATTCAACTTGAATGGGCCATGCTGCGCATGGCGCAAATGCAAGGCGCTGTCGCCGACGTCTTAGCGCTCAGGGCCAGTGTGGCCAGCCTGGATCAGGCAGACGCGCCCATGCTGCAGCTGCAAAAAGTCGCATCCCAAATGGGCTTGCAAGCGCCCTTGTACATGGATCAACCGGATCGCGCCCACCTGCCTTTGCTGGGGCACACCGCTCAATTGGGCTGGGTCGTCTTGGTCGACTGCGATCCGTCAGGCCAGTGGATCTTGGTCAATGCGGATGGGCAGCACAGCTTGGCACCCACAGCCTTACAAGGCCAAGTGGCCTTGATCAAGTTCAACGCGCAAGCAGATGCGCACAAACTGTCGCAGGCCATGGGTGAGAAGCCTGCCATGAAAACCTTCGCTCAGCAGCTGCAACAGACCCTGCGCCAGCATCGACTGCCGATGATTGAAGCGGGGCTGGCCTCGGCCTTCATTGGCATGATCGCACTGGCCACCTCACTGTTTTCAATGCAGGTCTATGACCGCGTGATTCCGTCTCGCAGTGAATACACCTTGGTGGTGCTCAGCACAGGCGTATTGCTCAGCATCTTGATTGAATACGCCATGAAATTGGCCCGATCCCATTTGATGGATTATGTGGTTACAGGGGTTGACCACCGTCTCTCGCGTGAAGTGTTCCAGCAGCTGCTCAGCCTGCGCGTGGACCAGGTACCCAGCTCGGTCGGCAGTTTGGCAGGGCAATTGCGGGGGTATGAACAGGTGCGCAGTTTTTACACGGCCAACACCCTGTTCACCCTGATCGACTTGCCCATGAGTTTGTTGTTTTTGGTGATCATTGCATTGATCGCCAGCCCTCTGGTGGCGCTGGTGCCTCTGGTGTTTGGCGGCGTGGCTCTGTTCTTGGGGCTCAGAATTCGCACCCAAGTCAAAGACCTGGCCAGAGAAAGTGCCGCCCTGTCGAATATGCGCACCGGTCTGCTGGTCGAGGCGGTAGAAGGCATTGAGACCATCAAGGCCGGTTCGGGCGGCTGGAAGTTCTTGTCCCGCTGGATCAACTACAACAAGATGACCATTCAAGGCGACTTGCGCATGCGCGGTGCCACAGAGAATGTGGGCTACCTGTCCGTCGTGCTGCAGCAAATGAGCTATGCCGGCTTGGTGGTGGTGGGTTCGTTGCTGGTGATGCAAGGCCACATGACGATGGGTGCGTTGATTGCGTGCTCCATCTTGAGCGGACGCATTTTGGCACCCATCATGGCCTTGCCGGGTTTGTTGGTGCAGCACTCCCACGCCAGCGCGGCCTTGGAGGGGCTAGAGCGCCTGTACACCCTTGAATCGGACAACCACGGCATCCAGCACCCCTTGGTGCCAACCCACATCAAAGGCCATTACCTTTTGACCGATGTGCAGTTCGCCTATGGCCAAAATCCACCCGTGATTGCGGTGCCCAGACTGGAAATCAAACCCGGCGAACGCATTGCGATTGTCGGCCCGATTGGCGCAGGCAAATCCACGCTGCTGCGCATGCTGAGCGGCATGTACAGCCCGCAAAAAGGCAACATCAGCATTGATGGCTTGGAGCTGGGTCACATCAGCCGACAGTTGCTGAGCCAAAAAATCGGTTTCCTGCAGCAAGACCACCGCCTGTTCCAAGGCTCCTTGCGCGAGAACTTGCTGATCGGTCTGCCCGACCCTGGCGATGAAGTGATTTTTGCCGCCATGAACCGCACCGGCATGGACCGCATCGTCGGCAGCCACCCCAAAGGCCTGGAGCGCCCCATCATGGAAGGCGGAAAAGGCTTGAGCAATGGACAAAAGCAACTCGTGGCCTTCACCCGCTTGATTTTGTGCAAGCCCGACATCTTGCTGCTCGACGAACCCACCGCCACCATGGACGATACGCAAGAGCGCCAGTGCATGGCCGTATTGGCAGAAGAAGCCCGTGCAGGAAAAACCCTCGTGATCGTGACCCACAAACCCAGCACCTTGGCACTGGTCAACAGGATCATTGTGGTTGCCGGAAGCTCGATCGTCCTTGATGGCCCGCGCGACACGGTGCTGCAACAACTTCAACAGCGCCCCAATGCGCAACCTGCGAGCTGAACATGTCATTGACCCCCTCCAATCTGCCCAAAGCACCGGCCCCCTTGGGCGTCGGCCTGCATTCAGAACCCGTCAGCGACGTGACCGCCAAACCTGCCACGTCGCCCATGCCGGTCGGCGACTTCAAACCACCTCACCGTTCGCGTGCCGTTTTGTTGGTATTCATGCTGTCGCTGATTGCGGCGGTCTTTTGGGCATCGGTTGGAAAAATTGACCAAGTCACGCGAGCACAAGGCCAAATCATTGCGGCAGAGCGCACGCAAATTATTCAATCCCCTGATGGCGGGATTTTGACCGAATTGCACGTCAAAGAAGGTGATCTGGTGAAAGCAGGCCAACTGCTGGCGACCATGCAAAAAGAGCGCGCACAAGCGGCCGTATCTGACACCAAGGCCAAGGTGGCCGCCTTGCGCATCACCCTGACCAGACTCCAAGCTGAGATCTTTGAAAAACCCTTGCAGTTCGATCCCTCGTTGCTGTCTTACACCAGCTACATTCAAAACCAGACCGAACTGTTCAACAAGCGGCAACGCGCTTTCAAAGACGAGATCAGTGCGTTGAAGAAAATCCTGGCGCTGGCCGACGATGAATTGAAAATCAACCGCCTGCTCGAAGCCTCAGGCGACGTCAGTCGGGCTGAACTCTTGCGCCTGGAGCGTTCCAGCGCCGACATTGGGGCGCAGTTGACGAGCAAGCGCAACAAGTATTTTCAAGATGCACAGGCTGAGATGACCAAGACCCAAGAAGACTTGAGTACGCAGACCGAGCAATTGAATGACCGCACCAGCTTGTTGGAGCACACCGAGCTGGTGGCCCCTGTGGACGGCGTGGTCAATAACATCAAGGTCAACACCTTGGGCGGCGTGGTGCGCCAGGGCGACACGGTGATGGAATTGCTGCCCGGTGGCAACAACCTGATTGTCGAGACAAAAATCTTGCCCTCAGACATCGGCTTTGTGAAAATCGGCCAGACGGCCAGCGTCAAACTCGACGCCTACGATTACTCTATTTATGGCGGCATGCAAGGCAATGTGAGTTACATCAGCCCTGACGTGTTGACCGAAGAAACCAAACAAGGCCCCATGACCTACTACCGTGTGCGCGTCATGATCACGGGCACCGAGTTCAAAGGCGACAAAGCCAGTCAAATTCAAGTGCGCCCTGGTTTGACGGCCAACGTGGAAATCAAAGCCATGGAGCGCACCGTGCTGAGCTACCTGATCAAGCCTTTGAGCAAGACCATGAGCATGAGCATGGGCGAGAAATAAGCGCTTGAACGCAAAAAGGGCGTGCCGGTGAAAGCACGCCCAATGTGGACTCAGAGTCCTTTGCTTATTTAGCGTGCAGGTGGGCGGCGTGGTGCCATCGGGGCACGGCCAGCCAAATGACGGAAGCTGATGCGGCCTTTGCTCAGGTCATAAGGCGAGAGCTCGAGCGTCACACGGTCACCCGCCAGAATGCGGATGTGGTTTTTGCGCATCTTGCCCGCAGAATAGGCGATCAATTGGTGGCCGTTGTCCAGCGTCACACGAAAACGCGTATCGGGCAAAACTTCGTTCACCACGCCCATCAGTTCAATCAGTTCTTCTTTAGCCATTTAAAACGTCTTTCTCAAAGCAGGATCGGTTTGGAGGTCTGGCGCTCCACCCACAACATGCCTTCATCGAGGGCGTATTGGCTGGCGGCGGCAGGTGTTGCAAATTCGGGCACAAAACGCATCACACGGTCGGTGCTGGCGCTACCACGGCCACTGGCCACGGACACTTGCGCGCCAAATGCGCCATTGGGCAAAGCCCTGGAGCACGGTTGAATTCGGAATTTTCCCATGGAGATGGGTTGGTGTGAACAGTAATGAATGGTCATGTATTTTAACTAACGGGGTCTTGCCGCTTTGAATGCCTCTTGGGGCTTTGCAGCGGCTAGGGTATTGGCATGTCCTGGTGCCAAAAAACGCCCCCGATGTGCAAACCCTGGGGTCTGCCACAGAACATCACCGTGCAGAGGTGCGTCAAAAGGAAGCAAAAAATCGTCTGGGCCCAGCTCTCAATGAGCATGGCGGGCGATGTGCACAGTGGAGGACAAGACTGGCATCCCTCTGCCGGGATGCGCTATCGGCTCAGAAAGAGCGAGATGGGCATAAGTCGCCAATGGCGTGCCGCACTGTACCACGTTCACGGTTTTAGTGCTTTTGCAATCTTTCCGACTCACAACCAGCGGGCCACCGCCGCGGCCAACATGCTCAAGAGCAAGGTGCTGGTGATAGGGATAAACCATTCCCGCCCAAACAGCCTGAAGCGGAAATCGCCCGGCAAACGGCCAAAACCCAGTTTTTGAAGCCACGGCTGCAGGCCACTGAAGATGACCAGCGCCAGGAACACCACAATCAACCAACGCAACATGCTGTTCCTTGCTGCCGGTTACAGGCGATGCGACCGGTCGCCCCGGGCAAAGCCCTGGGCAACACCATCGGCCGAGGTGGTCAAACCGATCACTTTGAACAGCTCGCCCATTTCATGCTCATTCACCAAGCGTTGAGCTTGACTGCGTTCGGCCAAAGAGGCTTGCGCCATGCGTTCGGCCAAGCCCAGGTTCAACAAAAACCAAGCTTGGCTGGCATAACCCAAAACGGCCAGCCCGGCATTTTGCGCGGCCAGCGCCACGCCCGTGAAATTGACATGGGCGGTGATGTCTTTTTGGCCTACGGCCAGCAAAGGGTTGTCGTCGGCCTGATGCAGCTGGTGGCACATGACGGTGCCCATGTGGCGCTGAGGATGAAAGTATTCGGCCTCTGGGAAACCGTAATCCAGGAAAAATGCCGCACCGCCCTTGCCCGCCAACAGCCGCTCGGCCAGGCTGGTGATGAAGGCCTCGGCCTGCGGATGGATTTCGGTCAGGTAGTCGTGTTCGCCTTCGATGTCGATGGGCGGGCGCAAGTCGGTCGGGCGGTCTTGCCAAGCAAAACCCTGGCCTGCGCTGACCACCCCGCGCTCGTGCCAGACGCCGTCTGTGCGCTGCAAGAGCTGCACCGGCATGGCATCGAGCACCTCGTTGCCGACCACCACGCCCTCGATGGCCTTGGGCCAGTTGTCGAGCCAGCGCACTTTGTCGGCATATTTCAACAAGGTATCGGCCTGGCGGGCCCGCAAAGTGCCCGACAAATCAATGATGGTGTAACGGGCAAGGTCGTCGCCCAGGCTGTCCAGCAACTGCAACGCCAATGCACCCGTGCCTGCGCCAAACTCCCAAATCTCGTCGGTGCCCGTGGCCTGCAGCGCCTGGCGCACCTGCACGGCCAGTGTTTGGCCAAACAGGGGCGATATGCCGGGCGCGGTCACAAAATCACTGCCCGAAGAGGGCATGGCGCCGAACTTTTGCAGCGCATTGGTGTAATACCCCAGCCCCGGCTCATACAGCGCCATGGCCATGAAGCGGTCAAAACCCAGCCAACCACCCGCCAGGGCAATAGCCTGGTGGATGCGCTGGGTCAATTCACAAGAGGGGGTGGGCTTGGGGGTGGACACCCGAGGATTGTCGCCGAAGGCGTTCAGGGTTTTGGTCCGAATGAACTCCAGCATGGGCCGCTTGCCCGATAATTGGCGTTTTGTTTCATGCCTTGTTATGCCTGACGCGATCCGACGTCCAAGAACCGACAAGCATGCCC
>JAGNWH010000038.1:0-17191 GCA_017986055.1 Limnohabitans sp. | reverse complement strand
TTGGCCGACAGGGGCGAGATCTCCAGACCCAGCTGTTCCAGCGCTTCGGCGCAGGCTTCGGCGGTGGCCACTTCGGTGGGGTTGGCGGCAAAGGTGGCTGGGATCAGCAAAGGCTGGCTGGCGATGCGCGGGCCATCGCCGTGAGCGGTGTTCAGCTGGTTTTTCAGGCGCTCGTACACGATGCGTTCGTGCGCAGCGTGCATGTCCACCACCACCAGGCCCTGCTTGTTTTCAGCCAAGATGTAAACGCCATGCAACTGCGCCACCGCGCGACCCAAAGGCCAGTCGCCCTCGGGCAAAGGGGCGGCCGGGGTGCCTTGTGCCCAGTCGGCATTTGCCCCTGCCAGCGCCTGGCTGTCGGGTTTCGGCGAGATGGCCCACATGCCCGAGGCTTCAGCCGCCTGCGGTGGCATTGGGCCCTGCGGGGTGCCATCACTTGACCACCCAGCGCTGACTTCGCTGCGGGCTTCGTTTGTGGGCTGCCACAGTGCCTTGAGGTCGGCCATCGCCTGTTCGCCGTCCACACGGGGGCGCAAAAAATCAGCCGGTTTGTAGCTGGGGGCGTTGAAGCTGGCCAGTCCCGGGCGTTCAAAAGCCATGCCGCCTTGTTGCCAGGCGGCCGATTCGGGCAGGGCCTTGGGTGAAGGGCCATTTTGCAATTCGAACGCCTGCGCTGACTCGGACAAAGCCCCGGGGGATGCCGCAAACGGGCTGTCGCCAGCGGCCTCGCTCAGCTTGTGTGCGCGTGGCGCAGCCAGCGCGTTTTCCAGCGCATGGCGAACCGCTTGGTGCACGGCGCGGCTGTCGCGAAAGCGCACTTCGATCTTGGTGGGGTGCACGTTCACATCGACCAGCGTGGGGTCGATTTGCATGAACAGCGCATAGGCCGGTTGCTTGTGGCCGTGCAGCACGTCTTCGTAGGCGCTGCGTGCGCCGTGCATGACCACTTTGTCGCGCACAAATCGGCCATTGACATAGGCAAATTGGTGGTCGGGGCGCGAACGAGCGGCATCGGGCAGGCCCGCGCGGCCGATCACCTTCAGTGGCCCGGCGCTGTAGGCCACCGCGATGGACTGCGCCACAAATTCTTCGCCCAACACATCGGCCAGGCGCTGCTCCAGCCCCGCTTCTCCGGGGTGCACGCGCCACTGCTCGACCAGTTTGCCTTCGTGCCAGATGGCAAAGCCCACATCGGGGCGGGCCAGCGCGTGGCGGCGCACGGCTTCGATGCAGTGCGCCAGTTCGGTGCTGTCGCTTTTCAAAAACTTGCGGCGGGCGGGGGTGGAGAAAAACAGTTCTTTCACTTCCACTGTGGTGCCCACAGCGCGGGCCGCTGGGCGGATCTCACCGGTGCGGCCATCGAGTGCAAAGGCGGTGGCTTGGCCGTCCATGCGCGAGAGCAAGGTCAATTCAGACACCGAGTTGATGGCCGCCAGTGCTTCGCCCCTGAAGCCCATGGTCATGACCGATTCGAGCTCGCCCAGGTTGCCGATCTTGCTGGTGGCGTGGCGCTTGAGGGCCGTGGCCAGCTCGTCCGGGGCGATGCCGCCGCCATCGTCTTCCACCGAAATCAGCCGGGTGCCACCACCCATCAGGCGCAGCGTGATGCTGCGCGCTCCGGCATCCATGGCGTTGTCCACCAGTTCTCGCACGACCGAGGCAGGGCGTTCGACCACCTCGCCTGCGGCGATCTGGCTGATCAGTTCATCGGGGAGTTCGCGAATGGGGCGGCGCGCGGTCGCCGGGGTCTGTTGGGAGGTCACCGCCTGATTTTAGGGCTTGGCCGGGGATAATCGGCCCATGGACCTTCTTTTGCAACTCCTTGATTTCATCCTTCACGTTGACCGTTACCTGGAGGCCTTTGTGGGCCAATACGGGGCCTGGGTATACGCCTTGCTGTTTGTGATCATCTTTGTCGAAACCGGCTTGGTGGTCATGCCGTTTTTGCCGGGCGACTCTCTGCTTTTCATTGTGGGTGCCATGTGCGGGGCCGACCTGATGAGCCTGCCACTGGCCATGGGCTTGTTGCTGGTGGCGGCGATTTTGGGGGACCAGACCAATTACACGATTGGGCGCTACTTTGGTCCCAAAGTGTTCAAGTGGGAAGACTCCCGGTTTTTCAACCGCCAAGCCTTTTTGCAGGCCAATGCCTTTTACGAAAAGTACGGCGGCATCACCATCATCTTGGCCCGCTTCATGCCGTTTATTCGCACTTTTGTGCCCTTTGTGGCGGGCGTGGCCGAAATGACACGCAGCAAATTCACCCTCTACAACGTGGTGGGCGGTGCCATTTGGGTGGTGGGGCTGACGCTGGTCGGCTACCTGTTCGGCAACTTGCCTTTTGTGCAAACGCACCTGTCCAAGATCATTTGGGCGCTGATTTTGGTGCCGGGACTGATCGCGATTGTGGGCGCTTGGCGAGTCCGCAAGGCCGCGTGAAACCACCTCAAAAAGAAGGTCGCTGACCTGCCGGGACCTGTCAGGTGACAAACCCCGACGGCTTGCACAGGCTTAAAACGCCTGAACTTCAGCCCAAGTGGGCGGCTGGCAGCCTTGGCGGGTGCAGTTGATGGCGGCGGCTTTCATGGCGTTTTCGAGCGTTTGGGCCACGCGAGCGGCATCGTCATGGGGCTGCAAGGCCCAGTCGGCCAAGGTGTTGCCCCAAAAGGTGTCGCCTGCGCCCACGGTGTCGGCCACGGTGATGCGCGGCACGGGCAGGCTGTGCGATTGGCCTTCGATGTCCAGATAAGCGCCTTCGCCGCCAAAGGTCAGGGCCACGCGGCTCAAGGTGTTGGGTGCCGCACCCGAACGCGATTGGCGCAGTTCGCGCACCAAACGCGGTGATTCAGCGATGGCGACATTTGCAAAACCCATGGTTTCCAGGTCTTCGTCGCTGGCCTTGAGCCAGTCGGTCAGGGCAATCACTTCGCGCAGCGCTTGCACATACTCGGTCAGGTCATGTGCCACTTTGGGCCGCAGGTTGATGTCCACGCTGATGGTCCATCCCAGCGCGCGTGCCGCCTTCAAAATAGCCAACACTTTGTGGTGTTCGGGCGGAATCAGCAACAAAGAGCCCGTGTGCAAAATCCCCGGCGTTTGTTGCTGGCGCAACAAGGCCACAATGCCGTCCACGGTGTAGTCGCGGTCGGCAATGCCTTCGCGGTAAAAGCCGTAACTGGGCTGGCCGTGGGTGACTTGCACCACGGCCAAAGAGGTCGGCAGGCGGCTGGTGCCACCTTGCAGCTGTACGCCGTCTTTTTGCAGCAGCTGTGCCAGGCCTTGGCCGAACAAGTCGGTGGACAAGGGGTTGAGGTAAGCCGCGCTGGCACCGCGCAGGGCAGCGGCACGGGCCATGTTGAAGGGGCTGCCGCCCATGAGGGGACGCAACTGGCCATCGGGCTGTGCGATGCAGTCCATCAGGGCTTCGCCCAACACAAAAATCGGAGTGGTCATGGGCATCAGTGGGGCAACATGGTGTGGCCTGAACGGTCAGGCCACAGGGTTTAAGACGAAGGACAAGTCCCGGCGATGACGCTGTGCTTGCTTATTTCTTGAGCAGATGTTTGCGGCGCACCACATCGATCCACACGGCCACGATCACGACCGCGCCAATGGCCATCATTTGCTTGAATTGCGAGACTTCCATCAGGTTCATGCCGTTGCGGATCATGGTGATCAGCACCGCGCCCAACAAACTGCCCCAGATGCTGCCGCGACCGCCAAACAAGGAGGTGCCGCCCAAAATGACAGCGGCAATCGCGTCCAACTCGAACATTTGCGCCATCTTGCCGCTGGACGAGTCCATGCGGGCCATCAGCACGATGGCGGCCAGTGCGCAGCACAGGCCAGAAATCACGTAAACACCCAACTTGTACCAGCGGATGTTGATGCCCACTTGGCGGGCACCCATTTCGTTGGAGCCCATGGCGTACACGTAGCGGCCGATTTTGGTGCTCGACAAAATGAAGGCCATCACCACAAAAAAGATGCCGGTGATCAGTGTGGGCATGGGCACGCCCAGCACATCGCCGTAACCGATGAAGGGCAGGGGATCGGGCAAGCCCGCGTTGTCAAAGCCACCGGTCATGTCAAAGGCCAGACCGCGCCAGAGCGTCAGGCCGCCAAGCGTGACGATGAAGGCCGGGATGCCGACAAAAGCGACCAGGTAACCGTTGAACACGCCCACCGCTGCGCCAATGGCGAGCGCCATGAGCATGGCCAGATAAGGGTCAATGCCCATTTTGATCATCATGTGACCGGCCACGGCACCGGCCAGTGCGGTCAACGCACCCACGGCCAAATCGACACCACCGGTCAAGATCACAAAGGTTTGTCCACCTGCGAGCAAGGCGATCACCGAGGCCTGCACCAGGATGTTGGACAGGTTGCCGGTGGTCAAAAAGTAAGGCGAAGCGAAGGTGAGCAAAACGCCCAGAACGATCACCGCCACCAGGGCGCCGTACCACTCTTGTCGTGTGATGGATTTCATAAATTTCTCGGTATTTCAAACAGATAAGCCCGGACCTGCAGGTCCGGGCGGGCCACATCGAGGCCTTGACTTATTTAGCCTTGACTTTCATGAACTGGCCCACGCCGGAGTCGGCAGCGAACTTGTCCACGTTGGCTGGCAGCACCAGGAAGGAGCCGGTGTCGATGCGTGCTTCGACTTTTTTGCCTTGCGCTGCAGCAATGGCGGTTTCCACGCCCACTTGGCCGATTTTGGCCAGCATTTGCGCGGCGTTGGCTTGTTGCCAGCCTTGCTTCATCATGTCCAGGCCACCAGGGGAGCCGTCAAAGCCAGCGATTTTCACGTCGCCTGGCTTCTTGCCAGCGGCCATCAACGCGGCCTTGGCACCCAAAGCGCCGCCGTCCCATGCGCAGGCGATCACCTTGGCAGTGGGGTTGGCGCGCAAAGCAGCTTCCACACCGTTTTGGGCCATGGTCTGGTCCCAAGTGGTCGCGACTTCAACGATCTTGACGTTCTTGCGGCCTGCGTTCAGGGCGTCCACAAAGCCTTTCTTGCGCTCTTGGCCAGTCGACTGACCTTGGTCGCCAGTCACGTAGATCACGGTGTCACCGTCTTTGATCTCGCCTGCAGCCCACTTGCCTTGCACGTTGGCGGCTTTGATGTTGTCAGTGGCGACATAAGAAGTGATCTTGGCGCCGGTGATGCCGGTGTCCACGGCGATCACAGCGATGCCAGCGGCCAAGGCCTTGTTGATGGCGGGGGCGATGCCAGCCGAGTCCACAGGGGCGATGGCGATCGCGTTGACTTTGCGGGTGATCATGTCTTCAACGATGGCCAGTTGACGCGACAACTCACCTTTGTCGGCGGCCAATTCGATGAACTTCACGCCTTTGGCCTGACCGGCTTTCTTGGCACCGCCGTTGATCAAAGTCCAACCTTCGTTGGTGTTGCCGTTGGTGATGTAGGCGACCGTGATGTCTGCGGCCATGGCAGACGTGAACAAAGTGGCGGCGGCGGCAGCGATGGCCAGGCGGCCGAATGTGCGTTTCGTGATCATGGGTTTATCTCCGTTGTTGAGGTCAATTCGGACAAGAAACCGTTTTCTTGTCCGCGAACGGATTGGAAACGAAAAAGATGACTAAGTAAACCTAGTAGTTTTACTAATACGGTTTTTCAACAAATCATTCATGATCCGGTCCATTCATTGTGAAAGTAGCCGCCATGTCGACATCCACACCCGTTCTCGAAATTCAGCAACTGACCAAGCATTACGGCGGGGTCAAAGCCCTGACCGATGCCCAATTTCGCCTCTTGCCCGGCGAGCACGCCGCCATCGTGGGCGACAACGGCGCGGGCAAAAGCACCTTTGTGCGCCTGATCACCGGGGCCGAGCAGCCCAATACCGGCGACATCCTGCTGGACGGGCAAAAAGTCAACTTTGAGTCGCCGCTCGATGCCCGAGAGCAGGGCATTGAGACCGTGTACCAGACGCTGGCGCTGGCCGAAGACCTGGACGTGCCGGCCAACATCTTTTTGGGCCGCGAGATCACGCGCCTGAATTTGGGCCCCTTGTCTATCCTGAATCACAAGGCGATGCGCGAAAAATCGGCCAGCATGCTGTCGACCACGGGCGTGAAAATTCAGGACATGTCCGAGAGCCTGCGCGGCATGTCGGGTGGTCAGCGCCAGTGCGTGGCGATTGCGCGTGCGGCCGGTTTTGCCAAAAAACTGATCATCTTGGACGAGCCCACTGCGGCCTTGGGCGTGCAAGAGACCGCCCGCGTGGAAGAGATCATCAAGGGGCTGAAAAAGCAAGGCATCCCGCTGATCATCATCAGCCACAACCTGCGGCAGGTGTTTGACCTCGTGGACCGCATCTGGGTGTTCCGCCAAGGCCGCATCATTTGCAGCCGCCTCACCCGCGAGACCAGTCCTGAACAAATCGTGGGCCTGATCACTGGCGCGATTGACCCCGCCAGCCTTCGTTCTGAAGAGGCCGTCACATGCTGAAAGGGCTCGATCCGCTGTTGACGCCAGAGCTGCTGATGCACTTGTGCGCCATGGGCCACGGTGAATGGGTGGCGGTGGTGGACGCCAACTTCACCGCCGACTTTTTGAGTCAGGGCAAGCCCGTGGTGCGCTTGCCAGGCAACAGCCTGGAGCGGGTGAGTCGTGCCGTGTTGTCGGTGTTTCCGCTGGCCGTGGATGTGGCGCAGCCTGCGGCCTTCATGCGCGTATGTCACAGCGCAGACGGCCACCGCACAGCAGCTCAGCAAGCCGTGGTCGATCTGGTGGTGGCCGAAGGTTTCAAGGCCGAGCAGGTTGAGTCGGTGGAACGCTACGCGTTTTACGAGAAAATCAAGGGGGCCAGCCTGATCGTTCAAAGCGGTGAGGGCACGGCTTACGGCAACGCCTTGTTTTGCAAAGGCGTGATTCTTCTTTGATTTTTCCTGATTGTTGAACGGCTCCGTTGCATGAACTCCGCATCCCCCAACTCCGCCATGCGCGGTTCCAACCACGTCGGGATGCGTCAGTTCAATGAGCGCATCGTGCTGCAGGCCATCCGCCACCACGGTGCCATTCCCAAGGCCGATCTGGCCCGACTGACCCAGCTGTCAACCCAGACGGTGGCCATCATCGTGGGCCGCTTGCTCGACGACGGTTTGTTGGTCAAACAAGACCGGGTGCGCGGCAAAATCGGCCAGCCTTCGGTGCCACTGTCGCTCAATCCGCAGGGCGCGTTCAGTGTCGGCATTCAGGTGGGGCGACGCAATCTGGAGTTGTTGGTGGCCGATTTCACCGGCCAACCGGTCGAGCGCGTGGAAGTGCTTTACGACTATCCCGATCCGGATCAGTTGTTCCAGTCGATGACGCAAGGCTTGCAGACTTTGCAAGCGCGCATGGGCGATTTGTGGGCCCGCACCGTGGGGGTGGGTTTGACGGCGCCCTTGTCTTTGCACAAATGGGCCGACCTGCTGGGCGGGCAAGCGGCACAGGCGCTGGCCCGTTGGGAGCACATCGATTTGCCAGAGCAAGTGCAGCGCCTGACCGATTTGCCCGTGGTGTTTGCCAAAGACACCACTGCCGCCTGCGTGGCCGAGTTGCTGCAAGGCCATGGCCGCAGCGTGCGCAGCTTTTTGTATGTGTTTGTCGGCACCTTCATTGGTGGCGGCTTGGTGCTGTCGGGCCACATCATGAACGGCGAACGGGGCAACGCCGGGGCGATCGGCTCTTTGCCCGTGGGCTTGGCCTCGTCCGAATCCAAGGGCTTGGGCATGCCGCCACAGTTGCTGCAAAAAGCCTCGGGCTGGCAGCTCGAGCAAAGCCTGCTGGCAGCTGGGCACGACCCCTTGCTGATCCACCAAGCGGCCATCATGGACGCTGCTTATGCCCCGTTCACCGCCCCCTGGATCGCCCAAGCCAGCCAAGCGCTGGCCATGACGGTGGCCAGCTCGGCGGCCTTGCTCGATCTGGATGCAGTGGTGATGGATGGCTCGCTGGGCGCACCCCTCATGACCGCCCTGATGAGCGCCACACAAGACGCGCTGGCCCAGTACCGCTTTGACGGCATGCACCAGCCCCAGTTGCTGGCCGGGCAGGTGGGCCCGCACGCCCGTGCCTTGGGCGGTGCATTGCTGCCGCTGCACAGCCAGTTTTTCCCTGACAAAGACATCTTCTTGAAACAGGACGCCGCATGAAGTTTTACCTCGACTCCGCCGACGCCCGCCAATGGGCCTTGCCTGCGGGTTGCCCACCGGTGCAGGGCGTGACCACCAACCCCACGCTGGTGATGCAAGCGGGCTTGCCGGTCAGCTTGCCTGGCTATCTGCAGCTGGTGGCGCAGGCGGGCGAGGCCCGCATGCCCGAGTTGATGCTGCAATTGCCCCGAGCCGATGTGGGCGAGGCCGCGCAATGGCTCGAGGTGCTGCTGCCCGCCGCCGTGCAGGCCCGTGTGCGCCTGACCATCAAGCTGCCTTGTCACCCAGACTGGCAGCCGGTCTTGCGCGAAGTGCAGGCTTGGGGCGTGCCCACTTTGCTGACGGGTTTGTCCAACCCCGTGCAGCTGCTGTGGGCGCGTGCCCAAGGGGCCAACCATGTGGCGCCTTATGTGGGGCGCTTGCAGGCCGACGGGCGCGATGTGTGGTCGCTGATCGAAGCCTGTGTGGCGGTGCAGGCCGATGGCTTGCAACTGCTGGCCGCCAGCATCAAATCGGCCGATGTGCTCTCGCGCCTGATCGCAGCCGGTGCCCATGCCGTCACGGTGCGCCCCGAGTTTGCCGCCGCCTTGGCCACCGACCCGCTCACTCTCACGGCGATGGCGCAGTTTGACCGGGATGTGGCGACGAGCCAAAAGCCTTAAAGGCTTCGGTTGCGCGCCAGCGGCGGGTTGCGCGAAAAGTATTGCAGGATGCCGCGCATCAAAGCATCGGTGAGTTGCTGCTGATAAACGTCGCTGCGCAACTTGTCTTCTTCTGCCGGGTTGCTGATGAAGGCGGTCTCGACCAGCACGCTGGGAATATCGGGGGCTTTGAGGACCGCAAACCCCGCTTGTTCCACCCGGGGTTTGTGCAGGCGACCCACGCCGCCGATCTCGCGCAACAAGCTACCGCCCAACATCAGGCTGTCCTTGATTTGCGCTGCCGTGCTCATGTCGAGCATGGCGCGTTGCACCTGGGCATCCTGACTGCCCAGATTGATGCCGCCGATCAAGTCGGCCTTGTTTTCTTTTTGCGCCATCCAGCGTGCTGCACTGCTGGAGGCCGCGCCTTGACTGAGCGCAAACACGCTGGCACCGCTGGCCTGTGGCGTGAAAAACGCATCGGCATGGATGCTGACAAACAGGTCTGCCTGTACGCGCCGGGCTTTTTGTACCCGCACATGAAGGGGCACAAAAAAGTCAGCATCGCGTGTCAGGTAGGCCCGCATGGGGTTGCCATTGACGCTGCTGGCGTTGATGCGGTCGCGCAGCATTTTGGCGATTTTGAGCACCACATCTTTTTCGCGTGTGCCACCAGGGCCAATCGCGCCAGGGTCTTCGCCGCCGTGGCCCGGGTCCAGCGCGATCACGATCAATCGGTCGGCCTTGTTGTTGGACACGGCGCGTGGCGGGTGGTCCTGGCTGTCGATGTACGGGCCTGCCGGGGGCGTCAAGTCTTGGCGGCGGGTGGACAGGGCGGCAGGGGGCGTTACAGAAGGCGAGGGCAGACTGGGTGCACCGATGGCAGAGCCTGCACGGGTTTGGCGTGCGATCAACTCGCCCAAGGGGTCGTTCACAGGGGCTGCGCTGGGCAGGGCCGGTGCAGGCAGCGTGGTCTTGGCCGAGGCCCGTTCCTGAATCAACTGCTCCAAGGGGTCAATGGTCTGGATGGGGTAAAGGTCGAGCACCAGCCTGTGGGCATAGGCCGCTACAGGCGGAAGGCTGAAGACCTGCGGCGCGATGGGGTGTTTCAGGTCAATCACCAAGCGCACCACCTCGGCGCTGTATTGGCCCACACGGATGCCCGCAATGTTGGGGTCAGAGGCTTGCACCTTGCCGACCAGTTCGCGCAAAGCGGCGTTCAGTTGCAGGCCTTCAATGTCCACGGCCAGCCGGGGTGGGGAAGCGATGAAGGTTTGCGTGGTTTTGAGCGGGGTGTCCGATTCGAGCGTGACCCGGCTGTAATCGGGCGCGGGCCAAACACGCACGGCCAGCATGTTGGCGCCGCGTGCCAGTTGTGCCGCGCCCAGGCTCAGCACGCAAAATCCGGCCTGGATCAGGCGTCGGCGATCAGCGCGCATGCTCTGCCCCCGCAGGTGTGGCCAGCCACGCTTGCAGCCAGTGTTGGCCTCGCGGGGTGCCTGCGCTGATGTGCACGCCGCGTTGTTCCTCGTCGAGTGCGTCCAGCGCAATCACCCAGTCGGGCGGCGGCAGTTGGCCCGCCACCTTGTCTGGCCATTCCATGAGCTTGAGTCCCGGCCCGGCAAAGATGTCGCGAAAACCCGCGTCTTCCCACTCTTGCGGGTCGTTGAAGCGGTAAAAATCAAAATGCCAGATGGGCCAAGCACTGTCGCCCGAGCCCGCTTGGTGTGGCTCGACCACCGCATAGGTTGGGCTTTTGATGCGGCCTTGCACCCCGGCGGCGCGCAGCAGGTGGCGCACCAGCGTGGTTTTGCCCGCCCCCAGATTGCCGCGCAGCTCGATGCGGGCATCGCGTCCGCCCGGCCAAGTGGTCAGGGCCTGGGCCAGCTGCGTGGCAAAGGCTTGTGTGGCGGATTCGTCGGCCCACACGCCCTCCCAAACCAGGGCCAAGGGCGGGGTTGTAGCGGGGCTTCCTACAATCGGTGGGTGACTGCTCAACGTACTCAAATCGACCTTCTTGAACTGTGGCCCCAGATCCAGATCTGGGCGCGTGAACTCGGATTGTCCCAAATTGGCGTGACGGGCATCGATTTGACCTCGGCCGAGCCCGGATTGCAGGCCTGGCTGGCCGCTGGGTTTCACGGCAGCATGGGCTATATGGCCAGTCACGGCATGAAGCGCGCCCGCCCAGCCGAGCTGCAGCCGGGCACGGTGAGTGTCATTACAGCGCGCATGGATTATTTGCCATCGGACACGCCGCCCGACTGGCTGGCCCGCGAAACCGCCCGCAGCTTGCAGCCAGATGAGGCGGTGGTGTCGGTGTATGCCCGGGGGCGTGACTATCACAAGGTCTTGCGCAGCCGGTTGCAAAAACTGCAAGAGCGCATCGCGCAAGCCATCGGCCCGTTTGGGCACCGCGTGTTCACCGACTCTGCTCCGGTGATGGAGGCCGAACTGGCCACCCGCAGCGGGCTGGGCTGGCGCGGCAAACACACGCTGGTGCTGAGTCGCGAAGCCGGGTCGATGTTTTTTCTGGGCGAATTGTTTGTGGACTTTGCCTTGCCCGAAACACCCCCCGTGTCGGCGCATTGTGGTCAGTGCACCGCCTGCATGGACGTGTGCCCGACACAGGCCATTGTGGGCCCCTACCGGCTGGATGCGCGGCGCTGCATTTCGTATTTGACGATCGAACACGCGGGGCCGATTGACGAGGACTTGCGCCCGCTGATTGGCAACCGCATTTATGGCTGCGACGACTGCCAGCTGGCGTGCCCGTGGAACAAGTTCGCGCAAGTCAGCCCATTGCCCGATTGGCAGGCCCGCGAAGGTTTGGGGGCTGGCAGCATCGTGCAGTTGATGGCCTGGACAGAAACTGAATTTTTGCGCCGCACTGAAGGCAGCGCCATCCGCCGCATTGGCCATGCCCGCTGGCTGCGCAATCTGGCATTGGCGGCGGGGAATGCGTTGGCGTCCGAAGTCATCACTGCGTCAGAGCGTCAAGCCTTGCAGCAGGGGCTGACGGCGCATGCCGCACACCCTGATCCGGTGGTGCAAGAACAGGTGGCTTGGTCGCTGGCCAATCAGCGCAGCACGCCCAGTGCAAACGGCAGGCTCCACATTCCTGACAAGGTTGACAGCGTGACCAGGCCCGCCACATAGGGGCCGTTGTAGCCCATGCGGGCAGCCAGCACGTAGCAAGTGGATGCCGTGGGCAAAGCAGAAAACGCCAGCAACGCGGTGGTTTGTACGGGGTTGAGCTGAAACAGGTGGGCCATGCCCAACGCGATCAAGGGCAGCAGCAGGTGCTTGACCATCAAGACGCTCATGCCCAGCAGCTTGCCTTGGCGCAGGGTGCCGAGTTGCATGCCCGCGCCCGCCGCCATCAAACCCAAGGCCAAAGATGCGGCCCCGATGCGGCTCACGCTAGGGTCCAGCCAAAGCGGAATGCGAAACCCCAGCAAGTTGGCGATCAGGCCAGAGCCGGTGGCAATGATCAGCGGGTTGCGCACCAGTTCGCGCAAAAAACCGGTGTTGGCATGCCGTGCCATGGGCCAGACCGCGCCGATGTTGAACAGCGGTACGCACACGCCGATCAACACCGAAATCATCAGCAAGCCTTCTGGGCCTGCCAGTCGTTCGGCCAGCGCCAAGGCGATGAAAGAATTGAAGCGAAAGCCCACTTGGGCGCTGGCCGCGTGGTCGCGTCGGTCCAGCCGTTTGCCCAGAATGGGCCAATAGGGCAGGCTGTAAGACAGGGCAATGGCGCAAACCCCCAAGCTCAGGCCTGCTCCGATCAGGCTGGACGCTGCATTCAGGTCGAGTGGGCTTTTCACAATCGAGTGAAACAGCAACACCGGAAAAAGAAAGAAATAAACCAGAGTCTCAACCTGTTGCCAAACGGGGCGGTTCAGCGCGGTGAAGCGGCAAATCAGATAGCCGCACAAAATCAGGGAAAAATCGGGGAAGAGCAGTTGGGCAAAGTTCACACGGCTAGGATAACCGACCCTCGTAAGCGCTCAGGCGTGAACTTGTCACCTGAGGCGCATGTTTTTCTCACGGGTTTATGGGTTTCCCCCCTCGCGGGGGCCTGCATTTTTTGCCTATCATGTGTGTTCTTTTAAGGAGTTATCGAATGAAGCGTCGCGATTGGGTTTCTGTGGCCGGTTTGGCTGCCACCGTGTTGGCCAGTGGTTCGGTGTGGGCGCAGGCTTACCCCAACAAGGTGATCAAGTTGCAAGTGCCTTTTGCACCCGGTGGCACCACGGACATCGTGGCGCGTGTCATCTCCGAGCCTTTGGGCAAGGCGCTGGGCCAGAGTGTGATTGTCGAGAACAAGGCCGGCGGCGGCGGTGTGGTCGGTGCCACTGAAACCATGCGTGCGGCCCCCGATGGCTACAACTTGGGCATGGCCACGGTGTCCACGACAGCGGCCAATCCGGCCATCAACCCCAAAATTCCGTACAACCCCATCACCGATTTCACCCCCATCATCAACATCGCGGCCACCCCCAATGTGATTGCGGTGCACCCGAGCTTCCCGGCCAAAGATTACAAAGGCTTTATCGCCGAGTTGAAGAAAAACCCGGGCAAATACTCTTATGCCTCATCGGGCACTGGCGGCATTGGCCACCTGCAAACCGAACTGTGGAAGAGCTTGGCGGGCGTGTTCATCACCCACATTCCTTACCGTGGCGCAGGCCCCGCCCTGAACGACACGGTAGCCGGTCAGGTGCCCATCATTTTTGACAACATGCCTTCGGCCTTGCCTTTCATCCAGTCGGGCAAGCTGGTCGCGATTGTGGTGGCCGCACCCCAACGCCTGCCGCAATTGCCCAATGTGCCGACTTTCAAGGAAGTGGGCCTGGAGCCCGTCAACCGCATGGCTTATTACGGCATTCTGGGCCCCAAGAACTTGCCCAAAGACGTGGTCGATAAGATCAGCAACGGTGTGAAAAAAGCCCTGCAAGACCCGGCTGTGACCAAGCGCATTCAAGACACGGGCTCTTTGGTGGTGGCCAACACACCTGAAGAGTTCGCCGTCCAAATCAAGGCCGAGTTCGAGGTTTACAAAAAGGTGGTCGACCAGCAAAACCTCAAGCTCGACTGATGCATGAGGCCAGCCAGACGACTGTCGACCGCTTTGTCGAGGCCCTCTGGCTGGAAGACGGGCTGGCTGCCAACACCTTGGCGGCCTACCGTCTGGACTTGTTGCACTTCGCCACTTGGCTGTTTGTGACGCACAGGCTGGTGCTCGAGGCGACCCAAGAACACCACTTGCAGTCTTATTTTGCCGAGCGGCATGACGAGACCAAGGCCACATCGGCCAACCGCAGGCTCACGGTGTTCAAGCGGTTTTTTCGCTGGGCCTTGCGCGAGCGCTTGGTGCAAGCCGACCCGACGCTGCGCATGCTCGCGGCCAAACAGGCCTTGCGGGTGCCCAAAACCCTGGGCGAAGCGCAAGTCGATGCCTTGTTGCGTGCACCCGATGTGGGCACCGAGCTGGGTTTGCGCGATCGCGCCATGTTGGAGCTGATGTACGCCAGCGGTTTGCGGGTCACCGAGTTGGTGAGCCTCAAAACCCTGCATGTTTCCCTCAACGAAGGGGTACTTCGCATCATGGGCAAGGGCAGCAAAGAGCGTTTGGTGCCCTTTGGTGAAGAGGCCCGTGAGTGGCTGCAGCGCTACATGGCCCAAGCCAGGCCCGCCTTGCTGGGGCAGCGCCAGACCGAAGACCTGTTTGTCACCAGCAGTGGCCCCAAACCCGGCACAGGCATGTCGCGTGTCATGTTTTGGAGTTTGGTCAAGCGCTATGCCATCGAGGCGGGCATCACCGCGCCACTGTCGCCCCACACACTGCGCCACGCGTTTGCCACCCATTTGCTCAACCACGGGGCCGATTTGCGGGCGGTGCAGATGCTGCTGGGACATGCCGATATTTCGACCACCACCATTTACACCCATGTGGCACGCGAGCGCCTCAAGACGCTGCACGCCCAGCACCACCCCAGGGGATGAGGCGAACTGAGCTCAGCTCAGCGCCGCCAACTCGGCCTCTTCAAAACCCGCCAGTCGGCGTGCTGCCATGTTGAAAGGCGGGCGCAGTTTGGGCGCATCGTATTGCGCGATCAACGCGGCGTAGGTGCTCACGGGGTCCAAGCCACGCAGCCCACAAAGATAACGGTACCAGCGGTTGCCAGCGGCCACATGGCCGATTTCTTCGGCCAAGATGATGTCCAAAATCTCGCCCGCACGGTGATCGCCCACGCTGACCAGCTTGTTTTTGACGCCCGGTGAGGCGTCCAGGCCGCGGGCTTCCATGGTGCGCGGCACGATGCCGATGCGTGCGAGCAAATCGCCTTGGGTTCGCTCGGCCATGTCCCACAACGTGTTGTGGGCCGGGAAGTCGCCATAGTCAAAGCCCAAGCCCAACAGGTGTTCGCGCAGCAAGGTGAAATGCTTGGCTTCTTCTTGGGCAATGCGCACCCAGTCGGTGTAAAACGCCTCGGGCATGCCCGCAAAGCGCCAGACCACATCGAGTGCCAAGTCAATCGCGTTCAGTTCAATGTGGGCAATCGAGTGCACCAGCATGGCCCGACCTTCGGGCGTGGCCATCGATTTGGCTTTGAGCTGGGTGTGCGGCACCAAAGCGGGTTTGGCCGATCGGCCGGGGCCCGCACTGGGCGCTTGCAGGGTTTGGTCAGGGTTCACGGGCAGGCGCAGGTCCAGCGCCAAAGTGGCTTGGGCCTTCAACACGGGGTGGGTCTCAGCCCAAGGCCCCAGGGCAGCGGTGCGCAAACAGTGCATGGTCATCTCGATCAGGTGCCACGGTCCGCCGTGGGCATCCCTACAATTGTAGGTTTTCAGACATTCAGCCCGACAGGAGACCTTGATGGCCATTTACCAACTCGACGCCCACACCCCCGATGTGGCCGATTCCGCCTGGGTGGCCGACAACGCGCAGGTCATGGGCGCGGTCAAGATCGCAGCCGATGCCAGTGTCTGGTTTGGCGTGACCGTGCGGGGTGACACCGAAACCATCACCATCGGTGAGGGCAGCAACATCCAGGACGGCAGCGTGATGCACGCAGACCATGGCAAACCACTGACGGTGGGCAAGCATGTCACGGTGGGCCACATGGTCATGTTGCACGGCTGCACCATTGGCGACGAGTCGCTCATCGGCATTGGCGCGGTGGTGCTCAACGGCGCCAAGATTGGCAAAAACTGCCTGGTGGGTGCAGGCTCCTTGGTGACCGAGGGCAAAGAGTTTCCCGATGGCTCGATGATCATGGGCACGCCCGCGAAGGTGGTGCGTGAATTGAGCCCTGAACAGATCGAAGGTCTGCGCCAAAGTGCCCGTCATTACGTGGACAATGCGCGTCGCTTCAAGGCAGGTTTGAAAAAAATCGCTTGATATTTTGGCGCACCGAATTCCCTTGTTTAACTTTTGAGGATCGGCCCCACGCGGCCGTTGATTGAACTTTGTCTGAACTCCATAAATTCATTTTTGAAGGCCTGCCCGTTCGCGGCATGTTGGTGCGCCTGACCGATGCCTGGCAAGACATCTTGGCGCGTCGCGCCGCCAATTCCGAGACGGGGGCCTATCCTGCGCCTGTGCGTCAGTTGCTGGGTGAGATGGCCGCTGCGGGCGTGCTGATGCAGGGCAACATCAAGTTCAACGGCGCATTGGTGTTGCAAATTTTCGGTGACGGCCCGGTCAAGTTGGGCGTGGTGGAGGTGCAGCCTGATTTGAGCCTGCGTGCCACCTGCACCCAAGTGGGCGATGTGGCCGACAGCGCCACCTTGAGCCAGATGGTCAACGTCAACAACGAAGGCCGCTGCGCGATCACGCTGGACCCGCTGGACCGTTTGCCGGGCCAACAACCCTATCAGGGCGTGGTGCCGCTCTTTGGTGACCGGGGCGAGAAACTCGAAAACATCAGCGAGGTGCTGGAGCACTACATGCTGCAGTCTGAGCAATTGGACACGGTGCTGGTGCTGGCCGCCGACGACAAAGTCGCCGCAGGCTTGCTGATTCAGCGTTTGCCCATTGAGGGCGAGGGCAATTTGGCCGGACAGGTGGATTCGCTCATGCGCGAGTCGGTGTTGGGCCAAAGCGAGGACTTCAGCCGCATCTCGATCTTGACCAAGAGCCTCAAGCGCGAAGAACTGCTGGGCCTGGATGCCGAAACCATCTTGCACCGTTTGTATTGGGAAGAGCCGTTGGCCCGGTTTGAACCCTTCATCGGCGAGACCGGCCCGCGCTTTGCCTGCCGCTGCAACCGTGAACGCGTGGGCAACATGATCCGCAGCTTGGGCACCGAAGAGGTCGAGGGCATCATTGCCGAGCAAGGGCAGGTGGAAGTGGGCTGTGATTTTTGCGG
>JAGNWH010000129.1:0-5101 GCA_017986055.1 Limnohabitans sp. | reverse complement strand
TTGGTCAAGCCCGCGCGCTGCGCCCCGGCCAACACGGCAGCGGCCGCTTCGTACTTGGCTTTGGCGTGCGAGCGGATGTGCAGCTCGGGTTGTGGTTGCAAGGCGGCGGCCTCGGCGAGCTTGGCGTCCAGCGCTTGCCGATTGGTCAGCGCCTGTCCGTTCCAGAGCACACGGGCGTCGGCTTCGATGTCGATTTTGACGACCATGGGTTCGGTGTTTTTCGCCGCATTCGTGGCCACCGGCATGTCCAGATTGACCGAGTGCAATTGCGCCGGGATGGTGATGATCAGCATGATGATCAGCACCAGCATCACGTCGATCAGGGGCGTGGTGTTGATGTCCATCATCACTTCGGGTTCGTCGCTGCTGCCGGTGTTCAGGTGCATGGCCATGTTGGGCTCCTTGGCGGTTTCAGCGGGCCGGGTCGGTGATAAACCCGACCTGGGTGATGCCCGCACGTTGCACCGCGTACATGACGCGCCCCACAGACTCGAAAGCGCTTTGGGCGTCGCCCCGGATTTGCACATCGGGCTGCGGCTTCATGGCGGCAAACTTCTTCAGCCGTTCGATCAGTTCTGCCGGGGTTTTGACCGGGGTGTCATACAGGTAAATCTGCCCAGCTTGGTTGACCGAGATGACCACGGTCTCGGGCTTGGCTTGGCGCACCACATTCTGTTCTTTGGGCAGGTCCACTTTGACGGAGGTGGTGACCACGGGGATGGTGATCAAGAAAATGATGAGCAGCACCAGCATCACGTCCACCAGCGGCGTGGTGTTGATGGTGCCAATCACCTCGTCATCGTCTTGGGTGCCCAGCGTGGGGCCGAGGTTCATGGCCATTATTTGGGGGCCGAAGCCAGCAGCACGGCGTGCAAGTCAGCGCCAAAGGCGTTGACCTCTTCCATCACCGCTTTGTTGCGGCGCACCAGCCAGTTGTAGCCCAACACCGCAGGCACGGCCACGGCCAAACCTATGGCGGTCATGATCAGCGCCTCGCCCACCGGGCCAGCCACTTTGTCGATGCTGGCTTGGCCCGACATGCCGATCTTGACCAAGGCATGGTAGATGCCCCACACGGTGCCGAACAAGCCCACAAAGGGCGCGGTCGATCCCACGGTGGCCAGCACCGCCAAGCCGTCTTGCAGGCGACTTTGCACCGTGCTCATGGCCCGCTGGATGCTCATGGTGACCCAGGTGTTGAAGTCCACCGAACCCAGCAAACCCCCGTGTTTGGAAGCGCCCTCTAGGCCTTTTTCGGCAATGAACCGGAAAGGGCTTGCGGGGTCCAGTGCATCGGTGGCTTGGCGCACCGAGCCGGAGTTCCAGAAGTCCGCCTGTGCGGCCTTGGCAAATTGTTGCATCTTGGCTTGCGCCGTGAATTTGCTGAAGATCACGTACCAGCTGCCCATGCTCATGAGCACCAAAATCAGCAGGGTGCCTTTGGCCACGGCATCGCCTTGTGCCCACAAAGCGCCCAAGCCGTAGGGGTTGTCTTCGGCCGCTGTGGCCGTGGCCAAGGCGGTCACTGGCGCAGGGGGGGCCTCGTTGGCGGGGGCTGCCAGGCTGTGGCTGGTGAGGGCCAGGCTGATCAGCAAAACGGCGCCCATCAGGGACTTTTTGAGAGCGTTGAACATGAAAGAACTTTCTGTGTGTTGGGTCGTGGGCCGGTGCCGTGGCGGGAAGGGCAGAGCGAGTCGTGTCATTCCAGACGCCAGACGTATCGGATGGTGGTCCAGGCTTGTTCAGGCTTGCCGTCGACCGTGGCCGGACGGAATTGGCATTTTGACAAACCGGCCCGTGCTGCCTCGTCAAGACGCTTGAATCCGGAGCTTTTCTCGACTTCGGATTGCAAGACTTTGCCATCCGTCCCGACCAAAAAGCGCAAGGCCACGGTGCCTTCTTCTTCCATGCCCCGAGAGGCGCGGGGGTATTCGGGCTTGTCGCATTGTGCGATGTTGACGCCTGCTGTTGTGCGCACCGGGGCCGATGCACGCGGCACCGCGGCAGGTGCTGCGGTTGCTGTGGGCGCAGGCGAAGTGGTGGCCGTTGTTGGCGGCGGTGTGGCACTGACCGCCGCGATGGCGTTGGGGGGGGCAGAAACGACGGGGGTGTCGGCGGGCGGCACATAGACCGCAGGCGGCATTTTGGGGGGCGCTGGCGTTGCCGGTGGCCGGGGTGCTGCGGGCAACACGGTCGGCAATTCAGGCCGCTTTTCTTCGAGCAACAGGGCTTGCACCACCGTGGGCATTTTTTGCAAGACCGTGCGGGTCAGTCCCGCTTGAATGGCCCAAAACAGCAGGGCATGCAAAACCACTACCCCAGCCAGACCGATGAGCTTTCGCTTCGGTGATGCTTGAAGATAAGTGGACGCGTTCATCTGTCAAATGGCCTGAAAGTGGAGGTCTGTATTTTGCGTGAGAAAAGCGGTGTTCACGGCTTCGACCGGGCAATTCACCCGGGCCAGCCGGGTGCTCAAGGGGTGCGGCTGATCAGGAAGTCGCGACTGCTCTGGCCCATCAAGGCCCTTTGCCCTTGAATTTGGCGTCCACAACTTGACGCTGTCAGGCTGCCCAACCAGGTGGCGGCAATGCGTTGTCCATCGTGTGTTTCTTCCAGCGTGAATTCGCCATCGTCCAGGTCGGCCACCACCGCATGGCGCTGCGGGCCTTGCGTCAGTTCACCACGCAGGCTGCCCGCATGCTCTGGGTGTGGTCCCAGGGTCAATGTCCAGGGCGCTTCGCCAGCGATTTGCGCGGTCCATTGGCCGTGCAGCATCTCGGGCGTGAGGTCTTGACCCGTTGGGCAGGCGTTGCGCGTGGGCAGCTGCTGGCAGGCGCTCAGGACCAAACTGAGGGCGCCACACAGGCCCACATACAGGGGCATGCACAGGGTCGACTTGGCGAAGGCGCGATGCGTCAGGGCAGCGATGCGCTGAGAGGGCGGTGAATGCGGTGTGGGTGTCATGGTTTGGCCTCTGCCGCCGCGTCGGCTGCGCGCTTGGCAAATTCGGCCCGCAGCGCCTTGAGTTTTTCGCGCGGGTCTTCCTTGATGGTGTTTTCATCCAGTCGCATTTCGGCGATGAAGCGGCTGGGCAAGGCCGCCACGGTTTCACGGCCCTTTTTGCGTCGCTTGGTCCAGCTCACGGCCAGGCTGCGTTGGGCGCGTGTGATGCCCACGTACATCAGGCGGCGTTCTTCTTGCAGGCGCAGCAAAATGCCTTCGCTCATTGGGCCCTCGCTGCGGGCCGAGTGCGAGTCATCATCGCCCAGCTTGAAGGGCAGCAAACCTTCGTTCACCCCCACCAAGGTCACATGCGGCCATTCCAGTCCTTTGGAGGCGTGCAAGGTCGACAGCGTGACCACGTTCTGGTCTTTTTCGCGCTCGCTCAGGGTTGAGATCAGGGAAATAGTTTGTGCCACGTCGAGCAGGTTTTTGGTCTCGGTGCTTTGTGCCCCCGTGGTGTCATCGATCTCGCCGCCGCAACGCCCGGCCATCCAGTCGCAGAACTCCAGCACATTGGTCCAGCGGGCCGATGCCACTTTTTCGTTTTCTTCGCCGTCGTAGAGATGCTGCTCGTAGCCGATTTCTTTCAGCCACTCCAGCAAAAACGCCAGTGCGTCCACTTTGCCCAGCGTTTGGCGGGCGCGGTGTTCCAGGTCATTGATGTAGCGGCCAAATTCGTGCAGGCCCGCCACCGCCCGTGCGTTCACCGCACTGGGCAAGCTGCCAGCAAAAAGCGCCTCAAACAGGCTCAGTTTGTACTGGGTGGCAAACGTGCCCAGCTGACCCAGTGTCTGGTGGCCGATGCCGCGTTTGGGGCTGGTCACCGAGCGCAAAAAAGCCGGGTCGTCGTCGTTGTTGATCCACAGGCGAAACCAGGCGCACAGGTCCTTGATTTCGGATTTGTCGAAAAAGCTCTGCCCGCCTGAGACTTTGTAGGGGATGTTGGCGCGGCGCAGCGCTTGTTCAAACGGCCGGGCCATGTGGTTGGCGCGGTACAGGATGGCAAAGTCCTTGAACTCGCGGTGCTTGGACGGGTTGATTTGCCCACCCCGTATCGACTGGATGCGGGCAATGGCCCGGTCGGCCTCGTGCTCTTCGTTCACGGCATCAACCACGCGCACCGGCTCGCCCTCGCCCAACTCTGAAAACAGCGTTTTGGGAAACAGCTTGGGGTTGGGCTGAATCACGTTGTTGGCGGCCCGCAATATCGCGCTGGTGGAGCGGTAGTTTTGCTCCAGCTTGATCACCTTCAGATTCGGAAAATCCACCGGCAGCCGCTTGAGGTTGTCGAGCGTCGCGCCACGCCAGCCGTAAATCGACTGGTCGTCGTCGCCCACCGCCGTGAAGCGAGCCCGTTCGCCCACCAGGTGTTTCAGCACTTCATATTGCGTGGCGTTGGTGTCCTGGTATTCGTCCACCAGCACATGGCCCATCTTGGCCTGCCAGCGCTCGCGCACCTCGGGAAACTCGGCCAGCAGCTTCAAAGGCATGCCGATCAGGTCGTCAAAGTCCACACTTTGGTAGGCCGTGAGCCGCTCTTGGTAAAGCGCCATGATGCGGGCGATCACCCGCGCGTTGTCGTCGGGGGCTTGGGCGGCGGCCTGTTCGGCGTTCAGCCCCATGTTTTTCCACAGGCTGATGGTCCACTGCCACTGGCGGGCTGTGGCCGCATCGGTGGTGCCGCCGCAGTCTTTCAGAATGCTGGTCACGTCGTCCGCGTCCATGATGCTGAACTGGGGTTTCAGGCCCAATACCGCGCCGTCTTCGCGCATGATGCGCACGCCCAAGGCGTGAAAGGTGCAAATCAGCACATCCTTGGCCGCCCGGCCAATCAGCTGTTTGGCCCGCTCGCGCATTTCGGCGGCGGCCTTGTTGGTGAAGGTGATGGCCGCGATGCGCTTGGGCTCGAGACCGGCTTCGATCAGCCGCCCGATCTTGTGCGTGATCACCCGCGTCTTGCCCGAGCCCGCACCGGCCAGCACCAGGCAGGGGCCAGAGACAAAGTTCACGGCTTCGAGTTGAGCGTTGTTGAGTCCGGCTGACATGGGGATGGGTGGGGCAATCGAGGAAGCGAAGCAAAGCGGGCCATCATAGCGGC
>JAGNWH010000037.1:0-17503 GCA_017986055.1 Limnohabitans sp. | reverse complement strand
AGGCAACTCTCATCACCTTGTTTTGCTACGCTGCGATCAGCGAAGCCTTGAATTATGACACAGTTTTTAGCGCCGCGTCAAGTTTTTTGAAATTTTCTTAGATCACCAAGATCATCTCATCAACTTCTTCACCACCCATGCTTGGCTTCTTTGCGAAGCCTCACTTGTGTGCAGCGAAGCCCTCGATTATGGCACGGATTTTTTGACCTTGGCAAGTTTTTTGAAGTCTTTGTGAAATTTTTCCTCCGCCCCTCCCGGATAATGGGCCTATGGCTTTACTCACACTCTTGAACGCTTCTCTGGCTTTTGGCCATGTCGCACTCCTCGATCACGCTGACTTCTCTCTCGAGACGTCTGAGCGGATCGGCTTGATTGGTCGCAATGGCACGGGCAAATCGTCTCTGCTTAAGATTTTGGCGGGCATGGAGCGCCCGGATGATGGTGCATTGCACCTGCAGCAAGGCGTTCGCATTGCCTATGTCGCGCAGGAACCGCTCTTGGTCCCTGAGCACACGATCTTTGAGTCTGTGCGCGAAGGCTTGGCCGAAGTGGTGCAGTGGATCGATGATTACACGCACAGCCGTGGGGACCTGGACACTTTGCAGGGTCAAATCGAATCACGCGATGGCTGGGGCTGGGAACAACGGCTGGACGAGACGCTGCAGCGCCTGCAGCTGGACCCTAACGCGGTGGTGCAATCGCTGTCCGGCGGTATGCGCAAGCGTGTGGCCTTGGCCCAGGCCTTGGTCACCCGTCCTGATGTGCTCTTATTAGATGAGCCCACCAACCACCTGGACCTGAACGCCATCACTTGGCTGGAAGACCTGTTGATTGACTTCAAGGGCAGCGTGATCGCCATCACGCACGACCGGGCGTTTCTGGACCGCATTGCGACCCGCATTGTGGAGTTGGACCGGGGCAAGCTGCGACCCTATCCCGGCAATTTTGCGCAATACCAAATTCAAAAAGAAGAGCAGTTGGCGCAAGAAGCCGTGATTCAGGCCAAGGCCGACAAGTTGCTGGCCCAAGAAGAAATCTGGATTCGCAAAGGCGTCGAAGCTCGACGCACCCGCAGCCAAAGCCGCATCACACGCCTGCAAAACTTACGTGGCGAACGTGCGGCGCGCCGCGAAAAAGTGGGCAATGTTCGGATGGAAGTGGCTTCAGGCGTGCCGAGCGGCAAGCTGGTGGCCGAGCTGACCGACGTCAGCAAAAGCTTCACCCAACCCGATGGCTCGGTGCGCACCGTGATCCAGAAGTTCACCGGCACCTTGCTGCGTGGCGACAAGATTGGCCTGCTGGGCCCCAACGGCGCGGGCAAAACCACCTTGCTCAAACTGATTTTGGGCGAACTCGAAGCAGACAGCGGCGAAGTGCGCCGTGGCACCAAACTCGAAGTGGCTTACTTTGACCAGATGCGCGATGCACTGGACCTGGACGCCACACTGGAGGACTTCATCAGCCCCGGCAGTGAGTGGATCGAGATCGGCAACAAACGCCAGCACGTCAAGAGCTACCTGGGCGACTTTTTGTTCTCGCCCGCACGCGGCACGTCGCCCGTGCGCTCCTTGTCGGGTGGTGAGCGCAACCGCTTGCTGCTGGCGAGGTTGTTTGCGCGGCCTGCCAACGTGTTGGTGCTGGACGAACCGACCAACGACTTGGACATCGAAACTTTGGAATTGCTGGAAGAACTGCTGCAAACCTACGAAGGCACCGTGTTCTTGGTCAGCCACGACCGCGCCTTCATGGACAACGTGGTCACCGGCATCATCGCCTGCGAAAGCGCACCAGACCAGCCCGGTTTCTGGCGCGAATACGAAGGCTCGGTGCAAGACTGGTTGGTGCAGTCCAAACGCGCCCAAGCCATTCGCGCTCAAACCGCGCAACGCAGTGCAAGCGCACCACAGGCCACCACAGCCACAAGCACCGCTGCAACGCCCGCACCTGCAGCGCCCGCAACCGCCGCACCGGCCCGCAGCAAGCTCAGCTACAAAGAGCAACGCGAACTGGCCGAGCTGCCCGGCAAGATCGAGGCACTGGAGAAAGAACAAGCCCTCACGCGTGCGCAACTGGCCGATGGCAGCGTTTACCAACGCGACCCTGGGCTGGCGCAACAACTGTTCAGGCGCGATACCGAGATCGACGATCTGCTGCTGACCGCGATGGAGCGCTGGGAAATCCTCTCTAACCGCTGAGAGCAAGCGCTGAAATCAGACGCTTGATTTCAGCGTCACAACAGGTCCGCACGCGTCTTGGCCAAGGCGCGCCAGAACCTGTCATCTTGCGTGCTGGCAAAGTTCACCCGCATGAACGAGCCCGGCCTGCGGTCAGCATGGAACAAGGAGCCGGGGGCCAGCAGGTAGCCGGCGTCGTGCATGCGCAAGGCCAGCAGATCGGTGTCCACGCCCACATCGACCCAGCCGAACAGGCCCTGGGGCGGTGCCACAAACTGGCAACCGTGCGCCAGCGCCAGCTTCACGCTGCGGCTGCGGGCGGCGTCCAGCAACTGCGACAAGCGCTCGGTGTGCCGCCGGATGGCACCCTGCTCCAGACACAGCGCCAGCGCCTTTTCAAACAACACGGGCGTGGTGAGCGTGGACAAGAGCTTGGTGTCCAAAAACGCATCCTTCAGATCAGCCGGAGCCGCCAGGTAGCCCACACGCCAACTGGGCGCGAGGATCTTGGCGTAGCCGCTGACGTAAATGGTTTTTTGCAGCCCATCGAGCACCGACAAGCGCACCGCATGCGCCGGGGCCATGTGCCCGTAGGTATCGTCTTCAACCACATGAAAGTTGTAGCGGTGCGCCAGGTTCACCAACTGGTGCGCCACCGGCAAAGACAAGCCATAACCCGTGGGGTTGTGCAAAACCGACACGCTGACCATCATCTTGGGCGCATGCATCTGGGCATAGCGTTCCACCACTTCTAAATCGGGGCCCGTCTCTAGGCGCGGCACGGGCAGGATGCGAACACCCAGGTTTTGCAGCCGGGCAAACTCAATGGCCCAGCCAGGTTCTTCGACCATCACACAATCGCCCGGACGCAGCAAAGTCCGGCTGATGATGTCCAGCGCGTGGGTCGCGCCCACCGTGGTGATCAGCTGCCCCGGTGCGGCGTGCAAGCCCATGCTGGCCAGTTTTGTCGACAAGATGTCGCGCAAACCCGTATCCCCTTGCGGCTCGCCGTAGCGCAAAGAAGACTCACGCAAGGCCGGACTGCTGACCACTTTGCGCAAAGCGGCCGACAAAAAATCGGCGTCCAGCCAGTCCGGCGGAAACACCCCCATGCCCGGCTGCGGCTCGGCACTGGGTTGGTGGAACATGCCCCGAATCAGGCTGGCGGCATTCACAGGCGGCGGATGGGATGCCGCGCCTGCGGCCAGGGACGCTGCAGGCGGCATGCGCTGCGTCCGGTCCCGTACAAAAAAACCCCGGTTCGGGCGCGCCTCGACCCAGCCCTGCGCCACCAGCCAGTCGTAAGCGGCCACCACGGTCGATGCGCTCACCCCGTGCATTTGGGCGCACTGCCGCACCGAAGGCAAACGCGCACCCGAGACCAGCAACTGGTCTCGCATGCGCGCCACAAAGCGCTGGGCGAGCTGTTCGGTCAGAGGCTGGCTGGATTCACGGCTGAGCAAAGACATGGGCGGCATTCCAACAAGTGTGCGGTCAGGCAGGGCGATACAGTTTCCAAAATGATCTCACAAACTGTATTGGTACTGTACTCATTTCAGCACTACATTCAAAGCCATGACTTCTTCTGAACTCAGCGCCCTCTTGGTGCTCGCCACCGTGAGCAGCTTCACCCCCGGGCCAAACACCACCCTGTCGACTGCCATGGCCGCCAACCACGGCTTGCGGCACGCCATGCGCTTTGTGCTGGCCGTGCCGGTGGGCTGGGGCATTTTGTTCATCCTGTGCGCCACAGGCCTGGGCGGTTTGGTGGTGGCCTTTCCGCCCTTGCGTTGGGGCATCGTGGTGTTGGGCAATGCTTATTTGCTGTGGCTGGCCTCGCGTTTGTGGCGCAGCGGCAGCTTGCAACAGGCCGACAGCAGCAAACTGCAGGTGGGCTTTGTGCAGGGCGTGGGTTTGCAGTTTCTCAACATCAAGGCCTGGATGCTGGCCCTGGCCATCGTGGCCGGGTGGATCGCCGGTCGGGATGACGGTGCCGAGCGCACGCTGCTGCTTTTGCCCATCATGGTGGCCTATGGTTTTGTCAGCAACTTGGTCTATGCCGTGGCGGGGTCGATGCTGCGGCATTGGCTGGCGCATGGTCGCCGCTTGTTGATGTTCAACCGCTGCATGTCGGTGGCACTGGTGGCCACAGTGCTGTGGATCCTGAACGGCTTGCGCCAAAGCGCAGCCTGAATCGCACCACCACTCACGCCTTGAATCACATGACCGACGCACACACACAACGCGAAAATCGGGGGCTTTGGCTCGGTTTGCTGGGCGTGGTGATTTTTGCCCTCACCCTGCCCATGACCCGCTTGGCCACCGGCACGGTGGACGCACCGCAGCTGTCCCCTTGGTTTGTCACTTTCGGACGCGCGGCGCTGGCGGGTGGTTTGTCGGCGCTGTACCTGCTGGCCGTTCGCGCGCCTTGGCCGAAAGCAACACAACGCGACTCTTTGTGGCTGTCGTTGGCTGGCAACGTGGTGGGCTATCCCTTGCTGCTGGGCTGGGCGCTGCGCCATGTGACCGCCAGCCACGCCGCCGTCATCACCGCTTTGCTGCCGCTGGCCACTGCTGCGGCAGCCGCCTGGCTCATGCACCAGCGGGCACGCTGGGGGTTTTGGGTGTTTGCCGGTTTGGGCAGCGCGCTGGTGGCGGTCTACAGCGTGTTGCGCGCCATGCAAATGGGCCACGGCGTTGGCCTGAGCTGGGCCGACACCCTGCTGCTGGGCGCGGTGGTGGCCGCATCGCTGGGTTATGTGGCCGGGGCCAAAGTCACGGCCAGTCTGGGGGCCGAAAAAGTCATCAGTTGGGTCTGCGTCATGGCTTTGCCCATCACCTTGCCCGGCGCTTGGCTCACCTGGCCCGAACACGCCATTGCCCCCACCGCGTGGCTGGCATTGCTGTATGTCGGCGTGTTCTCAATGTGGGCGGGCTTTTTTGCCTGGTTTCGCGGTCTGTCGCTGGGCGGGCCTCTGCGCGTCAGCCAGACCCAATTGCTGCAACCTTTCATTTCCATCCTGGCCGCCGTCCCTTTGCTGGGAGAATCGCTGGATGCGATGACGCTGGGCTTTGCCCTGCTGGTGGTGTTGACCGTCTTCATGGGGCGGCGCATGGCCAGCACACCAGCCACACCAACAACCACAGTTTCAAGGAGCACAACATGAACTGGACCCTGGCCCAACGTGCCGAAAAAATGAACCCCTCGGTGATCCGCGAGATCCTCAAGGTCACCGAACTGCCCGGCATCATCAGCTTTGCAGGCGGCCTGCCATCGCCCCAGACCTTCCCTATTGATGCCATGCGCGAAGCCAGCGAACGCGTACTCAGCCAGGACGGCAAAGCCGCCTTGCAATATGCGGCCAGCGAGGGCTATGCGCCCTTGCGCGAATGGGTTGCGCAAGACCTGCTCAAGCAAGGCATGAACGTCAGCCCCGACCAAGTGCTCATCACCACCGGCAGCCAACAAGGTCTGGACCTGGTGGCCAAGATCCTGATCGACGCAGGCAGCCGCATCTTGGTCGAAACCCCCACCTATTTGGGCGCCCTGCAAGCCTTCACCCCGATGGAGCCCACCGTGGTGAGCGTGGACAGCGACGAGCACGGTGTGGACGCCGCCGATCTGCGGGCCAAAGTCGGCACTGGGGCCGATAAAGCCCGTTTTGTGTATTTGCTGCCCAACTTCCAGAACCCCACCGGTCGCACCATGACCGAAGAGCGCCGCGCTGCCGTGGCCCAGTTGGCCATCGAAACCGGTCTGCCCATCATCGAAGACAACCCCTACGGCGACCTGTGGTTTGACGCACCGCCTGCGCCCTCGCTCAGCTCGCGCCACCCTGACGGCAGCGTGTACCTGGGCTCATTTTCGAAAATCCTGGCCCCCGGCCTGCGCCTGGGCTATCTGGTTGCGCCTAAAGCGCTCTACCCCAAACTGCTACAAGCCAAGCAAGCGGCCGACCTGCACACGCCCAGCTTCAACCAACGCGTGGTGGCAGAAGTCATCAAGGACGGCTTCATTGACCGCCATGTGCCCACCATCCGTGCGCTGTACAAACAGCAGTGCGAAGCCATGCTGGCCGCACTGGACCGGGAAATGGCGGGGCTGGGCCTGACATGGAACCGCCCAGCCGGCGGCATGTTCCTGTGGGTGCAATTGCCAGCAGGCCTGAAAGCCATTCCCTTGCTGGACAAAGCCGTCAAAAAGGGCGTCGCCTTTGTGCCCGGCTCGGCTTTCTACGCCACCCACGAAGAAGGCGGCGCCAACGAAAGCACCCTGCGCCTGTCCTTCGTGACCGCCACTGTGGACCAGATCAACACCGGCATGGCGGCACTGGCCGCTGCGATTCGCGAGTCGCTTTAAAGCGCTCGCCAGCCCAAGATCAACCCAAACCACCGCCATGAAACAACGCGCATTTCGACAAGTCGACGTCTTCACCGACACCGCCTTTCTGGGCAACCCGCTGGCCGTGGTGCTGGACGGTGAGGGGCTGAGCGACGCGCAGATGCAAGCCTTTGCTGCTTGGACACAACTGAGCGAAACCACTTTTGTCCTGCCGCCCACGCCCGAAGGGGCCGCAGGCGGTGCCGATTACCGGGTGCGCATCTTCACGCCCGGCGCCGAATTGCCTTTTGCCGGGCACCCCACACTGGGCACGGCCCACGCCTGGCGACAAGCTGGCGGCCAGCCCCGGCAAAGTGGTCAATTGGTGCAGGAGTGCGGCGTGGGTTTGGTCACCTTGAAATCGGTCGATGGGCGTTGGGCGTTTGCAGCGCCGACTTTGCAACGCCAGACACCCGCGCCAGCGCTGCTGGCCGATGTGCTGGTGGCACTGGGCCTGCATGCCAACGAAGTGCTGGCCGCGCAAGACCTGAACAACGGGCCGCACTGGATGGGCCTGTTGATCGACTCGGTGGACAGTTTGCTTGCACTGGAGCCAGACCATGCGGCGCTCAAACGCCTGAACACCAAGGTCGGCGTGGCGGCCAAGCGCGAAGCCGATGCAGGTGGCCTGATCCGCCGCGCCAACCGCGAAGCCCGCGCCTTTGCCGCTTCAACCCGCATCCCCAACGACCCGACCGATCTGGAGGTGCGCGCCTTTGCTGCCCCTGTCGGGATCGCAGAAGACCCGGTGACAGGCAGCCTGAATGCATCGCTCGCGCAATGGCTGATCGCCGATGGCCACATGCCAGCGGCGTACAGCGCCCGCCAAGGTACGGTGCTGGGTCGCGCCGGGCAGGTGTTCTTGTCGCAAGACGCACAAGGGCAAGTTTGGGTGGGTGGCGATGTGGTCGGATGCATCGAGGGCTCGGTGACGATCTGATCACCCCAGCGACAGCCGAAAAGTCCCATGCTGCGCACAATGGCAGTCCATGGGAACACTCTATTTGGTCCGCCACGGACAAGCCTCTTTCGGGGCCGATGACTACGATCAACTCAGCCCGCTGGGCCACCAACAATCGGTGCGTCTGGGCGAATACCTGCGGGCCAAATTGCAAGGCCAGCCCATTGAGGCCGTGATGATGGGCAGCCTGAAGCGCCACCGCCAAACCTGGGAAGGCATTGCCGAAGGCGCAGGTCTGCACCACACGCCTTCGGTCTGGCCGGGTCTGAACGAATACGACAGCCACGCCCTCATCGAGGCCATCCACCCCGAACCCCTGGCCAAACCCGACACGCCCGAGCTGTACCGCCACCACTTTCGCCTGCTGCGCGACGCCCTGCAGGCCTGGATGGCCGGGCGCACGCAACCACGCAACATGCCCAGCTATGCCCACTTTGTGGGCGGCATAGAAGCTGCCCTCGACCATGTGCGGCAAAACCATTCGGGCGATGTACTGATCGTCTCCAGCGGCGGCCCCATCTCGACCGCCGTGGGCCGCGTGCTGGGGACACCGCCCGAGACCACCATCGAGCTGAACCTGCGCATCCGTAACACGGCAATCACCGAATTGGTGTTCACCCCCAAACGGCACATGCTGCTGACCTACAACACCCTGCCGCACCTGGACAGCGACGCACACAAAGGCTGGATCACGTTCGCCTGAAACGTGGGGTGCGCTTGCGGCCAAGTGCCTTGCCACAGGTACATTCCCTAGGAAAAACCCCTTCGGTTTGCGGGCACAATAAATCGATGAACAGTTCGACCGCCTGGTTGGCCCTCAAGTCTTTGGAGGGTGGCATCCAGCTCACCACCACACAAGCTGCTGACGCCTACCAGCTGGCGGGTGAGTTGACGGCGCTGCTGGACAATTGGGCGCTGGCCTCGGCGGTGCAAACCTTGGTGGTGCCCATGCAAGGCACCCAAGTTGCCCTGATCTGCAACCTGCGGCCTGAATTTCGACAGCACTGCATGCCCGGGCACGACACCTTGGCCTTGCACGACCGACTCGGCCACAGCCAGAACACCGACAAAGCGTGGGCTTTAGAGCGAGAAATCTGGGTGGCCTTGCTGGGCTCGCCACACCGTTTTCAGTTTGCCAACCTGGCATCGCTGACATCGCACATCCGGGTGCGGCGCAACATGGCGCTGGCCGCCCGAAAAACCACGCTGGCCTTCAAGACCGAAGCGGCCGAACGGCCTCAGGCCTATTGGCAAGATGGCGGTGACGATGCGGGCTTCATTCTCCAACCCGGCCGCTGTCTGGTGGATGCGCTGACCGCAGCCACACAACCCGACGCCACGGGAAAACTCTACGATTTTTCTTGCTACCGGGCCACCGAGTACGTGATCTTGCTGGGCATCGCACAAGAGCTGAAAACAGCGCATCCCGAACTGCTGGCCCAGTTGCAAAGCCTCAATGAAGTCCATGCCGTGCGCTCGGGTCAATTCCATGAGGTCTATCTGATCGAGTACGGCAGCATGGATGCGCCTTTGCCCGCCCGCTTTTATGTACCCGGCGATCGGCTGTGGTTTCGCAACCCGGATGAGCGCTCATCCGACGTCACAGGCTACGAGGGCTCTTGGGTCATGTACATGGGCAGCGGCTTGTTCAGCAACTTCTGGAAGCGCGACACGCCCTTCACGCTAGAGTCCAAAGCCATCGAAATCTTCCACTGGAAAGACGGCGTTTACACCGATGCCCAAGGCGAGCTGCAAATGGATGAATCGGTGGTGGAGGCGCATGTGACCCAAACCCAGGCCAACCCCCAAGCCACCGCCAAAGTGTTGGAGCGCATGCTGCGCATGCGCGACCCTAAAGGGGTTTATGCACAAGGCGGTTGCATCGACACCACCCGCGAATACCCCAAAAGCGTGAGCCGCGACCACTGCGAACTGGTGCCGCCCACATTCTGAGCGCCCGACCCGCTCAGCCGGTCTGATCGGTCAGCGTGTCGGACGGCAACCGATCGATTTCACCCAACAACTGCGCCAAGGACCGGCCCGAGGCGTCCAACAATGCCTGGCCTTTTTGCACGGTGGCGGCGGCCGCATTGCCAGCAGCACCGTGGCGGTTGTAATCCTGCATTTGCCAGCCCAGCTTGGCACTTTTGCCGTTGCCCAGAATCTCGAAACGCTCAGCGCGTTCTTGCGAGGTGGAGTGAAAATTTTTCGCCTGGTCCATGCGCACACACTCTGGGCGCAGCGCCAGCATCATCGAGGTTTCGGTATCCCCCGCGTGCACGCCAAAGCGGTGTTCGTCGGCGCTGAACAGCGCGTTCACATCGCCGCCCTGCGCATCTCGCAACGGCAAATTGAACCAACTCACGCTGTAAACCAGCATGCCCAGCCGGGCCCGCAGGTCACGCGCCACGATGTCCATGACGCTGACTTGTCCACCGTGGGCATTGAGCAAGACCAGTTTGCGGATACCGCTGGCCGCGACCGACTCACCGATGTCGGTCCACAGTCGGATGACGGTTTCGGCCTTCAGCGTCAAAGTGCCGGCAAAGCGGGCGTGCTCAGGGCTCAGGCCTACCGTTTGGGTGGGCAAAAACAAGGCGGGCAAGTCGGCGGGCAAGTGCGGCAAGCAAGCCGCCACCACGCCGTTGACCAAGTCAGTGTCGACCGACAGCGGCAGGTGAGGGCCATGTTGCTCGGTCGCCGCGACGGGCAGCACGGCAATGGCCCGGTCCAGCGCCAGCGCTTGGAAATCGGTGGTGGTCCAGTCGGCCCAGAAACGCGAAGGGTTTTGCATGGGGCCATCTTAATTGAGCTTTGGCACGCCGGGGCGGTGTACAGTGCCCTTCTCAGGGCCCCCGCGTGCGGTGATGGGGGCTGAAATCAGGAGTTGATGTTGAAGGTTTTTGTGTTTTTTCGTGACTGGCCCGCTCGCCATGGGGTGGTCGCCTGGCTTGGCTTGACCTTGCTCTTTCTCTTGGCAGGTGCAACCCAGCCCAGCCTGGCTCAAACAAGTTCGCTGTTTTCGTCCAAAGCCGCGTCCTCCAGCGCCCCGGGCGTTTCGGCATTGCTGCCCAAGGCCAGCAACGTGGTCGTCACCGACCAGGTGCGGGCCGAGCTGTTGGTGCATGCACCCCAGGGCATTCAAGCCGGACAGACGTTCTGGCTGGGCCTGCAGATTCAGCACCAACCGCATTGGCATACCTACTGGCAAAACCCCGGTGATTCGGGCTTGCCCACACGTTTGCAGTGGCAGCTGCCTGCGGGCTTGCAGGCGGGCGAGATCGCCTGGCCTTTGCCTAAAAAAATCCCGATTGGCACGCTGGCCAACTACGGCTACGAAGGCAAGCTGCTGCTCGCCGTGCCCGTGACGGTGAGCGCAGACTTCCAGTTTCCGAGCCAGGGTCAGCTGCCGATTCAGCTGCAAGCCGAATGGCTGGTGTGCCGCCAGGAATGCATTCCTCAAGAAGGGCAATTTGCACTGAACCTGCCCTCTGCCGCCCCCCAAGCGCAGCAAGCAGCGCTGTTTGAAGCCACCCGAAAGCTCAGCCCCCAGAAGCTACCCCAGCTGCAACAAGGCAGCACCTGGATCACGGGCGGACAAACCACCGTGTCTGACAACGGCCAGCAACTCAACTTGCGCGTGCACGGCCTGCCAGCGCAATGGCGCGGCCAGCAACTCAGCGCTTTTGCGGTCACGGCCAGCGTGGTGCACAACGCCGCAACGCAGGGCAAAGGCTGGACACAAAGCTGGCAAGGCGCGGTCTGGAACGCCAAAATCCCGGTTTCTGAAGAACGCGGCGACAACCCGCAAACCATGCGCTGGGTGATCGCGCAAGGCCCGGAATCTGCACCCCAGGCCCCGGCTTTTGAGATTGACACGCCCGTGCAAGGCACTTGGCCTGCACGGCCGCCATTGGCGCCTGTCGAAATATCACCTGCGCTGGCCAAAGCCCTGGCCGACAACGCCCGCATCGCCGACAAACCCCTGGCCAGCCAGCCCGCCAACGCGCTCAGCCTGACGCTGGCCATTTTGGGTGCCCTGCTGGGCGGTTTGTTGCTCAACCTCATGCCATGCGTGTTTCCGGTGCTGGCCATCAAGGTGCTGGGCTTTGCACAAACCAACGCATCACCAGACACCGCGCATGCCCAACACCGCGCCGCCGGGTTGGCTTACACAGCGGGCGTGGTGCTGTCTTTCATGCTGCTGGGGGGCCTGATGCTGGGCCTGCGGGCAGCGGGCGAGCAACTGGGCTGGGGCTTTCAATTGCAATCGCCGCCTGTGGTGGCTGGTTTGGCCCTGTTGTTCACCCTGTTGGGCTTGAACCTGGCGGGCGTTTTCGAGTTTGGGCAGATGCTGCCCAGCAGCTTGGCGTCCCTGCAAAGCCGCCACCCCACGGTGAACGCCGGTTTGTCGGGCGTGCTGGCCGTGGCCGTGGCTTCGCCCTGCACCGCGCCGTTCATGGGCGCCTCTTTGGGCTTGGCCATTGCGCTGCCCGTGTGGCAAGCGCTCATGGTGTTTGCCGCCATGGGTGTGGGCATGGCTTTGCCCTATCTGGCGGCCAGCGTGTGGCCTGGCATCGCCCGCGCACTGCCACGCCCCGGAGCCTGGATGGTGGTGTTCCGTCAGGCCATGGCGTTTCCGATGTTCGCCACGGTCATCTGGCTGCTGTGGGTGCTGGGACAACAAACCGGCATTGATGGTGCCAGCGGCCTGTTGGCTTTGTTGCTGACCGTGGCCTGGCTGGCCTGGGCCTTGGGTTTGGCGGGCCGCACCCGCTGGGTCATGGGCGGGCTGGCTTTGAGTGTCTTGGTCTGGCTTGGCAGCAGTTGGTTGCCCTTAGCTTTGCGTGAATCCCCGGTCAGCGCCCTTGAAAGCACTGGGGCGAATACCAGCGCCAGCGCCAGCGTGAACAAACTGGACAACAACACCAGCCCATGGCAAGCCTGGAGCGCCTCGCAACAACAAGCCCACCTGGCCGCGGGTCGCTCCGTGTTTGTGGACTTCACAGCCGCTTGGTGCGTGACCTGCCAGTACAACAAAAAAACCACCCTGGCCCATGCGCCCTTGTTGGCCGACTTTGCGGCCCGCAAGGTGGTGCTGTTGCGGGCCGACTGGACGCGACGCGACCCGGCCATCACCCAAGCATTGACAGACTTGGGCCGCAGCGGCGTGCCGGTGTATGCCTTGTACTCGCCAGACCGAGCCGTTGTGCTGTTCTCTGAGTTGCCCAGCGTGGCCGAGGTGCAGGCGGCACTGCAAAAGCTGCCCCAATAGCCGCGCACAGCTGCTGTGGGTGGGGGATGCTCGCGAATGCCCGCGCAGACCTCTGTCCACAGCCTGCGACAATCGGGGCATGAGCACCTCTTCTTTTGCCCCCCTCCAGAACGACACCTTTTTGCGCGCCTGCCTGCGCCAGTCGACCGACTACACCCCCTTGTGGCTGATGCGCCAGGCCGGTCGCTACCTGCCTGAATACCGTGACACCCGCGCCAAAGCAGGCAGTTTCATGGGTCTGGCCACCAATGTCGACTACGCCACCGAAGTCACGCTGCAGCCACTCGAGCGCTACCCGCTCGATGCCGCCATTTTGTTCAGCGACATCCTCACCGTGCCTGACGCCATGGGCCTGGGTCTGAGCTTCGCACTGGGCGAAGGCCCCAAGTTCGCCAAAAACGTGCGCGACGAAGCCGCTGTGGCCCAACTGGCCGTGCCTGACATGGACAAGCTGCGCTACGTGTTTGATGCCGTCACCAACATCCGCAAAGCACTGAATGGCCGCGTGCCGCTGATTGGCTTTTCGGGCAGCCCCTGGACGCTGGCGTGCTACATGGTCGAAGGCGCGGGCTCGGACGACTACCGTCAGGTCAAGAGCCTGATGTACAGCCGCCCTGACCTGATGCACCGCATTCTGGAAATCAACGCCGACTCGGTCGCGCAATACCTGAACGCGCAGATCGAAGCCGGTGCCCAGGCCGTGATGATTTTTGACAGCTGGGGGGGCGTGCTGGCCGATGGCGCATTCCAGCAGTTCAGCTTGGCCTACACCGCCCGCGTGCTGGCCCAACTCAAGACCGAGCACGAAGGCCAACGCATCCCCAGCATCGTTTTCACCAAAGGCGGTGGCCTGTGGCTGCCCGAAATGGCGGGCCTGAACTGCGACGTGCTCGGCCTGGACTGGACCATGAACCTGGGTCGCGCCCGCGCACAAGTGGGCGGCCAGGTGGGCGGGCCGGGCAAAGCGTTGCAAGGCAACATCGACCCCAACGTGCTCTTTGCGCCGCCCGAGCACATTGCCCAAGAAACCCGCCGTGTGCTGGACAGCTTTGGCGCACCGCACACCGACCCGACCACCACCGGGCCAACGCACATCTTCAATCTGGGCCACGGCATCAGCCAATTCACACCGCCAGAGCATGTGTCGGCCTTGGTCGAGACGGTGCACAGCCATTCACGGGCTTTGCGCCAAAAGTGAGCATGTGGGCTTGACGGCGTCAGGCCCCGCTAGCATAGAAAACCAGCACCTTAGCCCTTTTTTTTGCAAAATAAATGACTTCGAGTGCTTGACTTATGCACAAAAGTGAATCCTCCCCTTTGCCGGCCCGGCATGCTGCACCGTAGCAAAACAGGTGTATTCATGATTTTGCAAGTTGTTGATTTTATTGAACTTTTTATCTTGCCCATTGGATGGGCAATTTGACGGAAGGCTTGATTTTCAAGGCTTCCAGGGCATCCAGATCGAGTTTTCCCCAAAGTTATCCACAGATTTTCTGGATCAAGGCCAAAGTACTGATAAATCAACGACTTACACCTTGTTTCAAGAATTCAGCTAACTTTTGACACCCTCAATTTCATCTAAAACACCGAGAAAAATGTGAGCACCCACCACTGGATCGACGTCGCCGTCCAGACCCCGGCCCACAGCCAAGTGGGGGGGCTATTGAGCTACCGCAGCCCCTTTTTGGTGCAAGCAGGGCAACTGGTGCGCGTGCCTTTTGGCAAACGAGACGTGTTGGGCGTGGTCTGGGCTGTGCTGGACAGCGCGCCGAGCAACATGCCCGCCTCGGCTGTGCGCGACGTGCTGGGGGTACTGGACGGTCTGGCCCCGCTGGACCCGAACTGGCGGCAGCTGGTGCAGTTTTCGGCACAGTATTACCAGCGCTCGTTGGGCGAGGTGGCGTTGTCGGCCTTGCCGCCACAGCTGCGCGACCTGACCCACGAACAACTGGCCCGTCGCTTGAAAAAGCAAAACACCGAACGCGCGGTGCAAACGACGCCCGGACCAGCCCTGTCCGACGAACAGCGCCATGTGCTGGACCAAATGGCCGCAGGCACGGGGCCTTTTTTGCTGTTTGGCAGCACCGGCAGCGGCAAGACCGAGGTGTATCTGCAAGCCGTGGCGCGCATGCTGGCCGCCGATCCGCAAGCCCAGGCGCTGCTGATGGTGCCCGAGATCAACCTCACACCCCAGCTCGAAGAACGTGTGCAAGCGCGTTTTGGCGCAGACGCCGTGGTGTCCATGCACAGCGGCATGACGCCCGCTCAGCGCCTGAAAGGCTGGCTGGCCGCCCACGCAGGCCACGCCCGCATCGTGCTGGGCACGCGCATGGCCATTTTTGCGTCCATGCCGAACCTCAAGCTCATCGTGGTCGACGAAGAACACGACCCCAGCTACAAACAACAAGAAGGCGCGCGCTACTCGGCCCGCGACCTGGCGGTGTACCGGGGCCGTTTGCAAAACGCGCCGGTGTTGCTGGCATCGGCCACGCCCTCGCTCGAAAGCTGGCACCTGAGCCGCCCCGCAGAAGAAGGCGGGCGCTACCTGCGGCTGCACATGCCCTCGCGCATTGGCACCGGCCAGCTGCCCAAGGTGCGCCGGGTCGACATGAACAAACAAGCACGTCATGCCGTGCTGTCCACCCAATTGGTGGCCGCATTGCAAGAGCGGGTGGAGCGCGGCGAGCAATGCATGTTGCTGCTCAACCGGCGGGGTTATGCCCCGGTGCTGCATTGCGCCGACTGCGGCTGGAAAAGCGAATGCAAACACTGCAGCGCGTTTCGGGTATTTCACAAAATCGACCGCACCTTGCGCTGCCACCACTGCGGCCTGACCGAGCGCGTGCCGCGAGCCTGCCCCGAGTGCGGCAACGCCGACATCGCCCCGATAGGCCGAGGCACCGAACAGCTTGAAGAGCATTTAGGCGAACTGCTGGCCCATGTGAAGCGACCCGATGGCGGCCCTGTCCGCATCGCCCGCATCGACGCCGACACCACGCGCCTGAAAGGGGCGCTGGAAAGCCAACTGGCCTCGGTGCATTCTGGCGAAGTGGACATCTTGGTGGGCACGCAGATGATTGCCAAAGGGCACGACTTTCGGCGCATCACCCTGGTGGCTGCCGTCAACCCCGACACCGCGCTGTTTTCGAGTGACTTCAGGGCACCTGAGCGCCTGTTTGCCCTGCTCATGCAAGCGGCTGGCCGCGCCGGACGCGACGCCGCCCAAAGCGCCACCAGCGAAATGTGGGTGCAAACCTTTCACCCCCAACATGCGCTGTTTGAAGCGCTCAAAAAACACGACTATCCGGCCTTTGCCGCCAGCGAACTGGCCGAGCGCACCGCCGCCGATCTGCCCCCCATCAGCCACCAGGCCCTGCTGCGCGCCGATGCCCGCACCCAAGAGGCCGCCCAAGCGCTGCTGAACGCGGCGCGTGAAGCACTTGAACTGCAACTGAGCGCCGACCCCGCCACCGCCGACCTGGTCATGCAAGTCAGCCTGTACCCGGCCGTGCCCATGAGCATGCAGCGCGTGGCTGATGTGGAACGTGCCCAGATGCTGCTGGAAAGCCCCACTCGCATGGGGCTGCAAAAAGTGCTGTGGCACCTGCACGGGGTGCTGCACCAAGTGCGCAGCCAGCCGGAACATAAAGGGGTGATTCGGTGGTTGGTCGACGTGGACCCGCAGGCGATCTGATCCCCCCTGCCGACGAAACTGGGGCTCAGGGCTTGAGCAAGGCCACTGCCCCTGAAAAGGTCAAAAATGCGGCCGAGGTGGTGACCAAAATGATGCGGGCAATGCGACCGTTGTCGGCCCCCAAGCGCTCGGCCAACAGCGACACGTTGCTGGCGCTGGGCAAAGCCGCCACCAACACCATCACCATCAAGGCAAACGGCGCAATCGGCACCCCCATTTGCACAGCCGTGCCCGCCACCAACAACACCAACACCGGGTGCAACAGCAGCTTGGTCAAAGACACCGGCACATAGTCCGCCCACTTCAACGGGCCATGCGGGCGTTGATGGGCCAGCATTTGTGACCGGGCCAATACCGCGCCAATGGTGAACAAAGCCACGGGCGAGGCCGCATCGGCCAGCAAACCCACGGTTTTGGCCACGGGGCCGATCAACTCAAGGTTCCAGAAAGAAAAAGCGCCGCCCAAAGAAATCGCCCAAGGCATGGGGTTGCGCACCACACCAGCCAAGGCTTTGCGGGCCGCACCGGCCACGCCGTGCTCGCCCGCCGCATCCATGCGTGACAAGGCGACACACAGCGACGACGTGATCACCATGTCCACCAAAATGGTGACGATGGCCGGGCCAGCGGCCTCCGGCCCCAACAAGGCCACCAGCAAGGGCACGCCCATGAAGCCGGTGTTGGGAAAAGCCGCCACCAAGGCCCCCAACGAAGCATCGTTCCAGCGGATGCGTTCATTCAGGCTGATGGCCACACTGAAAGCCACCATCAGCAAGGCACACAACAAATAGGTGAAAAACACCCCGGCATCGAGCAGCTGGGCAATCGGCGTGCTCGCGCCAAACCGGAACAACATGCACGGCAGCGCAAAAAACAGCACAAAACCATTCAGGCCCGGAATGGCCTCCAAAGGCAACAGGCCTTTGCGGGCGGCTGCGTAGCCGCACAAAACCAAGGCAAAAAACGGAAAGGTGACGCGCAAAACTTCAAGCATGTGCCAATTGTCGGGGCATTTGAG
>JAGNWH010000128.1:0-5172 GCA_017986055.1 Limnohabitans sp. | reverse complement strand
CGGGGCGACCGTCAAACTGGTCGTGCGGAACGCCCTTGCCCTTGACCCAACTGCGGTAGGCAAAGCCATCGCGGTCTTGACGGCCAAACCATTGCTGGCTGCGGAGCTCTTCGGGTTTTTTGCGGGGAGTCTGGCTCATGGGGGCATCCGGTGTGAGGTTTTAAAAATAAACAATCGTCAATTCAAAAATACTATCGTATGACGATAGAAAAACAAGTGGCCTTGTAAAGCCTGAGACATGCGTACAAACCCTTGACGCCAAGATGACTGATTGAGGGTTTACCTGAATCGTGCGTCGCATCTCAATCATCATATGATAGGTGCCGCTCAACGACGAACCCCATGATCAAGAATTTTCACGGCCACACACTCGACTTGTTGGGGATCGCCATCTTGTCTGGCCGCTACGCGGTGGGTGCCAGCTTGCCACCTGAGCCTTTGCTGTGCGATGAACTGGGCGTGAGTCGCACCGTGGTGCGTGAGGCCATCAAGTCACTGGTGGCCAAGGGGCTGCTGTTCACGGGCCCCAAGGTGGGCACGCGGGTTTTACCCGACGCCCATTGGAACTGGTTCGACCCCGATGTGGTGGCTTGGCAAGCCCAGTGCGGTTTGACACCAGAATTCTTGAAAGACTTGCAAGAGCTGCGCCGCGTGGTGGAGCCTGCCGCCGTGCGCTTGGCCGCCGAGCGTGCCACGCCCGCAGACATTAGCCTGATTGAAGCCGCTTATGCAGGCATGAAAAAAGCAGTGGAAGAGGGCGGCGATTACGTGACCCATGACATGCGGTTTCATCAAGGCCTGTTGCAAGCCTCGCACAACCGCATGCTGGTTCAAATGAGCAAAGCCCTCAATGCCTTGCTGCGTACCAGTTTTGAAATTTCCACCCGAATCAAGGATGGCCCCAAAAACTCATTGCCCTTGCACCGGGCTGTCCTGAATGCGGTCATTGCCCGCGATCCTGCCAAGGCCGAACGCGCCATCATGGTCTTGATCGAAGGTGCGAAAGACGATATTGATCAAGTACTCGCTTCCCGCAAAAAGCTGCCGGTCGTGTCTGGTCTAGCGACTCCCATCAAAACCCAAGCCAAATCCAAGGCCGTATCCAAAATGCGTATTCAAAAATCAGGGGCACCACTTGCACACGATCATTGATTCTTTTTTCAAGCTGCTGGAGTTTCTGGTGGTGGCTTGCTTGGTGGCCATGGTCATCATGGTGTTTGGCAACGTGGTGCTGCGTTATGGCTTTAATTCGGGCATCTCCATCTCGGATGAAATGTCGCGTTACTGCTTCATTTGGCTGACCTACATCGGTGCCATGGTGGCCATGCGAGAAAAAGGCCACTTGGGCGTGGATACGCTGGTGCGGCGTTTGCCTTTGGTGGGCAAAAAGTGGTGCTTCTTCTTGAGCGAACTGTTGATGTTGGGCTGCAATGTGTTGTTCTTTTGGGGTACTTGGCAAATGCACGAATTGCAGGTCACCAACATTTCTCCGGTCGTGGGCATATCCATGATCTGGATTTACGGCGTTGGTTACGTCACCGCCAGCGTGATGGCGGTGATGAACATCAACCAATTGGTTTTGCTGCTCACTGGACGCTTGAAAGAAGAGGATTTGGTGATGGTGGTGGAGTCTGAGGACAGCGTGGCCATGGATGCCCTGACGCCAGAAGTGCGAGGCCGCACATGACCATCGCCGTATTTGTGTTCAGCTTGCTGGGTGCCATGGCCTTGGGCATGCCCATTGCTTATGCCTTGCTGGTGTGCGGCCTGAGTCTGATGGCTTACATGGCCAGCAACGGCATGATCAACGCCTTCGACAGTCAGATTCTGGCGCAGCGTTTTGTCGACGGTGCTGACAACTTTCCATTGTTGGCGGTGCCGTTTTTTCTGTTGGCAGGTGAGTTCATGAACGCAGGCGGTTTGAGCCGCCGCATCGTGAACTTGGCCATGGCTTGGGTCGGCCATTTTCGTGGTGGACTGGGCTATGTGGCTGTTATGGCAGCCGTCATCATGGCCTCACTGTCGGGCTCGGCAGTGGCCGATACAGCGGCCTTGGCGGCCTTGTTGATACCGATGATGAAACGGGCCGGTTATGACGTGGGCCGCTCGGCTGGTTTGATCGCATCTGGCGGCATCATCGCGCCCGTCATTCCACCTTCGATTGGTTTCATCATTTTTGGGGTGGCGGCCAACGTGTCCATCACCAAATTGTTTTTGGCGGGCATCGTTCCGGGCATTTTGATGGGCGCCGCCATCGGCCTGACCTGGTGGTGGCTGGCTAAACGCGAAAACGTGAAGCCTGCTCCACGCATGAACATGGCTGAGAGATTGCAAGCCACGCGAGAGGGCATCTTGGCGCTGGGTTTGCCTGTGTTCATCATTGGCGGCATGAAATTCGGTGTCTTCACCCCAACAGAGGCGGCCGTGGTGGCGGCCGTTTACAGCTTTTTGGTGGGTGCTTTCGTGTACCGTGAATTGCAGTGGTCCAAGCTCTATGGCCTGACTTTGGCGGCAGGCAAGACCACGGCTGTGATCATGTTTTTGGTGGCCGCAGCCATGGTCAGTGCTTGGCTCATCACGGTGGCCAATATCCCGGCCGAGGTCGCTCGCATGATGGAACCGCTGATGGGCAACAAGACCTTGCTGATGGTCGTGTTGATGTTGTTGGTCGTGGTGGTCGGCACAGCGCTCGATTTCACACCCACTGTGCTCATCCTGACGCCCGTGCTGATGCCTTTGGTCATCAAGGCGGGTATTGACCCGGTTTATTTTGGTGTGCTGTTCATCATGAACAACGCGATTGGTTTGATCACCCCACCTGTTGGCACCGTGCTCAACGTGGTCTGTGGCGTGGCCAAGATCAACATGGACACCGCATTCAAAGGCGTTTTGCCTTTCTTGTGGGCGCAATTGGCCGTGTTGGCCTTGTTGGTCGCATTCCCTTCCATCGTCATCCTGCCGATGAAGTGGATGTTGAGTTGATTTTTTAACCCTGTGCTTTTTATAAAGGAGACATTCATGTTGAAACGCAGAAATCTGGTGACCCTGATCGCGGGCACTTTCCTGGTGGCATCCAGCGCCATGGCGCAGTTTGCCGATCGCAACATCAAGTTCACCAACGGCGTGAACGAAGACCACCCGGTGGGCGTGGGCGTCAAGAAAATGCAGGAAGTTCTGGCAGCCAAAACGGGCGGCAAAATGAAGATCACCGCCTTCTGGGGCGGCGCAGCAGGGGGCGACTTGCCCGCCACACAGGCTTTGCGTGCGGGCACCCAAGAAATGGTGTGCACCTCCAGCTCACCACTGGTGGGCATCATCAAAGAGTTGGGCGTGTTTGATCTGCCATTTTTGTTTGCCAACGAAAAAGAAGCCGATGCCGTGCTCGACGGTGCTGCCGGTAAATACTTCAATGCCAAGCTCGAAGCGGTGGGCTTGGTGAATCTGGCTTACTGGGAAAACGGTTTCCGAAACCTCACCAACAGCAAGCGCCCGGTTACCAAGTTGGAGGACTTTGACGGTGTGAAAGTTCGCGTGATGCAGAACAACATTTTCTTGGACACATTCAAGACCCTGGGTACCAACGCCGTGCCCATGGCCTTTGGCGAGGTGTTCACGGCTTTGGAAACCAAAACCATCGACGGCCAGGAAAACCCCTTTGTGACCATTGAAACTTCCAAGTTCAATGAAGTGCAAAAGTACCTCAGCGTGACGCGCCACGCTTACACCCCTTTCTTGATCCTTTACAGCAAGAAACTGTGGGACCAGCTCAACCCGCAAGAGCAAGCGGTGTTGCGTGAGGCTGCCATTGAGGGCCAAAAAGTGCAACGTGCGGCCAACCGCGCTTTGAACGAAAAATCTCTGACGAGCCTGAAGGCCAAGGGCATGCAAGTTAACGAGGTCAGCGCTGCCGAGCAAAACCGCATTCGTGCCAAAGTCGCTTCGGTGTATGACAAGCACAAAGACTCGATCGGTGCCGAAGCCATCAAGGTCGTGCAAGACGAGCTGAAAAAATCACGCGGCGGTTGATCCGTTTAGCCCAGCCCCACAGTCCAAAAGCTGTGGGGCTTTTTTAACGTCTGAATTTGGTGTCGCCATGAAAATCACCCAACTTGAAACCATCCGGCTGGACGAATTTCCCAACATCATCTGGGTTCGCCTGCACACCGATGAAGGCTTGGTCGGTTTGGGCGAAACCTTCATGGGGGCACAAGCTGTTGAAGCTTATTTGCACGAATGGGTGGCCCCCAAGCTGATGGGGCAAGACCCCTTGGCCATCGAGTCACGTCAGCGTGACATCACCGGTTATTTGGGCTGGCGTGGTTCCGGCGTGGAAACGCGTGGCAATTCGGCGGTAGACATTGCCTTGTGGGACATCTTTGGCAAAGCCGCTGGCATGCCGGTGCACACCGCTTTGGGCGGCAAGAGCCGCGACGAAATTCGCGTCTACAACACCTGCGCGGGTTACCAGTACATCCGCAGCAACGTCAACCAGACCAGCAGCAATTGGGGCCTGGGCAACAACGCGGGACCTTATGAAGACCTGCAAGGCTTTTTGCACCGCGCGGACGAGGTGGCCGAATCGCTACTGAGTGAAGGCATCACCGGCATGAAGATCTGGCCCTTTGACATGGCCGCCGAAAAATCGCACGGGCAGTACATCAGCCCGCAAGACCTGAACACCGCGCTGGAGCCATTTCGCAAGATTCGCAAGGCGGTGGGCGACAAGATGGACATCATGGTCGAGTTCCACAGCCTGTGGCGTTTGCCCATGGCGCAAAAAATTTCACGCGCCTTGCAGGAGTTCGACACTTTCTGGCACGAAGACGCGATCCGCATGGACAGCCTGGACCTGCTCAAACAGTACGCCGTGGACTGCAAGGCCTTGATTTGTGCGAGCGAAACGCTCAGCTACAAATGGGGTTTCAAGGATTATTTGCAAACCGGCGTGGCCGGTGTGGCCATGCTCGACCTGAGTTGGTGCGGCGGCCTGACCGAAGCGCGCAAGATCGCAGCCATGGCCGATGCCTGGCAGTTGCCCGTGGCCCCACATGACTGCACCGGGCCAGTGGTGTGGGCCGCATCCACGCATTTGTCTCTGCACGCGCCCAATGCGCTGATTCAGGAGAGCGTGCGCGCCTTCTACACCGGTTGGTACAAAGAGCTGGTGACCGA
>JAGNWH010000036.1:0-17749 GCA_017986055.1 Limnohabitans sp. | reverse complement strand
GTGCCATTGTTCCATTCACCAATCATCTCAAGGCTCCTTAGATGTCCAGCACTTTAGGCTGTTGGGCGGTGTGTGGGTGCTCTGCGCCGCCATACACCTTGAGTTTCTTGATCATGGCGTAACCGAGTGGGCCCTTGGGCAGCATGCCCTTGACAGCCTTCTCGAGTGCGCGGCCAGGGTGCTTGGCTTGCATGTCGCGGAAGTTGGTTGCAGTGATACCGCCGGGATAGCCCGAGTGACGGTAATACACTTTGTCGATGGTCTTGGTGCCAGTCACTTTGAGCTGGGCAGCATTGATGATGACGATGAAGTCACCGGTGTCGACGTGAGGCGTGTAAATGGCCTTGTGTTTGCCGCGCAAACGGAGAGCAACTTCGCTGGCTACTCGTCCGAGGACCTTGTCGGTCGCGTCAATCACAAACCACTCGTGCACGACCTCAGCGGGTTTGGCGCTGAAAGTTGTTGTCATGAGTTTTCTCTTTAAAGAAAGGTTTGTCGGGCCCTTTTCCACGGTCGGTGTTCCTCTGTTGGGAACCTCTTAGGTGGGAGATTGCTTCGACCCTGAGGGTCTTGGCGTCTTCGCCGCGGGGCCACTAAATCGCTGCGAAGCCTGCCATTATACGAAAAATCAAGGACTTGCGGGGCAGTTCTTGGGAAGCTTATTGGTTACCATCGGAGCATGTTCAGTTATAGACACGCTTTCCACGCCGGCAACCATGCGGATGTGCTCAAACACATCACCTTGCTGGCCACCATGCGCCACCTCATGCAAAAAGAGGCAGGCATCACCCTGATTGACACCCACGCCGGGGCCGGCTTGTACCGACTGGACGGCGACTATTCGCAAAAAGGGGCTGAGGCCGAAGACGGCCTGTTCAAGCTCTTGGGGGCCGCAGAAAAGCTCGATGCCCTGCCAGAACCAGTGCAAGACTACCTGGAACAAATTGCCAGCTTCAACCCCAACGGGCAAGCCAAAATTTACCCCGGCTCGCCTTTTTTGATGCACAAACTGATGCGCCACGAGTCACGAGACCGCTTGCGCCTGTTCGAGCTGCACCCGACAGACAGCAAGTCGCTGACTTCCAACATTGCGCAGCTTGATGCCGGGCGCACCATCACCGTCAGCCGGGAAGATGGTTTTGAAGCCCTCAAAAAACTCCTGCCACCACCGGCCTCGGCCACGGGCTCCAAGCGGGCGATGGTGCTGATCGACCCCAGCTACGAAATCAAATCGGATTACGCCAAAGTCGCCAACGTCATTCAGGAATACCTGAAGCGTTTTTCAACTGGCACGTATCTGGTCTGGTACCCCATCATTCCACGCCCCGAAGCACACGACTTGCCAAAACGCTTGCGCACCTTGGCAAACCAGTCCCAAAAACCCTGGCTCAACGCGACCTTGTCCATTGGCCGGGGGCCTGACGATGTTGGCGGCTTGGTGGCCAGTGGCATGTTTGTCATCAACCCGCCCTTCACCCTGAAAGACCAGATCCGCAAAGCGCTGGATATGGTGGGCCCCGCCTTGGCGCGTGGATCCGGCAAAAACTGGCAGGTCGAATCGTCTTGACCGGGCAGGCACTGCCACGCCACCAAGCTCAGGGAAAGCACTGACCCCGCAGCACTTAAATTAACCGACCGATCGGTCGGTTAATTGATATACTGGCACCCGCGCCGCGATCATCCCATCCTGTTTGGCGCAGGAGTAGACCATGTACACGCAATCTTTCAGCGTCCCGGACGGTTCCGACGACGCCAAGTCGGTCGGCCTGAAGGCCGTTCCCAAAGCCCTGAATGCGCAAGACGCCGCTTTGCAGGCCCAGTTCGACGCCCGCATCGATGCCGACGGCCGCATCGAACCCCGTGAATGGATGCCTGAGGCCTACCGCAAAACCCTGGTGCGCCAGATCAGCCAGCACGCGCACAGCGAAATCGTTGGCATGCTGCCCGAAGGCAACTGGATCAGCCGTGCACCCAGCTTGAAGCGCAAAGCCATCCTGATCGCCAAAGTACAAGACGAAGGTGGTCACGGTCTTTACCTCTACAGCGCCGCCGAAACCTTGGGTACCAGCCGCGACCAAATGCTGGACGCCCTGCACAGCGGCAAGGCCAAATACAGCTCCATCTTCAATTACCCCACGCTGAACTGGGCCGATGTGGGCGTGGTCGGCTGGTTGGTCGACGGTGCGGCCATCATGAACCAGGTGCCCCTGTGCCGCTGCTCTTATGGCCCCTACGCCCGCGCCATGGTGCGTGTGTGCAAGGAAGAGTCTTTTCACCAGCGCCAGGGCTACGAAGCCCTCTTGGTGATGATGCAAGGCACGGCCGAGCAAAAAGCCATGGTGCAAGACGCGGTGAACCGTTGGTGGTGGAAGTGCCTTGCCATGTTCGGGCCACCCGACGCCGACAGCCCCAACAGCGCGCAAGGCATGCGCTGGGGCATCAAGCGCATCAGCAACGACGACCTGCGCCAGAAGTTTGTGGACGCCACCGTGCCGCAGGCCAAAGTGCTGGGTGTGACCTTGCCCGACCCCGACCTGAAATGGAACGAAGCGCGCCAAGCCCACGACTACGGCCAAATCGACTGGGATGAGTTCTGGGCCACGGTGAACGGCAACGGCCCTTGCAACAAGGAACGCCTAGGTGCCCGCGTCAAGGCCTGGAACGATGGCGCTTGGGTCCGCGAAGCCGCCTTGGCCCACGCCCAAAAACAACAAGCGCGCCAACAGAAAGAAGCAGCATGAGCACGACGACCAGCACATCCGCATTGAAAGAATGGCCCCTGTGGGAAGTTTTTGTCCGCAGCAAGCAAGGCCTCGAGCACAAGCATTGCGGCAGCCTGCACGCGTCCGATTCTGAGCACGCGCTGCAAATGGCACGCGATGTGTACACGCGCCGCCAAGAAGGCGTGAGCATCTGGGTGGTGCCCTCGGCCAGCATCTCGGCCAGCGAGCCCAATGACAAGCCTGAATTTTTCGATCCGGCCAGCGACAAGGTCTACCGCCACCCCACCTTCTACGTGATCCCCGACGAAGTCGGCCACATGTGAGCACGACCATGAACGCACCCGTTGAATACTTGCTGCACTTGGCCGACAACGCGCTGATCCTCGGACAGCGCAACGCCGAATGGTGTGGCCACGGCCCCATCCTTGAAGAAGACATTGCGCTGTCCAACAACAGCCTGGACCTGATCGGTCAGGCCCGAATGCTGTACCAGCACGCGGCCGAACTGCAAGGCGACGGCGCCACCGAAGACAGGCTGGCTTATTTCCGTGATGTGCCGGATTTTCGCAACTACACGCTGTGTGAATTGCCCCACATGCCGCTGACAGCCCCGACCTCGGCGGGCGATCGCGACTTTGCCAGCACCATCGTGCGCAACTTTTTGTACAGCAGCTTGATGGTGCTGGTGTGGGACCAGTTGCAAAGCTCGAAAGACGCCCAACTGGCGGCCATCGCGGCCAAGTCGCTCAAGGAAGTGCGCTACCACCTGCGCCATTCGCGTGACTGGCTGGTGCGCATGGGCGATGGCACCGACGAGTCGCACGCCAAAGCACAGACCGCGCTCGACCAATTCATGTCTTACACACAAGAGTTCTGGACCGCCAGCCCCTCAGAAGCTGCGGCGCTGGCCAACGGCACCGGCATTGACATGGCGGCACTGCAAAACGACTGGAACCAGATCGTGGACGCAGCCCTGCAAGAAGCCACGCTGCAACGCCCCGCCGCAGGCGGTTTTGTGCCCACGGGCAAGCAAGGCATGCACTCGGAACATCTGGGCTTTGTGCTCGCCGAAATGCAAAGCTTGGCCCGCGCGCACCCGCAAGCGACCTGGTAACCCACGCCAATGCCCCCCCACATTTCGCCCCCGCGCACAGCCACTGTGGCCCATGCTTGGGGCTTGCTCGAATCGCTGACCGACCCGGAAATCCCGGTCGTCACGCTGCGCGAGCTGGGCATTTTGCGCGATGTGCGCGAAGGCCCAGCGGGTTTGGAAGTGGTCATCACGCCGACCTACAGCGGTTGCCCGGCCATGGGCCAGATCGAGGACGATGTGAAAGCCCTGCTGCAAGCCAATGGGCTGCAAGGCCGTGTGGTCACGCAACTGGCCCCGGCCTGGACCACCGACTGGATGACCGAGGTCGCCAAGGACAAACTGCGCGCTTATGGCATCGCCCCACCACACGCCTGCGCCAGCCAAGCATCAGGCAGCGCCAACGTGGTGCAGTTTGCGGCGCGCGGCGCCAAACCCGAGGTGGTGCACTGCCCGCAATGCGGCTCGGCCAACACCACCGAAACCTCCCACTTCGGCTCCACCGCATGCAAAGCCCTTTACCGGTGCCTGGCTTGCATGGAACCATTCGATTACTTCAAACCTTACTGAGCTGCCTTGCCGCAGTGAAGCACCATGTCCGCAACCCGCTTTCATGACCTCCAAGTTGCACGCGTCGCACCCGAAGCTGCAGGCGCTGTCGCCATCTCACTGGTCGTGCCACAAGACCTGCGCAGCCGCTTTGACTTTCAACCCGGTCAGTTCCTGACCCTGCGTGCCAGCATCGGCGGTGAGGATGTGCGCCGCAGCTACTCCATCAGTTCGGCCCACAGCCAACTGCAAAAACAAGGCGTGCTCGAAGTGGGCATCCGTCCAGTCGAAGGTGGTGTGTTCTCCAACTGGGCTGCGACCCAACTCAAAGCCGGTGACACTTTGCGCGTGATGCCGCCCGATGGCCGGTTTGTGGTGCAAAGGCCCCGCGCCATTCACCGCGTGGGCTTTGCCGCAGGTTCAGGCATCACGCCCATCTTGTCCATCTTATCGAGCACGCTCGAAGACCTTCCCGAATCGAAGTTCACCCTGGTCTACGGCAATCGCCGCATGGACAGCGTGATGTTCAACGAAGCGCTGCAAGACCTGAAAGACCGCTACCCCGACCGCCTGACACTGATCCACATCTTGTCTCGCCAAGCCCAAGAGGTGCCCTTGCTAGAAGGCCGCATCGATGGCGACAAAGTGCGCGCCATCATCGACGCATTCTTGCCCGTGGGCAGCATGGACGAAGTCTTTGTCTGTGGCCCGGAAGCCATGATCGAGGCCACCGAGCAAGCGCTGCTGAACGCAGGCGTCAAGGCCGAACGCATCCGCACCGAGCGCTTCAGCTCCCCCACACTGGATGCGCTGTCGCCAGAGCAGCGCAGCCAAGCCGTGCTGGGTCACCAGGCCACACGCGATGCAGGCGAAGTGCAGCTCACGGTGGTGCTGGACGGCAAGCCCTATGACATGCCGATGAACAGGAACGAGAAAATTTTAGACATCGCCTTGTCATTGGGCCTGGACCTGCCCTACTCGTGCAAAGCCGGTGTGTGTTGCACCTGCCGCTGCAAAGTGGTCGAAGGCACGACCGAAATGGAGAAAAACTTCACACTCGAAAAGCCCGAGGTCGAGCAAGGCTTCATCCTGTCCTGCCAGGCCCGCCCCACCAGCAAGCGGGTGGTGGTGAGCTTCGACGAACGTTGATGCAAGGTCTGTTTTAAAAAGCATCAAAAACGCCCTGCATTGCAGGGCGTTTTGCTTTGAGCCAAAGTGCAGGTCAAAAACGATACCCGAGACCCACTCCCACCAAAACGGGGTCGAGCTTCAGGGTGCCCTGATTGGCCGTGCCGAGAAAAACATCGGAGCGGATGTACACCTTCTTGATGTCAAAGTTCAGAGACCAGTTTTTGTCCAACGGAATGTCCATGCCCACTTGCAAAGCACCGCCCCAGCTGTGGTCGTCCAATGTCGCGCCGCCATCCAGCAGATTAACGCTGGTGATCTTGGTGTAATTCACGCCCGCGCCGACATAGGGCTTGTAGCCATCCAGCCCTGTGAAATGGTATTGCAAGAGCAAGCTCGGAGGCAAATGCTTGAACGTGCCAATCGGTGCACCGCCCAAGGACACGGTCTGTTTTTGGGGCACCGTCAAGACCAGCTCGGCCGCGATGTTCGGGGTGAAGAAATAGCTGACATCCACTTCCGGGATGGTCTTGTTATTGACCGACAAGCCCAGCCCCGTACCGTCTCTGTTGGCCATGTCCAAGTGCACAGCGCGGGCACGCACCAACCAAGGGCCTTCACCCGAAGCTTGAGCCATGGCGGCAGTCGCAGAACAAGCAGCCAGCACGGCTGCAACGATGGTAAGTTTTTTCATGTTGACTTTCCTTATGAACGAAGAGAAGAGCTTTGTGCTCAAGTTCATTGGATGTCCAAACCACCACCGCTCATTTGAGGTTGATCAAACCTCTCAGCGCGAAGCAGCGCCATCTTCTCTGAGCTTGGTTCATGTCAAGCAAGTCCGTCAAAGAAGCGCGCTGTGTGCGCTTCACAACCGACGCAAAATAGCCGTCGTGGCTGCACTCTGGTTCATTGTGTAAAAGTGCAAAGCAGGTACACCGCCGTTGATGAGTTGCTCACACAAGTCGGCCACCACATCCAGACCAAACGCCTTGATCGAGTCGATGTCGTCGCCATAACCTTGCAAACGCAAACGGATCCAACGGGGAATCTCAGCACCACAAGCGTCTGAAAAGCGCAGCAACTGCGACGAACTGGTGATCGGCATGATGCCGGGCACGACAGGCACATCCACACCCAGTTTGTACGCATCGTCCACAAAGCGGAAATACGCATCGCTGTTGTAAAAATATTGCGTGATGGCCGAATTGGCACCGGCTTTGACCTTGGTGGCAAAGGCCTGCAAATCGGACTCTGGTGACTTGGCTTGCGGGTGGATTTCGGGATAGGCCGCCACTTCGATGTGGAAGTCATCGCCGGTCTCCGCGCGGATGAACGCCACCAGATCGCTGGCGTAATGGAACTCGCCACCTGCGCCATAGCCGCTTGGCAAATCGCCGCGCAGAGCCACCAAGCGCTTGACACCCATGGCCTTGAGCGTGGCCAACTCGGCGCGCACCGAAGCCTTGGTGGCACCAATGCACGAGAAGTGCGAAGCCGCTGCCACGCCTTCAGCCAGGATCGCGCCCACGGTGGCAAAGGTGCCTTCTTGCGTAGAGCCGCCCGCGCCGTAAGTCACTGAACAAAATTCAGGCTTCAGTGCGTACAGCTTCTCGCGCACGCCTCTCAGCTTGTCTGCGCCCTCAGGCGTTTTGGGCGGGAAAAACTCCAAGCTGATGGGCAACTTCAAACCAGACATCACAACACCTTCCAAAATTCAATAGTCGTTGGCCTTGGCATAGGCCTTGGCGGCCAGATCGGCCTCGTGCGCCAGGCGGGCGTCTTCGCGTGCGGGCAGCACCGCAGCCGGGTCAGGCCAGCAGGCCTGTACAAAAAATTCACGGTTGCCGTCACCGCCCTCAATCGGGCTGTTCAACCAAGCCGTCACTTGCATGCCCAGATCGGTCAGGGCAGTGCGCACACGGTTTTCGATGAAGCCATACAAGCTCTCGTCTTTCACAATGCCGCCCTTGCCCACCTGACCGGGCTGCAATTCAAACTGGGGTTTCACCAGCATGAGCAACTGTCCTGTGGGTTTGAGCAAATGCACGACGCCAGGCAATACCAAAGTGAGCGAGATGAACGAGACGTCGCCCACCATCAGGTCAAAACCCTCCAGTGCATCGGGCACGCGCTCGTCTCCGGGCTCCAGCTCGCGGGCGTTCACACCCTCAATGCACACCACACGTTCGTCTTCGCGAATGCGCGGATGCACTTGGGCATGACCGACATCAATGCCGACCACCTGCGCAGCGCCTTGCTGCAGCAAGCAATCGGTGAAACCGCCTGTACTTTGCCCCACATCCAGACAGCGCAAGCCTTCAACCTGAGCGCCCGTGACCTTCAAAGCCCCTTCGAGCTTGAGACCACCGCGCGACACGTAGCGCGATTCGGCGTCATCAAGCAACTCCAGGGCAGCGCTTTCAGGCACCTCATCGCGGTTTTTCACAATGGCGCGCCACGTCCCGTCGGGCTGCTGCCACTGGACGCCCCCGGCGATCAGTCGCTGTGCCTGAGAACGAGAAGCGGCCAGGCCGCGCTCGACGAGAAGTTGATCAATGCGCATTCGGTGGGGTTCTGACGAGAGGGGTTGAGTTGGGCAAACAAGAAGCGCAGCCATCGCTCGCAGCACAGGCCATCACTGGCTTGCAGCGCTGCGCGCGATGCCACACCCATCAATAGCGGTAAGTGTCTGCCTTGTAAGGGCCGTTTTTGGACACGCCGATGTAGGCGGCTTGTTCGTCACTCAACTCGGTCAGCATCGCGCCAACTTTGGTGAGGTGCAAACGGGCCACTTTTTCGTCCAGGTGCTTGGGCAGCACATAGACCTTGCCGGCATCGTACTGGTCTTGCTTTGTGAACAGTTCGATCTGGGCGATGGTTTGGTTGGCGAACGACGACGACATCACGAAGCTGGGGTGGCCGGTAGCGCAACCCAGGTTCACCAAGCGACCTTTGGCCAACAAGGTGATCTTTTTGCCATCAGGGAAGATGACGTGGTCGACTTGGGGCTTGATTTCGTCCCACTGGCACTTTTCCAAGGACGCGACGTCGATCTCGTTGTCAAAGTGACCGATGTTGCAAACGATGGCTTCGTCCTTCATGGCGGCCATGTGCTCGTAGCGGATCACGTTTTTGTTGCCGGTGGCCGACACAAAAATGTCGCACTTGTCGGCGGCGTATTCCATGGTCACGACTTTGTAGCCTTCCATGGCAGCTTGCAACGCGTTGATCGGGTCGATCTCGGTCACCCAGACTTGGGCGCTCAAAGCGCGCAGGGCTTGGGCAGAACCCTTGCCCACGTCACCGTAACCGGCCACGCACGCAACTTTGCCAGCGATCATCACGTCGGTGGCACGTTTGATGGAGTCCACCAAGGATTCGCGGCAGCCGTACAGGTTGTCGAACTTGCTCTTGGTCACCGAATCGTTCACGTTGATGGCGCGGAACATCAGGCTGCCTTTGGCGGCCATTTCGTTCAGGCGCAGCACGCCGGTGGTGGTCTCTTCGGTCACGCCAATGATCTGAGCACCCTTGCGGCTGTACCAGGTTGGGTCCACCGCCAGCTTGGCCTTGATGGCGTTGAACAGACATGTTTCTTCTTCGCTCGTGGGGTTGGCGATCAAAGAAGCGTCGGTTTCAGCGCGCTTGCCCAAGTGCATCAACAAAGTGGCATCGCCGCCGTCGTCCAAAATCATGTTGGGGCCTTCGCCTTCGGTATTGGCAGCACCGAAGTCAAAGATACGGTGGGTGTAGTCCCAGTAGTCGGCCAAGGTCTCGCCCTTGATGGCGAACACCGGCGTGCCGGCAGCGGCAATGGCGGCGGCGGCGTGGTCCTGGGTCGAAAAGATGTTGCAAGAAGCCCAGCGCACATTGGCACCAAGCGCTTGCAGGGTTTCGATCAGGACAGCCGTCTGAATGGTCATGTGCAAGGAACCGGTGATGCGGGCGCCTTTCAAAGGCTGGGCCTTGCTGAACTCTTGGCGGATGGCCATCAGGCCGGGCATTTCGGTTTCAGCGATCTTGATTTCTTTGCGACCCCAATCGGCCAAGCCGATGTCGGCGATCACGCAATCGGCGTTGATGGTGGTGTTCAAACGTGCATTCATGTGAAAAGCTCCAAAGCAATGTGAATGAACCACACGCGTGGATGAAAGCACTGAATGGGAAAAACAGGCTCACCGCACGTCGAGTGGATGAGCGTCGTTGCTGTTGAAGTGTTCCGAGCCTCACGCCCCGCTGCCGACTTTGTTCAAAGCCAGGGGGCGCTGCAACGCTCCTCGGAAGCGGCGATTATACGAAGAAAGCTCAGTCGCACGAAGTCAGCCGGTAAAATCACCCCTCCGCCAGCCCGTCAGGGCTTGGCCACCACGGGGGCAGCTTTGCCACCCGCATGACCTCAGGACCCCTTGTGACTTACGCCAACGAGACCCGGCGCCGCCGGACTTTTGCCATCATTTCCCACCCCGATGCGGGTAAAACCACGCTCACCGAAAAGCTGCTGCTGTTCTCGGGCGCGATCCAGATCGCTGGCTCGGTCAAGGCCCGCAAGGCCTCACGCCACGCCACCAGCGACTGGATGGAAATCGAAAAGCAGCGCGGCATCTCGGTGGCTTCGTCGGTCATGCAAATGCTGTACCGCGAGCACGTAATCAACCTGCTCGACACGCCCGGCCACAAAGACTTCAGCGAAGACACCTACCGCGTGCTCACCGCCGTGGACTCGGCACTCATGGTGATCGACGCGGCCAACGGTGTGGAAGCACAAACCCGCCGCCTGATCGAAGTCTGCCGTCAGCGCGACACACCCATCATCACCTTTGTGAACAAGATGGACCGCGAAGTGCGCGACCCGCTCGACATCCTGGACGAAGTCGAGCGCGAGCTGGGCATGCCCTGCGTGCCCATGACCTGGCCTGTGGGCCAAGGCAAATCGTTTGGCGGCATCATCAACCTGCGCACGCAGGCCATGACGGTGTTTGACTCGGGCAGCGAACGCCTGCCGCAAGACTTCGAAACCATCCCGCTGACCGAACAAGCCCAACTGGCCGAGCGCTTTGGCCTGGAGTGGCAAACCGCCATGGACAGCATGGAACTGGCCACCGGCGCATCGCCCGCGTTTGACGAAGCCGCCTTTTTGGCGGGCAAGCAAACGCCCGTGTTTTTCGGCTCCGGCGTGAACAACTTCGGCGTGATGGAAGTGCTGGACGCCTTGGTCGATCTGGCACCGCCACCGCGCCCCCGCACCAGCAACCTGCTGGTCAACAAGCAGCCCGTGGTCAAAGAGATTCAGCCCGAAGACAGCGCGTTCTCGGGTGTGGTCTTCAAGGTGCAAGCCAATATGGACGCCAACCACCGCGACCGCATCGCCTTTGTGCGCATGGCGTCCGGCAAATACACCCCGGGCATGAAACTCAAAGTGCAGCGCACGGGCAAAGAACTGCGCCCTACCAGCGTGGTCACCTTCCTCTCGCAACGGCGTGAAGCGGTGGACGAAGCCTACGCGGGCGACATCATCGGCTTTACCACCCATGGCGGCGTGCAGTTGGGTGACACCATCACCGATGGGGCCAACTTGCAATTCACCGGCCTGCCGTTTTTTGCGCCCGAACTCTTCATGACCGTGATTTTGAAGAACCCACTGCGCACCAAGCAGCTGCAAACCGGCCTCGACCAATTGGGCGAAGAAGGCGCGATCCAGGTGTTTAAACCCGAAATCGGCGGCCCCATGCTGCTGGGCGCGGTCGGTCAGCTGCAATTTGAGGTGGTGCAACACCGTCTGAAAGCCGAATACGACTGCGACGTGCGCTTGGAAGGCTGCCAATACACCGGCGCACGCTGGATCACCGCCGACACCCCAGCGGAGTTGCGCGAGTTCACCAACGCCTACCCGCAGCGCATGTCACTCGACGCCGCGGGCACGCTGGCCTACTTGTGCACCAGCCCCTACGACGTGCGCCTGGCGCAAGAACGCTTCCCCAAAATCCATTTCCACCCGCTGCGCGAGCATGCCGGCCTGGCGCTGGGCAGCGCGGGCTGACACCGCTGATGCAGACTCTGCAGCTTTTCTCACCCCCAAAAATCGTTGGCATCTTCACCGACATCGACGACACGCTGACCACCGAAGGGCGCATCACACCCGATGCCTTGCAAGCCTTGGCTGACCTGAAAGCGGCGGGCCTGCAGGTGGTGCCGATCACCGGGCGCCCCGTGGGCTGGAGCGAACCCTTTGCGAAAAGCTGGCCAGTGGATGCCATCGTGGCCGAAAATGGCGCGGTCGGGCTGCGCCATTCAGCCGAACAGGGTTTGCACAAGATTTACCAACAGGATGCGGCCACACGCAGCGCCAACTTCGACCGCATGCAGGCTGTGCTGGCGCACATTGAGCGCACGGTGAGCGGGGCTTGCCGCTCACAAGACAGCGCAGGCCGAGAAACCGACATCGCCATCGACCACAGCGAATTCACGCACTTGCCCCCCGCCACCATCGACGAGGTGGTGCAGCTCATGCAAGCGGCAGGCATGACCGCCACCGTCAGCAGCATCCACATCAACGGCTGGTTGGGCACGCACAGCAAACTCACGGGGGCACGCTGGATCGTGCGTGAACTCTGGGGCCGTGATCTGGATGCCGAAATCGACCGCTGGATTTATGTGGGAGACTCGACCAATGACCAAGTGATGTTTGAACACTTTCCACACACTGTGGGAGTGGCCAACATCCGACGCTTTGAAGCGCAGCTGACGCACCCGCCGCGCTACATCACCCAAGGCGAACGCGGCGCAGGCTTTGCAGAGCTGACCCGGCACCTGCTGACAGGTCAGACCTGAAAACCACACTTTCGTGGCCATCTGCTCGATACACACAAACACACACTGACTGGACCCGCGCATGAACGCCCCCACCCTTTTGACCTGGTCTGAAAAAGACACCCCACGCTCTGCCCTGTGGCGCTCCGACCAAGTGCTGCCCAAAACCGTGGTGCTGGCCGACGACACCATGACCGCCGACACGGCCTATCGCCTGGCCTGTGCCGGCACCGGTTTGCTGTGGCGCAGCGATTTTCAGAACGCACGGCAAATGCTGCAAGCGCTGACACGCCGCATCGACAAGCCCAAAAAGGTTCGCGCCAAAAAGCAAGACCCGAATGCACCCGTGATCCCAGGTGCGGTGTTCCACACCCACCGCCAGGCACAAGCGCAGCGCACGCGAATCCTGAGCCAGGTCTTGATTGAATTGAATGGCGACTATGGCATTGACCTGCGCCGTGCACCCGATGCCAAAGCCGCCTGTGTGCAGGCATTTGGCCCAGCCGATGGACAAGCCTCGGTGGTTTCACTGCGCAGCTTGCAAGGCGTCATCGGTGCGTTTGAGTGGCGCAAAAACGGTGTCGAAGTGCCCGCCATGGGCGAGGCCTTGCGCATCTACCCACATTACGGCGTGTTCTCGCCGGTGCGTGGCGAATACGTCGAATTGGTGGCCAACGCACCCATGCCCGAAGCCTTTCAAGCCCACCCGGTGGCCTTTGACATTGGCGTGGGCACAGGCGTCTTGACCGCTGTGCTGGCACGGCGCGGTGCCAGCCACGTGGTGGGCACCGACATGTCTGAACGCGCTTTGGCTTGCGCTCTGGACAACTTGCAGCGCCTGGGCCTGCAAAATCAAGTGGCCTTGCAGCAAACCCATTTGTTCCCAGAAGGCCAAGCCTCCGTGGTGGTTTGCAACCCGCCCTGGCTGCCCGCGCGACCCACCACGCTGCTGGAGCAAGCGGTGTACGACGAAGGCAGCCAGATGCTCAAAGGCTTTCTGACGGGCTTGCCCGCGCACCTGTGCACAGGCGGCGAAGGCTGGTTGATCTTGTCGGATCTGGCCGAACACCTCGGCCTGCGCACCCGCGAAGCCCTGCTGGGCTGGATCGCAGACGCGGGCCTGGAGGTGTTGGGCCGCATGGACGTGAAGCCTGTGCATGCCAAAGCCCAAGACGCCAGCGACCCGCTGCACGCCGCCCGCTCAGCCGAAATCACTTCGCTGTGGCGGCTGGGCGTGGCGGGCTGATCACACCCGCGCCAACACAGGCCGCAAGGCCACACCGGTGTGGGTGCCCAAAAGCACCAAGGCCTCTGGCGTCATGGCCGCCACAATGCGGCCCCCGGCGTTGCCGCCTTCTGGCCCCAGGTCAATCACCCAGTCAGCCTCGGCGATCACATCCAGATCGTGCTCGATCACGATCACGCTGTGCCCGGCATTGACCAAGCGGTGCAGCACGCTGATGAGCTTGTCCACATCGGCCATGTGCAGCCCCACGGTGGGTTCGTCCAGCACATACAGGGTGTGCGGCGCTTTGTTGCCACGCTTGCCCACTTCGTCGCGCACCTTGGTGAGTTCGGTCACCAGCTTGATGCGCTGGGCCTCGCCCCCACTCAAAGTGGGTGATGGCTGGCCCAAGGTGAGGTAGCCCAAGCCCACGTCTTTGAGCAACTGCAAAGGGTGCGCGATGCTGGGCATGGTGGCAAAAAAGTCCACCGCCTCATCGACCTCCATTTGCAGCACATCACCAATGCTCTTGCCGCGCCAAGTCACGGCCAGCGTCTCGGGGCTGAAGCGTGCGCCACGGCAGGTTTCGCACGGCACTTTCACATCGGGCAAAAAGCTCATCTCAATCGTGCGCAGGCCCTGCCCTTCACAGCTCGGGCAGCGGCCTTCGCCGGTGTTGAAGCTGAAACGCCCTGCGGCGTAGCCCCGCGCTTTGGCCTCCAGGGTTTCGGCAAACAGTTTGCGGATGGTGTCCCAAAAACCAATGTAGGTGGCAGGGCACGAACGTGGCGTTTTGCCAATGGGCGTTTGGTCCACTTCGAGCACGCGGTCAATCGTCTCAAAGCCTTGCACATCGCTGCACGCGGTCAAGGCCACGCGCTGGCCAGCGTCTTGCGCGGTGCGGCCCGCAAAGGTCGAACGCTGGCTGACCAGCGCCTGCACATTGGCCAGCAACACGTCGCGCGCCAATGTGGACTTGCCCGAACCACTCACACCCGTCACGGCCACCAAACGCTTGAGAGGGACCTGCACATCGACTTGGCGCAGGTTGTGCAGATTGGCGCCCGTCAAGGTGAGCCATTGCAAATCCACACCACCCGCAGCTTCTTTGTGGGGTGATGGCGTGGGCGACGATTTTGGCGTACCCCCGACGTATGAGGAGCCCGCGCCATCGCCCCACAAAGAAGCATCCACCACACGTCGCAACTGCATCGGATGCTTCATCGCATGCAGCAGATAGCGGCCGGTTTGCGAATCGGCGGCGGCGGTGATGTCGGCCACCGAGCCTTCGGCCACCAATCGGCCTCCGCGCTTGCCCGCGCTAGGGCCGATGTCAATGATGTGGTCGGCACGGCGGATGGTGTCTTCGTCATGCTCCACCACCACCAAGGTGTTGCCCTTGTCGCCCAGCTTGTGCAAGGCGTTGAGCAAAATCTGGTTGTCGCGGGCGTGCAGGCCGATGGTCGGCTCGTCCAGAACGTAGCAAACGCCTTGCAAATTGCTGCCCAACTGCGCGGCCAGACGGATGCGTTGCGCCTCGCCACCCGACAAGGTGGGCGCACCCCGGTCCAGCGTGAGGTAACCCAAACCCACCTCTTCAAGGAATTCGAGTCGACTCTTGATCTCGGGCACCAGATCGCGGGCGATGTCGGCATCGCGTCCGGCGAGCTGCAATTGCCCCACCCACAGCCTCACATCGCTGACCGACAAGCTGGCGATGTCGGTGATGCGCCAGCCTTGACCAGGCGCAACGCCCAGGCGAACGGCACGCGCGGTGGCGTTCAAGCGGGTACCTTCGCAGCGGGGACAAGCCACATCGGCCAAATCCTCGATTTCCGGCTCGGCAAAGGTTTGCTCTCGGCCTTTGTCTTTGTCGTCACGCACCGAGTCGTCAAACACCTTGCGCTCGTCTTTGCTCAGCTTCACGCCCGTGCCCACACAGTCAGGGCACCAGCCGTGCTTGCTGTTGTACGAAAACAGGCGCGGGTCGAGTTCGGTATACGAGGTGGCGCACGCCGGGCAGGCGCGCAAGGTCGAGAACACGCGGTGCTGGCCGATGCGGGCGGTGGAATGGCCCTCAAACATGGCTTCACGCAAGCCATCCAGATCGCTCAGTACGTGCACCACGCCTTTGCCATGCTCCAGCGCTTTGCTCAAGGCCTGACGCAGCGTCGTCTCGTTCGCCGGCAGCACATCAAGGCTGGCCACGGGCAACTCGATGTTGTGCTCTTTGAAACGGTCAATGCGCGGAAAACCCTGTGTGGGCAAAAAGTCGCCATCGACGCGCAAATGCGTGTAGCCACGCGGACGCGCCCAGTCGGCCAGCTCGGTGTAAACGCCTTTTCGGTTGCTGACCAGCGGCGCCAACAAGCCAATGTGTTGGCCACGGAACTGCGTCATCAGCTGCGCGATGATGCTGTCGGGCGTTTGCGGCTGCACCGGGGTGTTGTCGTGCACGCAATGCTGGATGCCCAGCTTCACATACAACAAACGCAAGAAATGCCAGACCTCGGTGGTGGTGCCAACGGTGGATTTTCGGCCCCCGCGCGACAGCCTCTGCTCGATCGCCACGGTGGGCGGGATGCCATAAACCGCATCCACCTCGGGGCGGCCTGCCGGCTGCACGATGCTGCGCGCATAGGCGTTCAGGCTTTCCAGATAGCGACGCTGGCCTTCGTTGAACAAGATGTCAAACGCCAAGGTGGATTTACCCGAACCGCTCACACCCGTGACGACGTTGAACTTGCCGCGCGGAATGTTCACGCTGAGGTTTTTGAGGTTGTGTTCTTTGGCGTTGACGATCTGGATGTTGTTGTTCAACACAGGAGCGCGCCGAGCGACTGGGGCAACTGAGCCAAGACCAACCCCGCCACGAACCTTTGCCAGCGAGGCTGCGGCGTCAGCGGGTGACGATTTTGGCGTACCCCCGCCGTATGAGGAACCCGCTGACACCGCAGCCTCGCCCCCACGAACACCCGACCGCCCAGCCAGAACATCGAACTCGCCCCCATCAGAACCCAAACGCTCAGCCACACCCAACACCTCCCCCATCGACTCGGCGTACTCGCGCAGCGCCAGCCCCGTGTGCGATGTCGCGTGTTGGCGCACATCTTCTGGCGTGCCCTCGGCCACAATCAAGCCACCGGCATAACCGCCCTCTGGCCCCAGATCGATCAACCAATCGCTGGCGCGGACCACGTCGAGGTTGTGCTCAATGACGATGAGCGAGTGCCCCGCTTCGAGCAGCTTGCGCAAAGCCCGCATGAGCTTGGCGATGTCGTCAAAGTGCAGACCCGTGGTCGGTTCGTCGAACAAAAACAGCGTGCCCTTGCGTGCCAGACTTTGGCGGCTTTTGGAAGCACTCTTGGCCGCTTCGGCCAAGAAACCGGCGAGCTTGAGGCGCTGCGCCTCGCCGCCCGACAAGGTGGGCACGGGCTGGCCCAATTTCACGTATTCCAAACCCACATCCACGATGGGTTGCAGGGCGCGAATCACGTCGCGGTCTTGCGCGAACAAGGCGGCGGCTTCGCTCACCGTGAGGTCGAGCACATCGGCCACGTTCAGGTGGCGCGCCTGCGCCTGGCCCAAAGCCTGGCGCTCCACGGTGATCTCCAAAATCTCAGGGCGGTAGCGCTTGCCATCGCAATCGGGACAGCGCAAATACACATCGCTCAAGAACTGCATCTCGACGTGCTCAAAGCCCGATCCGCCGCAAGTGGGGCAGCGGCCATCGCCGCCGTTGAAGCTGAACTTGCTGGCGGTGTAGCCGCGTTGGCGCGACAGCGGCGCGGTGGCAAAAATTTCGCGGATCGCGTCCCAAGCGCCCACATAGCTGACCGGGTTGGAGCGGGCCGTTTTGCCAATGGGCGACTGGTCCACAAACACCACATCGCTCAGGTGGTCAGCACCCAACAGGCGGTCGTGTGCGCCGGGGGTTTCGGTGGCTTTGCCAAAGTGGCGCATCAGCGCCGGAGCCAGCACGTCCTGGATCAAGCTCGACTTGCCCGAACCGCTGACGCCCGTGATGGTGACCAAGCGTTGCAGCGGAAAGTCCACGCTGATGTTTTGCAGGTTGTGCTCGCGTGCGCCTTCCAAGATCAAACGCGGTGTGCTGTCACTCACCATGCGCTTGAAGCCCAGGCCCACTTGCTTGCGCCCGCCCAAATAGGCACCCGTGAGTGTGTCGGCGTGGCGCAGGTCGGCGGTGGTGCCGTCGAACACGATCTG
>JAGNWH010000127.1:0-5221 GCA_017986055.1 Limnohabitans sp. | reverse complement strand
AAAACTGAATTGATTGTTCAAAATAGTGAACAATGCTTGCATGGAAGAGCAAAAAATCAACACCCTCTGGACCCACCTTCACTGGCTGAGCGTGCTGGCCCAGCAAGGCAGTTACACCGCCGCTGCTGCCCGGTTGGGCGTGAGCAAGGCCGCCATGAGCCAGCGCATTGCCGAGCTGGAGCGTGCGGCCAAAGTCACGCTGGTGCAGCGCACCACACGCAGCCTGCGCCTGACCGAAGCAGGGCAAAGGCTGGTGGATGACACCCGTGCCTCGTTTGAGCAGATCGAGCAAAGCTTTGCCCAAGTGCGCGATCTGGCCGAGCAGCCCAGTGGCCTGCTGCGCGTGACCGCACCCGTGGCGCTGGCGCGTCAGCAGCTGGTGCCCTTGTTCACCGATTTTTTGAAAAACTTTCCCGATGTGCGGATCGAATTGGACTTATCCGATCGCCTGAGCGCCTTGGCCACCGAAGGCTTTGACCTGGCCATCCGCCACACCGCTCGCCCGCCCGACACCCATGTGGCTTGGGCGCTGTGCGATACCGAGTCGGTGCTGGTGGCTACCCGCGCCTATTTGCGCAAACAAGGTGAGCCAAAGACACCCGCTGACCTGCAAGCCCACAACTGCCTGCATTACCCGCGCTCGCAAGACACGCCGGCCTGGACTTTTGAGCCGCGCCCGCCCTCAGAAGCGGGGGAGCGCATCACCGTGCCCGTGACCGGCAATTTTGCCGCCAACAACAGCGAAGCCCTGCGCGAAGCCGCGCTCATGGGCGCAGGCATCGCCCTCATGCCCGACTTCAGTGCCCAAGCCACCCTGCGCCAAGGCAAGTTGGTGCGCGTGCTGCCCGAGTGGAAGCCTGTCGGTGCGTTTGCTGAAACCATTTATGCCATTCGCCCGTATGCGCCACATGTGCCCCGTGCCGTAGCGGCGTTGGTGGGGCATTTGAGGGTGGGTTTGGCAGGTGGGTTTGGGGTTTGAGCCCAGCGTGTCAAACGCTGAGCTGTATCAGGCCATCAAAAAATCAGGGCTTGCATGCGTTTTGAGGGGGCGGGCTCGATGCGTTGGGTGGATGGCGATGCTGCTCAGTCCGGACCTTGGTCTTTCAGCAGCATCTGACGGGAATACGCCAGAAACTCGTCCAGATGCGATTGGATGATGTTGACCGTGATGGGCAGTTGCAGGGTCTGGTATTCGTGCACGGCTATGTTTCGGAAACCGACCATGTGTTTCATTGACTCTGCCAGTTCGGGTTCGAGCCAGTGGGCGCTCACCAGCAGGGCAAAGACATCGCGTGAGCTTTGTGGCAGACCCAGACTTTCCCTGCGGATGATGTGGTGGCCCATGTCAAGCGCTGCTTCGCAAGCCCGCTGAATGTTCAGGATGGCCGCGTCTTGTCTGGTGAAGTTGGTCGCAAAGGTTTTTGGGTCGGCGGTGTACTCTTCCCGCGCGCGGCTAACGCAGCGCTCGATCGTGGCTGCTTTGTTCAGCAAAACGTCATCGGCCATACACGCTTCCTCTTTGTGACACATCACGGATCAAGCCAGCGCGGGCTTCGTTGAGCGCCATTTTTTCGCTGAGCATGGCCGCTTCAAACAAGCCAGCTTGGACATCTTTGCGCCACCAGGCAGTGCCCAGGGTCAGAATTTGGTATTGCATCACGGTGGACGCCGCACGGATGTCCAGCAGATCCACCGGGCAGCCTGCCATGTCGGCCAATGAACCTGACAGATGGAACAGTGTCACGGGGTCCCCATAGCCTTCGAGCAAAACGGCCAGATCGAGGTCGCTGTCAGCGCGCGCGGCTTGCCCTTGATTCTGAATGCGGCTGCCAAAAGCATAGACCGCCAGCAGACCGGGCAGGTTTTGCTGAAGCAGGGCGATCAACGATTCTTTACGCATGTCGGGATTGTGCCTTGACGGCTTTACACCCCTCTTGCCAGCACCGGAAACAGCTTGTGCAGTCCGTCGGCCATGACTTCCACCGCCAGCGCGGCCAAGATCAAACCCATCAGCCGGGTCATGACGTTGATGCCGGTTTTACCCAAAATGCGGGCGATGGGCGTGGCCAGTGAAAAGCACAAGGCCGTGGCCAATGCGATGACCACGCCGTAGCCGACCAAGGTGCCCAGTTGGGCGAAGTTTTTGGCTTTTTCGGCGTAAATCACCACCGTGGACATGGTTGCCGGGCCGGTGAGCAGCGGGATGGTCAGCGGGACCACGGCGATGCTGGCGCCCATGGCCGCTTTGGCTTCGGCGTCGTGCACCTCTTCGGCATTGGCACGGGCTTCGGCGGGTTGCGCGTTCAGCATCGACAGGGCCGACGTCAGCAGCAGCATGCCACCACCGACTTGGAAGCTGGCCAGCGAGATGCCGAAAAATTCCAGAATTTGCAGGCCCAACAAGGCGCTCGCAGCGATCACCACAAAGGCCGAAAAAGACGACACCCAAATGGTGCGTTGGCGCTGGGCGCGGCTGAAGCCCTGGGTGTAGTGAATGAAGAACGGGACGATCGCCAAGGGGTTGACGATGGCCAGCAAGGTAATGAGTGGTTTGAAATCCATCGCCCGATTGTGCCCCGCCTCAGGCGGCCGGGGCGCGGCGCCTGAACATGCCCCAGCCGTCCATGTGCAGCACTTTGTCGCCGTGTTGGTTGAACATTTCCCACAGATTGCGCGTCATGCCCACGTCGGGGCGTTTGCCCATGGGTTTGGTCTCGAGCAGGGTGGATTGCAAGCGCAAGGTGTCGCCCGGGTAAACGGGTTTGAGCCATTTGATGTTTTCGAGGCCAGGCGAGCCCAGGCTGGATGTCTCGTGCAAAAAGTTCGTCACCATCAGCCGCATGGCCATCGAGCAGGTGTGCCAGCCGCTGGCCGACAGGGCACCAAACACCGAGGCTTTGGCGGCTTCGTCGTCCAGGTGAAAGGGTTGAGGGTCGAACTGGTTGGCAAAAGCGATGATCTCTTCGCGTGTGGGCGTGATGGTGCCCAGATCGCGCACTTGGCCAACGGCAAAGTCTTCCCAGTAATACGTGATGTGTTTGGGCGTGTGTGGCATCAGCGGCCTCCGGAAACGTCCAAGAAACTCATGGTGGTGTAGCTGGCGCTGTCACTCAGCAACCAGACAATCGCCTCGGCCACCTCTTCGGCCGTGCCGCCGCGTTGGGCGGGCACCAGGTGTTGCAGGTCTTTCACGCGGTTGGGCAGGCCGCCCGAAGCGTGGATGTCGGTCTCGATCAGGCCCGGGCGCACCGCATTGACGCGGATGCCCTCGCCCGCCACTTCTTTGGACAAGCCGATGGTGAAGGCGTCGATCGCACCTTTGGCGGCGGCGTAGTCCACGTACTGGCCGGGTGAGCCCAATCGCGCCGCAGCGCTGGACACGTTGACGATGCTGCCGCCTTCGCCGCCATGGCGTGTGCTCATGCGGCGCACCGCTTCGCGGGCGCAGATCAGGCTGCCGATGACGTTGATGTCGAACATGCGTTTCCATCGGGCCACGCTCATCTCGTCCACGCGGGCAGAGACATCGACCACGCCCGCGTTGTTGACCAGCCCGGTCAGTCGGCCCATCTTGGCGTCGATGTGCGCGAACATGCGCAGCACCTGTGCTTCGTCGGCCACATCGGCCTGCACCGACATGGCTTGCCCGCCCGATGCGCGAATTTGGCGCACCACTTCATCGGCGGCCAGCGAGTTGGCGGTGTAGTTCACGGCCACCGACCAGCCTTTTTGGGCTGCCAGCAGAGCCGTTGCGGCCCCGATACCTCTGCTGCCGCCGGTCACCAACAAGACCTTGTTCATCGTGTGTCTCCTACAAAATTCGCGCACTGCGGTTACAACCGCTGCTTCGTTCAAATATTAGACAACACACAAGGAGACAGCATGGGTCGCACAGTGGACTATTACTTCGCCCCGCAAAGCCCCTGGGCTTATTTGGGCCACCAGCGGCTGGCTGACATCGTGCAGCGCACTGGCGCCACCGTGCGCGTGATGCCGATCGATTTGGGTGGCAAGGTGTTTCCGATTTCGGGGGGCTTGCCTTTGGGCCAACGTGCGCCCCAGCGTCTGGCCTATCGCTTGGTGGAGTTGCAGCGCTTTAGCCAGCACTTGAACGTGCCATTGAATCTCAAGCCCAAATACTTTCCGGTCGGCGGCGATGACGCAGCCCGCCTGATCATCGCGGCTGACATCGCCCAAGGTGCCGCGGCGGCCATGGCGATTGCCGGGGCGATTTTGGCGGCCTGCTGGGCGCAAGACCGCAACATGGCCGACGACAAGGTGCTGGCCGAGTTGCTCAGCGAGCAGGGTTTGCCGGCCCAGTTGATGGACGCTTCGCGCAGCCAGGCGGTGCAAGAGCGCTATGAAGCCTGCACCCAAGCGGCCATTGATGCCGGGGTGTTTGGTGCGCCCAGTTACGGGGTCGATGGCGAACTTTTCTGGGGCCAGGACAGACTCGACTTTGTCCAGCGTGCGCTGGCCCGCTGAGCCGTCAATGTATTTTTGTGCCACTTGAATTTGCAACACATGCGAAGGAAAAACCATGGGAACGATGATTGAACTCCAGGCCGCCGATGGCACGCGTGTGCCCGCCTACGAAGCCCGCCCAGCAGGTACGCCCAAAGGGGCGGTGGTGGTGATTCAGGAGATTTTTGGCGTCAACAGCCACATCCGTGCTGTGGCCGACGGCTATGCCGCCGAGGGCTATCTGGCCGTGGCGCCGGCCGCGTTTCACCGCGTCAAGCCCGGTGTGGAGCTCGGTTATGCCGAGGCCGACATGGGCGAGGGCTTTGGCTACAAAACGGCGGTAGAGGCTTTGCCCGCACCTGGCGTGATGCAAGACATCCAGGCGGCCATCGACCATGCAGCGCAGGCGTCTGCAGGCAAGGTGGGCATCGTGGGCTATTGCTGGGGCGGTTTGCTGACTTGGCGTTCAGCTTGCATGCTGACGGGCCTGAGTGCGGCCGCGCCGTATTACGGCGGTGGCATGACGACCGAATCCGAAATCGCCCGCCAGCCGAAAGTGCCGGTGCTGGCGCACTTTGCCGAAGACGACAAGTGGATTCCACTGGACACGGTCGAGGCTTTCAAGAAAGCCCATCCTGAAGTGGCCCTTCATACCTATGCGGCGCACCACGGTTTCAACTGCGATCAGCGCGGCGCATGGCACGCACCATCGGCCCAGCTGGCCCGTGAGCGGACCTTGGCGTTCTTTGCCAAACAC
>JAGNWH010000126.1:0-5413 GCA_017986055.1 Limnohabitans sp. | reverse complement strand
ATGAAGACCCCCTCTTGCGTCAGACGGCTGTCGCCGGACTGCAGCCAACGCTGCTTGACGTCATCCGGCAAAGATGCGTTGGCCACATCAAATCGCAGCTGAATGGCACTCGAGACTTTGTTGACGTTTTGCCCACCCGGGCCTTGCGCACGGATGGCCGTCAGTTCGACCTCGGCGTCTTGGATGTGGAGGGTGTTCATGGGCTGCCGCGAGTATGACGCAGACGATGGGGCTTGACGGTCATGGGGGTCACACTCTGTCGATCTGATCGAATCTCTCAGAGCGCAGGGCTGGTGCGCCCGCTTTACTGCAGCGGGCCTTTGAGATTCTCAGGCACTGGCAAGGGCATGACGTCGATGCCCTCTTCGAGCAAGGCTTCGGTTTCTTCGCGGGTGGCCTGGCCACGAATGTTGCGTTCTTCGCGCTCACCGTAATGGATCTTGCGGGCTTCTTCGGCAAACTGAGGGCCTACGTCTTCGGTGTTGGCCATGACGTGGCGCACCATGTTCAACATGGCCGCTTGCATTTGTTGCAAGCCTTGCAGATCGGTGGGCCGCTGGCGATGCGGGTCTGCCAGCTCCGGCAACGCAGGTGTGGCCGCAGGACTGGCATTGTCTTTGGCTGCCGTTTCAGCCGTGCTCGACACCGGGGGCACGCCGTGCCCCAAGTTCAGTCGCGGTGCAGACAGCATTTTGACAATGTCGCTGTCGTTGCACACCGGGCATGTGACCAGCCCGCGCGCACGTTGTGCGTCGTAGTCGTCTTGAGAACCAAACCAGCCTTCAAAGCTGTGGCCCTGCGGACATTGGAGGTCCAGCACTTTCATGGGTAGAAGGTCTCAGGGCACGGTTTGCCAGGTCAGCGGCCAGCTGCCCGCGAGCATGTTCTGTAACCACAGCACACCCGTGAGGGTTTTGGCATCGGTGACTTGCCCGTCGCGGCACCAGGCCACCAACTCGGCAGGGGTGGCGGTGAAGACGTCCAGAAACTCTTCAGAATCCAGTTGGCGCTCACCCAGCGTCAGGTCTTTGGCAAACCAGATTTCAATCACTTCGGTCGAGTACGCAATCACAGGGTGCAACACGCCCGCCCTCGCCCACTGACGGGCGGTGTAACCGGTTTCTTCCATCAGCTCGCGCTGAGCGCACAAGCCGGGTTCTTCGCCCGCATCGAGCTTGCCAGCAGGGAACTCGATCATCACCTGCCCGACGGGGTAGCGGTATTGGCGCTCCAACACAAGGCGCAGGCCCTCGGGTGTGTCGAGCAGCGGAATGACCATGACCGCACCCGGATGAACCACATATTCGCGCGTGGCCAATCCTTGATTGGGCAATCGAACGGTGTCGCGAAAGGCGTGCAAGAAGTTGCCGCGCAGCAATTCTTGCTGGCTGACCCGGTGCTCGATCAGGTGGTCGTCAGACATGCGCGCGTCCAAACCCAACAGCGCTCAATGTTGACGGTGCATGAGATAGCGGTAAACAAATCCGGGGAATGCCAAGGTCACAAACATGGTGCCTGTGATGGCGTAAAACTCCCAGCCTTGGGGTGCAATTTGGCCGCCATGGTTTTCGAATGCCAAGCCGATGGCACCCACCACGAAGTACAACACCACCAGTTCAGCCAATCGCCATACCAGGGGTTTGGTGCTGCGCTGAGGCCCCAGCACCAAGATCCGCTGGTTGATGAAGGGCAAATTGGCCGCCAGCAACGCCAGTAAGACCAAAAAGCCGATTTGCACAGAGGTTGACATGCTCAAGCAACGCCGATCAGATGACCAACATGCGGGCAATGGCATCTGCGCACAGTGCCATCAAGGCACCCGGCATGATGCCCAACACCAAAACCAGCAAGCCGTTAACCGACAACACCACGCGCACATCTGTGTCGGCCGACACCGTGGTGGCCGTCACAGGTTCATCAAAGTACATGACCTTGACGACACGCAAGTAGTAGAACGCACCGATCAACGACATGATCACGGCGAAGATGGCCAGCCCGATGTAGAAACTCTGACCCGAGACGATCAGCGATTGCAACACAGACAACTTGGCATAAAAGCCCACCATCGGCGGGATACCGGCCATGGAAAACAGGCAGATCGCCATCACGCCAGCGTACAGCGGGCTGCGCTGGTTCAGACCAGCGAGGTCGGTGATCTCTTCGCTCTCAAAGCCTTGACGGGCCAGCAACATGATCACGCCAAAACTGGCCAAGGTGGTCAGCACATACGAAACCATGTAGAACATGGCCGAGCTGTAAGCGTTGGCAGCCAGAGTGGTTTGGCCATTGATGACACCGGCCACAAAACCCAGCAGCACAAAACCCATTTGCGCGATGGTCGAATAGGCCAGCATGCGTTTGAGGTTGGTCTGGGCAATGGCGGCCAGGTTGCCAACCAGCAAAGAACCAATGGCCAAGAATGACAACATTTGCTGCCAGTCAAAGGCCAGTGGCAACAAGCCTTCGACCAACAAACGGATCATGATTGCAAAAGCCGCCAACTTGGGGGCACCGCCAATCATGAGGGTCGCCGCCGTTGGGGCACCTTGGTACACGTCCGGAATCCACATGTGGAAGGGCACGGCACCGATCTTGAAAGCCAAACCGGCAACGATGAAGACCAAACCGAACACCAGCACCTGGTGGTTGACTTGGCCCGAAGCCACTGCCTTGAAAACAGACGACAGTTCCAAGCTGCCTGTGGCACCGTACATCATGGACATGCCGTAGAGCAAAAAGCCCGAGGCCATGGCACCCAGCACAAAGTACTTCATGGCCGCTTCTGTGGCTTGCGTGTGGTCACGGCGCAAAGCGACCAGGGCATAACTGGACAAAGTCAACAGCTCGAGGCCCAGGTAGATCACGATGAAGTTCTGCCCCGAGATCATGAAGCTCATGCCCAGCAAGGCGAACATGCTCAGGCTGAACAGTTCACCACCACGCAACATGTCGCGATCGGCGGCATAGGGACGTGAATAAACCAGGGTGACCATGACGGAAATCGTGGCAAAACACTTGAGCCAATGGCCCATCGGGTCACTGACCACCAGGCGACCAAAGCCGTAGAGCGTTTGTCCGGCATCGGCCGACATGGCGTGCAGCCAAGCCACTCCGCCCAATGACAACAAGGTCAAGGCGTAGGTGGCGGTGCGCTTGGGGCTTTTCACGAAGAGGTCGGCCAGCGCAATCACGCAGGCCATGACCAGCAACACGATCTCCGGATAAATCGTCATCCAGCTGGAGTTGTCCATCATCTGTGTTCTCTCAATTCTTCTAATCAGGCTAAACGTTCAATGCCCGTTGCTCAAGGCAACTTGGACATGGCAACGTGCTTGAGCAAGTCGGCCACCGAAGTGTCCATCACGTCGGTGAAAGGTTTGGGGTAGACACCCATGTAGAGCACTGCGGCGGCCAGCAAGGCCATCACCAGGAACTCACGGCCATTGATATCGGTCAGGTCTTTGACGTCGTCGTTGGCAACAGGGCCGAGGTACACGCGCTTGAACATCCACAGGGTATAAGCTGCACCAAAAATCAGGGCCGAAGCCGCCAGGGCACCGATCCAGAAGTTGAACTTCACAGCACCCAAAATGACCATCCACTCGCCCACGAAACCGGCTGTGCCTGGCAAGCCGCAGTTGGCCATCGAAAAGAACAAGGCAAAGGCGGCGAACTTGGGCATGGTGTTGACCACACCGCCATAGCTGGCGATTTCACGCGAGTGCACGCGGTCGTACAACACACCGATGGACAAGAACATGGCCGCCGACACGAAGCCGTGCGCGATCATTTGCACAATGCCACCGGACACGCCCAAGGGGTTGAAGATGAAAAAGCCCAAAGTCACAAAACCCATGTGCGCCACCGATGAGTAGGCCACCAGTTTCTTCATGTCTTGCTGCACCATGGCCACCAGACCCACGTAGACCACGGCGACCAGAGACAGCACGATGATGAACATGCCCCATTCGCGAGCCGCATCGGGTGCGATGGGCATCGAGAAGCGCAAGAAACCATAAGCACCGAGCTTGAGCATGATGGCGGCCAACACCGCAGAGCCGCCTGTGGGCGCTTCGACGTGCACATCGGGCAGCCAAGTGTGAAATGGCCACATGGGCACTTTCACGGCAAAGGCCGCAAAGAACGCAAAGAACAACAGTGTTTGCACGGTGCCCGACAGCTGCAGCTTGTGCCAAGTCAGGATGTCAAAGCTGCCATTCGAGGCGGTGTACAGATAAATGAGGGCAATCAGTGTGAGCAAGGAGCCCATCAAGGTGTACAGGAAGAACTTGAACGCCGCGTAAATCTTGTTCGGGCCACCCCAAATACCAATGATCAAATACATCGGGATCAAGGTCGCCTCAAAGAAGACGTAAAACAAGATGCCGTCCAAGGCACTGAACACACCGATCATCAGACCCGACAGGATCAGGAAGGCGGCCATGTACTGGTTGACTTTGCGCGTGATGACTTCCCAGCCCGCAATGACCACGATCACGTTGATGAACGCCGTCAACAGCACGAGCCACAAGGAGATGCCGTCCACGCCCAAGTGGTAGTGCACATTGAAACGCTCGATCCACGACGCCTTTTCAACGAACTGCATGGCCGAAGTGCCGAGCTGAAAGCCCGAATACAAAGGCAAAGTGATCAGGAAACTGACGATCGAACCGACGAGAGCCAACCAGCGCACGGCGCGGGCTTGGCTGTCACGACCGAAGGCCAGCAAGATGACACCGAAAGCAATCGGCGTCCAGATGGCAAGGCTTAACAATCCCATTTTTATCTTGTCCTCAAAATCGTTAAGCGAGCCAGACGAAATACGTCATCAGCACGAACACACCCAGAATCATGACCAGGGCATAGTGGTACAGGTAGCCTGACTGGAACCAGCGCACCACGCCAGAAACCAAGCCCACGACTTTCCAGGAACCGTTGACGAAGAAGCCGTCGATGATGGCGCGATCGCCCACCTTCCACAGACCCGAACCCAAACCACGGGCACCTTTGGCCAGGATGTTCTCATTGATCCAGTCCATGAAGTACTTGTTCTCCATGACCACGATCAACGGACGCAAGGCGCGGGCAAAGAATGCGGGCACTTTGGGGTTGACGAAGTACATGTACCAAGCGGTCACCACACCGGCCAAAGCCAGCCAGAACGGTGCTGTGCTCAGGCCATGCAGTGCCATGGCCACTGGGCCGTGGAAGGACTCAGCCAGCTCTTTCATGGCGGGGTGCTTGACCGCGTCAATGAAGATCACATCTTTGAAGAACTCGCCATACAGCATGGGCTGAATGGTCATGAAGCCGATCACCACCGAAGGAATGGCCAGCAAGACGAGCGGCACGGTCACAACCCACGGCGACTCATGCGGCTTTTCATGGCCATGGTCGTCATGGCCGTGGTGGT
>JAGNWH010000125.1:0-5422 GCA_017986055.1 Limnohabitans sp. | reverse complement strand
GCCGAGCGCCTGGCCGCCAGCCAACCCAGCTTTGACGCACTGGCCAGCGCCTTGGCCGAACCGCCCAACCTGATCGACACCACGCTGGAGCGCTTGGCCTTGCAGGCGGTTGAGCGCCACCAGCCCACGCTGGTGCTGCTGTCGGTGCCCTTCCCCGGCTCGGTCTATGCGGCCTTTCGCATCGCCCAATGCATCAAACGGGCGCACCCACACATTCGCATCGGTTTGGGGGGTGGCTTTGTCAACACCGAGCTGCGCGAGCTCAAAGACGCGCGCGTGTTTGACCATGTGGATTTCGTCACGCTCGATGGCGGTGAACGCCCATTGCTCAGCCTGATCGAGCACCTGCAAGGCCAGCGCGGCGTGCAGCGCCTGCAACGCACCTTCATCAAAAACGAAGTGGGCCAGGTGCAGTACATCCACCTGCAAGAGCCCGACATCGCCTTTGAAGACGTGGGCACGCCCACTTGGGATGGTCTGCCACTGCACCAGTACCTGTCGTTGCTGGACATGCTCAACCCCATGAACCGGCTGTGGAGCGATGGACGTTGGAACAAGCTCACGGTGGCGCACGGCTGCTACTGGAAGAAGTGCAGCTTTTGCGATGTGAGCTTGGACTACATCAGCCGCTACGAAACCGCGCAGGCCAGCACCTTGGTCGACCGCATCGAGCAGATCGTGGCCGAAACAGGCCAGACCGGTTTTCACTTTGTGGACGAAGCCGCCCCCCCCAAAGCCCTCAAGGCCTTGGCCGAAGAACTGCTGCGCCGGGGTGTGCAAATTTCATGGTGGGGCAACATCCGCTTTGAAAAAACCTTCACCCCCGAGTTGTGCGACTTGCTGGCCCAAAGCGGCTGCATCGCCATGTCGGGCGGGCTTGAAGTCGCGTCTGACCGACTGCTGAACCTGATGAAAAAAGGCGTCTCGGTCGAACAAGTGGCGCAAGTGACCAAAGGCTTTGCCGATGCGGGTGTGCTGGTGCACGCCTACCTGATGTACGGCTTTCCAACGCAGACCGTACAGGACACGGTGGACGCGCTCGAATACGTGCGCCAGCTGTTTGAAAACGGCTGCATCCACAGCGGCTTTTTTCACCGCTTTGTCTGCACCGTGCACTCACCCGTGGGGCAAAACCCCGAGGCCTACGGCGTCACGCTTTTGCCGCTGCCCGAAGGCACGTTTGCCAAAAACGATGTGGGCTTTGTCGACCCGACGCCCATGCCCCCGGGCGTGGACCACGACCTGCTGGGCCAAGGCCTGAAAAAAGCGATTTACAACTTCATGCACGGCGTGGGCGTCGAAAACGATGTGCGCCAATGGTTTGAGTTGCCCAAAGGCCAATGCCCCAAAACCACCGTGCCGCGCCACAAGATCGCCAAAGCGCTGGACTGAGTCCGTGCTGCCCATTATTTAATCACCATGCGCCAGGCTATGAGGCATGCGGGTCTCAGGGCTTGTTCATGGACTTATCCACAGCTTGGCGCACAGTTGGCGGGGGTAAATCGGATGCCAAGTCAGTCAGAGTACTGAGAAATTCAACGGCTGGCCGCCATCAAGGCGGCAAAACCCACAAACACGCCACCCGTGATGCGGTTGAAATTTTTCATGACATGGGTTTGCTGCAAAAATCGCGACAGTTTGTGGCCGCTGACCGCGTAAATCAAATACCAACTCACCTCGATCACCGTGAAGGTGGCCAGCAAGATACCGAACTGCATCAGCGCAGGCCGATCAGGCTGAATGAACTGCGGGAAAAACGCGGCGGAAAACACAATCGCTTTCGGGTTGCTGGCCGCCACCGCCAAGCCCTGCCTGTAAAAAGACCCGCCGCTGCGAAAAGCTTGGTCTGGCACAGGGACATCCTGGTCCGACTTGGCCGCCACGCCAGCACGCCACAACTTGTAGCCCAGATAAGCCAGATAGGCCGCGCCCAAATAACGCAAGGCGTCAAACACCGCTGGAAAGGTGTGCAGCAAAGCGCCCAATCCCGCAGCCGAAATGCTCATCATGCACAGCAAAGCGCTCATGCAACCAGCCATGGTCATGACCGCAGATCGCAGGCCAAAACGGGCGCTGTGGCTCATCACCAACAACATATTGGGCCCCGGCGTGGCCGACACCACGAAAGTCATCACAACAAAAAGCCACCACGCTTGCAAACTCATGAACCACTCCCTGATTTTTTAATAACAAGGATTGTCCATCACACCGCTCTTGTTGAAGCCCGCATTGGCGCATCACCAAGGAATGTGCTGCCCCTGATGGTCCACAAACTGCGCACGCCCAGTGGGCTGCAAGGCATCCAAAACAGACAACAAACGACCGGCCGAATCGTCTGGACGCAGGGCGTCGTCGCCCACAAATGGCTGGCTCAAGGCCGATTGCACGGTGCCGGGTTGCAAGGCCGCCACCACGGCCAAGGGCTTGCGCCGCGCGACCTCGATGGCCGCGGTTTGCAGCAGCATGTTGAGCGCGGCTTTGGCGGCGCGGTAGCCATACCAGCCACCTTTGCGGTTGTCTTCGATGCTGCCCACACGCGCTGACAGCTTGCCCCAAATGACACGCTCACCCGAAGCCAGCAAAGGCACAAAGTGCTTGAGCAAAAGGCCCGGACCCACCGCGTTCAACTGCAGCGCCGCCAGCAAATGCGCGGCGTCCAGTTCGTCCAGCCGTTTTTCGGGTCCACGACCGTTCAAGGTGAGCGCCCCGGTGGCGTCCAGCACCAAATGGAATGGCCCTTGTGCGGCCAGCGCCTGCGCGCAGGCCGCGATGCTGGCCTCGCTCAGCAAGTCCAGCCCCGGCGTGCTTTGGCGCGACACGCCCAGCACGGCCGCGCAGCGCGAGTCGCTTTGAAGGCGCTGCAGCAAAGCGCTGCCGATCGCGCCGCTGGCACCGATCACCAGGGCGCGGTAGCCCTCAGGCAAGGAATACATCATGGTCGGGACTTGTTCTCGGCTGGGGTAAAGGTATTCGACTTTTGGAGGTCATAAGCGCAGCGAAAGCCAATGTAGACCGCGTAAAAATCGGCCGGTTTGAAAGCCTGCACATCGGCCTTCATGTTGAAGGCGCCGTACCACCAAGAACCGCCCACAGTTCGGCGTTCGCCGCCCCGTGCGTCGGTGGTCCACTCCCACACATTGGCCCCCATGTCGTACAAGCCGTTCACACCTTGGCGTGTGGCCCCGGCGGGCGCGGCCCGTGGCCAAGGGTCGGCGTCGCTGGTATTGGCGCCTTGCGGGCTGTCGCCCGTGCTCCAGGGGTAAGTGCGGCCCTTGACCCAGGGGGCCGGGGGCGCATCGCGCAGCTCGGTGAAACCGGCCTTTTGCCATTCGGCGCCTGTGGGCAAGCGCCCGCCGGCCCAGTGGCAATAGGCCTGCGCCTCGGCAAAGTCAAGATGGACAGCAGGCAAGTCCGTGTTGACTGGCACACCATCGGATCGACCGTCAGGAAAACGCCAAGACCAGCCGGGACGCCGCTCCCAGCCTGCGCCGTATTCAAAGCCGCCGCCTTCTTTTTCGGCGCGGGTCACAGTGCCTGTGGCCCGCACATAACGATCAAACTGGCCCATGGTGACTTCGGTACGGTCAATGGCCCAGTCACCCAAAGTCACCCGGTCTGCGACCTTGTTGCCCATCGGCTTGACCGCTTGGGCCTGCGCCAAAGGCATAGAGAGCAAGGCCAGCCAAACCATGCAAACGGGGATGCACTTCGGAAAGCGCCCCATCTTCGTCACGGCGTCTCCTCACCAGACCATCGCCGCACCCACCTTTGCAAGCGCGGGCGCAAGGGCAAAAACAAACGGTAAGCCAACTCGAACAACCACGACATCGGTGGCCAGGCTGACAACCATCCCAACCAGCGCCAGCCCGGAAACAGCCGCCACATTTGCGAAAACGCAGCAGCTCCGCTGAACAAGCGCCCCTGTTGGTCGCGCACATGAAAACGGGCCATGGCCTGCGCACAACTGAGCGAGTCACCCAGTTCGGCTCCGGCGCTCACGTCCACCCAGTCAAGCGCAGCGGCCTGAGGCAAGCGGCGGTAAATGGCGATTTCGCGCCGACACATCGGGCACGAGCCGTCAAAGTAAACCGTCAGACGGTGTAGCGTGCTCATGCGGCCAGGTCCCCGCGCAATCGCAAACGGCCTTGACGGTCCACCAAAAAGCCTTCGCCCAGCCCCGGATAAGCCCCAGTCAGCCCGGTCATGATGACCTGGTGCGTGACCCAAACCTCGGTGCGTCCAACGGGCAGGGCCAGCAGGCGCTCGCGCAAAACCTGTTGCTGGGCGGCCGAATCGCCCTGCCCGGCAAAGGTGCTGTTGAGTGCAGGCCAGTCTTCGTGCCCGCCAAAAGCCAATCGTGCGGTGTCCTGGCAGCGGCACCATTGGCTGCTGCGCACAGCGTCGGGCTTGAATTTTTGTGCTTGCAGCCAAGCCCCCAAGGCACGCGAGGCTTGCCTGCCGGCCTCGCTCAGGTTGCGCTGGGTGCGACACTCTCCGATCACAAAGCCCGGCGGATCACCCAGCCCCGACTCGGTGGCGGCATGGCGGATGATCAGCACCCCACCACCTTGCCGCCAAGCAGAGAACAGCTCGGCCATGGCTGCATGGCGATCGGTTTGCGCCCCGGCTGTACCACTCAAGCCCCACAGCGGCAAAACCATGGCTGTGCTCAGGCGGGCCAATATGGCCCGTCGCTGCGGGCTATTGAGCGCGGACGATGGGTCCGGAAAATCAGTCGTCATCGGATCAGGGCGCATGGTTCAAGCGACCTCGCCAGATGCGATGCGGCGCAGGGCCTGCTCAAACACCTCGACCGGCTGCCCGCCCGAAATCAAATGCTTGTCGTTGATGATGATGGCGGGCACAGATCGGATCCCAGCTTGGGCATAAAACTGCTGGCGCTCTCGCACTTCGGCAGTGTGGGCGTCGCTGGCCAACACCTCACGGGCGGCGACGGCATCCAAGCCAGCGGCGGCCACGCCAGCCAGCAAAACTTCAGCGTCCTCCATGCACTCAGCGCGGCCCTGATAGGCCTGCAAGAACGCCTTTTTCAAGGCATGTTGCGCACCCGCCCCTTGGCCCTCTGCCCAATGCAACAAGCGGTGGGCGTTGAAGGTGTTGTAAACCCTGCCACGACCGCCCGGGTGGAATTCGAACCCCACCTCGGCACCCCGATCGGCAATCGTCTGGCGAATTTGAGCCTGCTGTTCAGGCGTAGATCCGTACTTTTGCGTGAGGTGTTCACCCAAGTCCTGGCCGCCCGGCCCCATGTGTGGGTTCAGCTCAAAGGGCTGAAAGTGCAGATCGGCCTTTACCTCACCGTCCAGATTGTTCAAGGCTTTTTCCAGTGCCCCCAAGCCCACGGCGCACCAGGGACAGGCAATGTCAGATACGAAATCAATTTTCAAAGTGGTGGTCATGG
>JAGNWH010000035.1:0-18735 GCA_017986055.1 Limnohabitans sp. | reverse complement strand
CTGCTGGTCGGTGCACACCCCAGCACCGGCTTCAAAACGATCAAAGACCTGATCGCCCAGGGCAAAGGCAAGGGTCTGAACTTCAGCAGCGCAGGCAGTGGCAGCCCGGGTCATTTGGCGGCCGAGATTTTCATGGACGCGGCGGGCATCACCATTCAGCATGTGCCCTACAAAGGCAACACCCCGGCCGTGACCGCTGTGCTGGCTGGCGAAGTGGATGCGGGCGTGCTGGCCACACCCGGCATGCTGCCCCATGTGAAGACCGGCAAGATCACCGCGCTGGCCGTGACCAGCCGCCAGCGTTCACGCTCGGCACCGGAGATTCCCACTGTGGCCGAAGCGGGCTTGAAAGATCTGGAGCTGGAAGTGCTTTACATCGCCATGGTCCCCGCAGCCACGCCCGAGCCCGTGGTGCAATGGCTGCAAAAAGCCTTCACCGACGCCTTGAACCGGCCCGACAAACAAACTCAACTGGCGAGCATGGATCTTTTCTACGAAGGTCTGATCGGAGTGGACGCGGTCAAACGTCTGAGCGACCAATCCCAGCGCTACGGCCGCGTGGTCAAGTCCACTGGCATGAAAGTCGAATGAACGCCATGACCCACACCACGGCACAACGCCCCAACATCATCTTCATCGTGGCCGACGACCTCGGCTTTGCCGACCTGGGCTGCTACGGGGGCCGCGATGCGAAGTTCGGCAAGGTCTCGCCCGTGCTCGACCAACTGGCCGCTGCAGGCCTCAAGTTCACACAGGGTTATGCCAACTCACCCGTGTGCTCGCCCACGCGTTTTGCGCTCATGACGGCGCGCTACCAGTACCGCCTTCGCGGCGGGGCCGATGAGCCCATCAACAGCAAAAGCAAAGGCAGCACCGTGCTGGGCCTGCCGCCCGAACACCCCACACTGCCATCACTGCTCAAGGCCAGTGGCTACCGCACCGCGCTGATCGGCAAATGGCACCTGGGCTACCCGCCTCACTTCAGCCCGATCAAGTCAGGCTACGAAGAATTTTTTGGCCCCATGTCGGGCGGGGTGGACTACTTCACCCACGCCAGCAACAACGGCACGCACGACCTGTACACCAACGAAGAAGAAAAGCACGAAGACGGTTATCTGACCGATCTGATCTCCAACAAGGCGGTGGACTTTGTGAACCGCATGGCCCCCGGCGCTGCACAGGGCTCACCATTTTTCTTGAGCCTGCACTACACCGCGCCGCACTGGCCCTGGGAAACCCGCGAAGACCACGCGCTGGCACAAGAGGTCAAGGACAACCTGTTCCACCTGCACGGCGGCAACATCCACACTTACCACCGCATGATCCACCACATGGACGAAGGCATTGGCTGGGTGGTCGATGCACTCCGAAAAAACGGGCAGCTTGACAACACCCTCATCGTCTTCACCAGCGACAACGGTGGCGAACGCTTCAGCGACAACTGGCCGCTGGTTGGCGGCAAGATGGACCTGACCGAAGGTGGCATCCGCGTGCCATGGATCGCGCACTGGCCCGCCGTCATCGCACCGGGTGGCACCTCGACCCAGCACTGCATGACCATGGACTGGTCGGCCACCATGGTCGAACTGGCGGGCGCAAAGGCCGATGCCAACCACCCTTTTGACGGGGTGTCGCTGGCTCCCGTGCTGCGCGATGCCCAGCAGCAGTTTGAGCGGCCGCTGTACTGGCGCATGAACCACCGTGGCCAACGAGCGCTGCGCATGGGTGACTACAAATACCTGCGGGTAGACGGCAACGACTATTTGTTCAACATCCCGGCCGACGAACGTGAACGCGCCAACCTGGCCAAACACCAGCCCGAGAAGCTGCAAAGCCTGCGAGCCGCGTGGGAAGCCTGGGATGCCACCGTGCCCGCCATTCCCGAAGACGCGACCATCAGTCTGGGTTATTCGGTCAAAGACATGCCGCAGCGCTGAACGCGTGGCGGCTAAGATCAGGCATGCCTGATATGCAACGATTTTTAACCTTCCGCCACTGGCCTCGCCTGACCGCCCCTCTGGCCCGCACCGAAGTGCTGGCCGGGCTGACGGTGGCGCTGGTCATGGTGCCGCAGGCCGTGGCCTATGCGGGGCTGGCTGGCATGCCGCTGGTCACAGGCCTTTACACCTGCCTGATTCCCGCCCTGCTGGCCGTGTTGTTTGGCAGCGCCAACCGCTTGTCGGTGGGGCCAGCCGCGCTCACCTGCGTGCTGATTGGGGCATCGCTGACGGGCATGGCCGAACCCGGCTCGCCCGAATGGGTGGCGCTGGCGGTGTGGTTGTCATTGCTGTCGGGGGCCATTCAACTGTTGCTGGGGCTGGGCAACTACGGCTGGCTCATCAACCTGGTCAGTGCGCCCGTGATGATGGGGTTCACCCAAGCGGCCTCCTTGCTGATCATGGCTTCGCAAGTGCCCGGTTTGCTGGGCATTCAAGCCTGGCATTGGCATGTGCAAAGTTGGCCCGCTTGGCTGACCAGCTGGTCCGCGCTGTTCGGACTCAGCAGCCTGGTGGCGCTGCTTTTGTTGCGGCATTTCAAGCCGCGCTGGCCCGGCATCATGATCGTCATGGGCATCGCCTCGGCCGTCGCTTATGCCACCGATTACCAGGCGCACGGCGCGGTGGTCGGCTTGCTGCCTTCGGGCTTGCCCAGCTTTTATGGGCCCAATTGGCCGGGCCTGACGGTGCTCAACCAGCTGTGGGTGCCCGCCATGGTGATCGCGTTGGTCAGTTTTTTAGAAACCGCCTCCAGTGCCCGCATCGAATGCCGGCGCGACGGCAAGCGCTGGGACGACAGCACCGAACTGTTCAGCCAAGGCCTGGCCAAACTGGCCTCTGCCTTTTCAGGCAGTTTTGCCACCAGCACCTCGTTTTCGCGCTCCGCACTCATGCTTTATGCGGGTGCACGCTCGGGCTGGGCGGTGGTGGCCTCGGTGGGCTTTGTGCTGCTGGCCTTGCTCATCCTCATGCCCGCGCTGCAATACGTGCCGCGCTCGGTCATGTCGGCGGCCGTGATCGTGGCTGTGCTCAATTTATTCCAGCCCCGCCAGTTTTTGACGCTCTGGCGCATCGGCCGCATCGAAACCATGACAGCGGGCATCACCTTTGCCATGACCTTATTGACCGCGCCGCGCATTTACTGGGGTGTGATGACCGGGGTGCTGGTGGGCCTGAGCCACTTTTTGCACACACGCCTGCACCCGCGCATCATCGAAGTGGGCCTGCACCCCGACGGCAGCCTGCGCGACCGCCATCTGTGGAAACTGCCCCCACTGGCCCTCCACCTCTACGCGCTGCGCATGGACGCCGAACTGGACTTTGCCGCCGCCAGCGACTTTGACCGGGCCATCACCGACCACCTGGCCCGCCACCGCGATGTGAAGCATGTTTGTCTGTTTGCGCAACCCATCAACCGGATCGACGTGACGGGTGTGGAGACCTTTGGGCAGCTGCACCGACAACTGGCCAGCCGGGGCATCACCCTGCACATCAGCGGCATCAAACTGCCCGTGGAAACCGCCTTGCGCCGCGCAGGTGAGCTTCAGGACAGCCCTTATCTCAAGCTCTACCGCACCGATGCCGAGGCCCTGCAAGCCCTGGCGCAATTGGCCCCACTGCCCGACGACATTGCGGCAGCGGCCATCTGAAGCGATTCAAGCCGGAATTTCAGCCTCGACCAACAGCGCCAGCAGCTGCAAGGACTCCTGCCAACCCAAGCAACAAGCCTCGGCGGGAATCAGGTCAGGAATACCCGCCTGCTCAATGTTCACCTCGGTGCCGACCAGCACCGTTTTGAAAGTGATGGTGGTCACCATCTCGCCCGGCAAATTCGAATCGTCAAAGCGGTCGGTGTGGCTCAAGCGTTCACTGGGCAACAGCTCCAAAAAGGTGCCGCCAAAACTGTGGCTCTGCCCATTGCCCAGGTTGGTAAACGACATGCGATAGCCACCGCCCACACGGGCGTCCATCTCATGCACTCGCCCTGTGAAGCCGTGCGGCGGCAACCACTTGGCCATGGCATCGGGATCGATGAACGCCCGAAAAACGCGCTCGGCAGGGGCGCGAAAAACGCGTTGAAATTTCACGGTATGGGGCATGGCTCTTTCTCCAAAAAAAGGGCATTTTGCCTACGATCAGGCCAAACCCTTTTCAAATTCCGTTAAACGCTTGTGAATCGAACGCAGTTCTGTGATGTCGGTCCAGCGTTCGATCAGGTAAGAAAACGCCTCGTTGACTTTGCCAAAGGCATTGCTGACTTGTTGGATCACACCCAGCGTGATCAGGCCCGTAAAGAGCGATGGCCCCATCAGCAGATACGGAAAAATCACCGTCGACTGGCTGTAGAAGTTGCTCCAGAGGTTGAAGTAGGCGTAATGGTTGAACAAACGGAAATTGTTCAAGCGCACCCCGGTGAACAAATTCAAGACCGTGGGCAAGTCCATGCGGCTGCGGTCGTCTTCGGCATAAACCAAATCCTTGCGCAAAGCGGCCTCGGTCTTCTGGTTGTTGTACTCCAGCCCCGGCAAGTGAATGCCCACAAACCACGACAACACCGTGCCACCGAGCGCTGTAAACAGTGCCACCCAAAACAGAGACCCCTCAAACTGCAACCAAGCAATGGCCATGCCCTTGGAAAGTGCCCACAAGATCGGAATGAACGATGCCAGCGTGAGCACCGCCCGCACCAATCCCAAGCCCAGGTTCTCGGTTTGGCGGGCAAAACGCATGCAGTCTTCTTGAATCCGCTGCGAAGCGCCTTCGACCGTCTCGCTCGTTTTTTGCCAGCGCGGCAAATACGTCTCGGTCATGGCCTGACGCCACCGAAAAGCGTAGTGCGAGGCCAAATAGGTTTCGAGGCTGCGCAGCAACATGTAAGGGAAAGCGATCCATGCGAACTGCTGCATGAAGCCCCAGAACTTGGCCAGCCCGCCGGCCTGCTCGGGCTTTTGCAACAAGTCATAAAACTCACCATACCAAGTGTTGAGCTTGACCGTCTGCTGCACCGTGATGAACACCAGCGCCACCAACACCAACAAACCACCCCAAGACCACAAGGCCCAGCGGCGCGAGAGAAAGAAACTGCGGAACATCAAAAAAACCTCACCATCACAAAGACACCGCGTCACCCAGTGACGCGGGGGATTAGGGCGAACATGACAACGCCCCACAAAGACTCGGGCAACTCAAAGCCCCAAGAAAACAGACATGCGGTGCAACTCTTCTTCCAAGGCCAGCGCAAAGGCTTTGCCCTTGGGGGCCGCATTGACAAAGCCCACATCGGGCGTAAGCACACCCGACTTGGCACTGACATTGGCCCACCCAATGACCTGATCATGCCAAAGCAAAGGCATGGCGTAGTGGCCACGCACCCGCTTGGCCGCTGGCGTATAGGCCTCAAAGCGGTAAGCCCAGCCCCACAGCTGCTCAAAACGGCGTCTGTCCCAGACCACCGGGTCAAAAGGCGCCAACAAACGCACCTGATCATCCACCTCGTGGCGACGCGAAGCCGGGCTCTCGCCTGCGGGCCAAAACCACGTCGTGCCATCAACCACCACACTGGGCAAACGCAAGCGCGCACGCGCCAGCACGTCTGGGCGCTGCGCTCGCCACTGCGGCACACCGCCGGCCAACAAACTCAGCAACTGCCCCAAACTGGCGGCGGGCAAAGGCGCGTATTTCGCCACGATCACATCCACCAACTGGTCCATGATGGCTTCGGGTTCAAGCCCACACGGCTCGTGCTCGCGAACGGCATACAGGCGCTGCCCGCCTTCGCGCCGCGCCACCCGCAACCAACCTCGGTAATGCATGCCATCCAGCAACTGGGTGCTGGCCTTGCTGTTGCCCCCAAACCAATTGACCACGCGCCCATGGTCAAAATGCGCATCCACCTGCGCGGGCCTGACCACGCCAACCTCTCGCACAAAGGCCAACACCTCTTGCGCCTGCTGGATGCGGCTGGCCGACCACACGATGCGGGGCGTGCGCGGGTGCATCAGGTGGTGCACATCGCGCCGCACAAAACCATAGTTGACGAAAAAATCTTCCTCCACAGGCATTTGGGCATAGCGCAAATCCAGATCCCCTACCCGATAGCCCGCCACACGGTGGCGCAACGTCAGGTCTTGCGCACGCGCAGGCGCACGCAAAGGATCGGCCTGCACAAAACCCAGGCGCTGCAAAGCCTTGGGCAAGGTCGTGGGCGCAAACAGACTGCGCGCGACCGCGTAACGGCGCAGTTGATCCAGAGTCAAAGCGGAAGAAGCCATGCTTGAATCATGCCGCATGGCCAATAGCGGTGGCCTTGAGCAGTTCGCTCACGTCCTGCGTGCTCGCCATCACTTGTGCGCGGCCATCCAATACGCCACCAAGGCATTGGCGTGGCCATGGCCCATGCTGTGCTCGGTCTTGAGCCATGCAACCATCTCCATGTGTTTCATGCCTGCGCACGTTTGGAGCAAATCCAGCCAATGGGCGATGGGCTGGCCATACTTCTTTTCGATGGATGGGAAATACGAAGCGGGGCCTTTGGGTTTTTCGGGGGTGGTCATGGGAAAAACTCCACATGGTGATCGCCTTGGCGGCCTATGTACATGACGCGTTGGCCGCGCAGGAAGACGCTGTAGGACTGCACGCCGGCCTGCATGGCGCGGGCGCAAAAGTCGCGGAATTTTTGGCCTTGGGTTTGGCTGTCGTGGATGGCGGCTTTGAGCGCTGGCAGGTCAAACGCTTGGGCGACAGGTGGCAAGCCCTCAAAAAGCAGCGGGGCCAACACCACCCCGCCCTGCACACCATAAAACCGGAACTGCAGCGCCAAGCAGTCCACCTGGTAGTGGTCCACCCCCTCTTGCATCAAGCGCCCCACGATGTCGGGAAAAGGCATGCTGCCGGTGAGTGTGGCTGTGGCCAGTTGCTGGAGGGTGGTGGCGTTCATATTCTGAAATGGGCGTTGCGGTGCAAAGCGCAAACCACGCTCATGGTGCGGAGTGCAAACCGATCATATTGCCTTCGGTGTCGCCCACCATGGCAATGAAGCCGTTGGCACCATCCTTGGGACTGCCCCTCTGTTCTACATCTTCAGCTTGGCAATATACTGTACGTAATTACAGTTAATCGGTCATGCTCCGCTCCCTCTTCATCGACTTCAACAGCTATTTCGCCTCGGTCGAGCAGCAGCTCGATCCGGCTTTGCGCGGGCGGCCTGTGGGCGTCGTACCGGTCATGGCCGATTCGTCGTCTTGCATTGCAGCCAGCATTGAGGCCAAGGCTTTTGGCGTCAAAACCGGTACTCGCGTATCGGACGCCAAGCGGCTGTGCCCTGGCATCGCGCTGGTGCTGGCCGACCACGCCAAGTATGTGGAGGTGCACTTGCAGGCCGTGGCCGTGGTGGACCGGCTGGCGCCCGTTCGGCAAGTGCTGAGCATTGACGAGATGGAGTGCGAGCTGACGGGCCGCTGGCGCGAGCGTGATCGGGCCGTGGCGCTGGCGCGGCAAATCAAGGCGGCGCTGCTGGCCGAGGTGGGCCAGTGCATGCGCACGTCCGTGGGCATTGCGCCCAACACCTTGCTCGGCAAGCTGGCGTCAGACATGCACAAGCCCGATGGCCTCACGGTGATCGAACAGCACGAGTTGCCTGAGCGGTTATTTCACTTGAAACTTTCAGCCATTCAGGGCATTGGCCCACGCCTGTTGGAGCGGCTGGCGCGTTGTGGGATTGGGTCGGTCGAGCAGCTGTATGCCGCGCCGAGAGACTTGTTGCACACGGCTTGGGGCGGGCTGGCGGGCTCTGACATGTATGACCGGCTGCGCGGCCAGTGGTACGGGCCACGCGCCACGGTGGCACGGTCGCTGGGGCATTCACATGTGTTGCCGCCCGATTTGCGCCACCCGGCAGGGGCACATCAGGTGCTGCACCGCCTGACGCAAAAGGCCGCCATGCGGCTGCGCAAGCAGGGGTTTTATGCCACAGCCATGCAGGTGTTTGTGCGCTGCGACCACCGCTGGCAGCGCGAATCGGGCGGCGAGCGCTCTGTGCATGTGGGCGAGACGCAAGACACGGGCTTTTTGTTGCACACACTGGACCAGCTTTGGTTCAGCGGCTTGCACCAATTACAACGGCCGCAGGCTGTGGGTGTGCAGCTGTGCGGGCTGGTGCTAGCGAGTCAACACACGCCTGATTTGTTTGATTTTCACGAAGAAGCCCCTGGCGTTACGGCGTCACAAACCTTGCAAAATCACCCCGTGCAACGCGACCGAACTCGCCTGATGTCGGCCATGGACGCGCTCAACCGCACACACGGCAAAAACGCAATTTATTTTGCCAGCGCTCACCACGCGCTCGATGCGGCACCGATGCGCATCGCGTTCAACAGGATTCCGGATCTGGAAACAGAGCGCTGAGGCGGCATGGGCACGCCCCACCGTTCAGGCCGTGACGATCCAGCCTTCGAGCGGGTCACACGGCGGCAGGCCGTATTGCGGGTGTCCGGCTTCGTGCTGTTGCTGCGCCCAAGCCGCCTGCATCAGGCAAAGGGTGGCATCGAGTGCATCGCCGCTGGCGTCGTCAGCCAGACGACCCAACAGCGCGTTGCTGGCCACCAGTCGCAAGCCCAGACGGGTCTGTCCGCGCTCCAGTGCGCCCAACAGTTCGCGCCGGGCCAACAGGCGTTCGGGGGTTTGTTTGGCCTTGTCGTCGCTTTTGTAGCTGGTGTTGCCCAGTACCTCGCGCGCCAGCAGGCCGGGGTAGGCCTCTAGCGCCACACGACGCACGTCGCCTGCGTGCAAGCCGGGCAGGTGCACACCCGCCTGACGCAGCAGAGGCACGCCCGCGTGCAGCATGTAGGCCACAGGCGGGTTGACCCATTTCATCGACGGGCTGGAGCCCGCCGGTTTGTCGGCAGCGCGGTGGGCAAACTTGCCACCCACCGGGCGGGCGTTGCAAAAAGCCGCAAATTGCTCGCGGATTTGGGGGCGCTCCAAGGCGCAGTAGTGGTCCATGCAGGCGGCCCAGTTGGTGGGCCACCGCAGCGTGTGCACCAGCTCTCGTGGCAGGCCAAAGGGCAAGTCAAAGCCGCCCACCCAGTCGGCAGGCTGGGCCAGCCATTGACCAAAAGCGCTCAAGGTTTCAAAGGTGTGCAGGGCCTGCAACTGCACCCTGCCCTGTCGGGCTTGGCCCAGCGCCAGCACGATGGGCTTGCGTTTGCTGGGGCTGCTGGAGAAGTCGCAGCCGATGAGCTGCATCGGATCAGGCGCGCCCGATGATGGACGCTGTGGCCATCAGCTCTTCGAGCAAGGCCAAAGAGACTTTGCCCGACACGCTGTACGGGTCCAACTCGGCACGCTCGGCGTATTTGAGCAGGATGTTGGTGTTGACTCGCGAGGTGTCGACCTGGCCCATCGTCCAGCCGCCAAAGCGGCGCTCGGTGATCTCTTCGTAATGCAGCAAAACCACTTCTTTGTGGCGGGCATCTTTCTGGATGTGCCCGTACAACTCGCTGACAGCTCCACGGCCGCCTTCGATGGCTTGCAGGAAAATACCGCCGCCATAGCAAAGGATGCCGGTGATGCCGGTACTGGGGTTGAATTGGCGCGACTGGGCGAGGATCGAGTCGATCATCTCGGGGCGGGGGTCCACAGCGCGGCTGGCGTAAAGCAGGCGTACCAACATGGGTCAGTTCTTTCCGGGAATCAGGGCCAAAAATTCACGACGCAGGTTGACGTCCTTGAGGAAGGCACCGCGCATGACCGAGTTGATCATTTTGCTGTCCATGTCTTTCACGCCACGCCACCCCATGCAGTAGTGGCTGGCTTCCATGACGATGGCCAGACCATCAGGTTGGGTTTTTCGCTGGATCAGGTCGGCCAGTTGCACCACGGCTTCTTCCTGGATTTGGGGTCGCCCCATGATCCATTCGGCCAAGCGGGCGTATTTGGACAGGCCAATCACGTTGGTGTGCTCGTTGGGCAGCACGCCGATCCAGATCTTGCCAATCACGGGGCAAAAGTGGTGGCTGCAGGCGCTGCGCACGGTGATGGGGCCGACGATCATCAGCTCGTTCAGGTGCTCGGCATTGGGGAATTCGGTGATCTCGGGGCCCTCGACGTAGCGGCCCTTGAACACTTCTTTCAGGTACATCTTGGCCACGCGGCGCGCGGTGTCGCCCGTGTTGTGGTCGTTCACGGTGTCGATGACCAAGCTGTCGAGCACGCCCGCCATTTTGCCGGTGACTTCGTCCAGCAATTTTTCTAACTCGCCGGGTTCGATGAACTCGGCGATGTTGTCGTTGGCGTGGAAGCGCTTGCGGGCCGCATTGATGCGCTCGCGAATCTTGACGGAAACGGGTACGCCTTCGTCTTCGGGCGTGGCGGCAGAAGCAGTCATGGCGTCTGGGGCTTTCATTAACATGGCGAGGATCGTAACAGCGATTGCAGTCCCTGCTGACCCTGAGACAGAACGCCCATGCCAGCCCCGGGGAATCTGGCGTTCAGTAGCGATTACCGCTCAAAAACAGCGCCAGCCGCATCAAGCCAAAGGCCAACCGGTCGCGCCACCTTTGGTGCCAGGCTCTTTGGACATCCACCTCAGCCAGCACCGGCTTGCTTTGCAGCTCGATCGCCGAGTGCAAGCGCTGGTAAAGCTGCTGGGCAAAAGCTTTGTCGGCTACCACCACATTGGCCTCACGCGCCAACAAGAGGCTGAGCGGGTCCAGATTGGACGAGCCCACCGTGGCCCAAGGCCGGTCGTTGTTCGGATCGATCACGGCCACTTTGGCGTGCAAAAAGCTGGCCTCGTACTCGTGAATCTCGATGCCCGCAGCCAACAACACGCCATACACCGGGCGGGCTGCGTGGTATTGCATGAAGTATTCGTAACGCCCTTGCAGCAGCAAACGCACCCGCACGCCCCGGTGCGCGGCGTGGATCAGGGCTTTGCGCAAGCGGCGTCCAGGCAAAAAATAGGCATTGGCGATGACGATTTCATGACGGGCAGCGCCAATCGCTTTCAAATAAGCGCGTTCAATCTGGCTGCGGTAAAGCACGTTGTCACGCAACAGCAAGCCCGCCTTGGCCACCAAACGGCCATCCAGCGCGTGCGCATCATCACGCGTCCAGGGCAAATGCAGCCCTGCCGCCCGAAAGGAGCTGAACGCCTCCGGAAACTGTTGCTGCCGGACATGGCGCACACCCTGGATGCGCCACCACAGTTGCGCCATGGTTTCCTGCATTTGCTGCACCAAAGCGCCCCGTGCGCAAACGGCAAAGTCCAGCCGCGGCTGTGCCAGGGTACCGTGGTGCGGGTCGTACCAGTCGTCCAAGATGTTGATGCCGCCACAAAAAGCCAGATGACCATCGATCACGCACAGCTTGCGATGCAGGCGCCGCCAACGACTGGGGATCAACAAACCCAAAGTGCCCAAGGGGGAATACACCCGCCACTCAACCCCCGCACGGGCAAAACGCTCACGCCACTCAAGCGGCAGGCTGGGGGTGCCCACCCCATCGACCACCACCCACACGCGCAAACCCCGCAAGGCGGCCCGCTCCAGCGCCTCGGCCACCATGGCCGCTGCGCCATGAAAATCAAAAATATAAGTCTCGATGTGCACCTGCGACCGGGCCTGCTCCAGCGCAGAGACCAAGGCCTCGAAATAGGCTTGCCCGCCTTCGATCAAGCGGATCTGGTGACCGTCTCGCAAGGGCGGACCGTGGCGCATGTTCAATCCGTCCAGGCGAACTCGGCGACCAAGGGCAAGTGGTCAGACATGCGCTGCCATATGCGACCGGCAGGGGCCATGGCGTGAACGGGGGTCAGCCCGCGTGCGTACACATGGTCGAGCTGATTCAGGGGCAAACGCGAGGGATAGGTGGGCGTGGGCTGCTCACGCCATTCGCCAAAGCCCGCCTTGGCCATGCGCCGCCCCAGGCCCGTGCCCCAGTCATTGAAGTCACCCGCCACCAACACGGGCGCGTGGGCCGGGATGGTCTGGTCAATGAAGGCCAGCAACTGCGCCACTTGACGCACCCGGCTGGCGGGCACCAGGCCCAAATGCACCACGACCACATGCAGCACCCGGTCAACCACTTGAACCGTGGTGTGCAGCAAACCCCGTTGCTCAAAGCGGTGGTCCGAGATGTCTTGGTGTTGGTGCGACAACACAGGCCAGCGCGAGAGCAAGGCATTGCCGTGCTCGCCGTGGCGGGTGATGGCGTTGGTGCGGTAAACCGACTCGTAGCCTTCAGGCGCCAGATAGTCGGCTTGCGGCTGGCTGGGCCACTGAGAAAAGTAGCGTTCTTCGCGGCGGTGCATGCGGCGCACCTCTTGCAAACACACGATGTCGGCGTCGAGCTGCTCCACCGCATGCGCCAGGTTATGGATCTCCAGCCGCCGCGCAGGCCCCAGCCCCTGCACACCTTTGTGGATGTTGTAGGTGGCCACGCGCAAGATGGGGTGTTCGTGTCGTTGGGGCATCAAAGGCCGATCCGGTTCTCAAAACGCGGCAGCATCAAAATGGCCTCGGCGTTGGATGGCGAAAAACAATGGTCCGCTGCGGCCTGCCAATGCAGCCATTGCCAATCGGTGTGCTCGGCAGGGCTTAAGGTGATGGGCGTTTGCTCGGGCACGCACAGGCCAAACACCCGCTCGGTGTTGCGGCTCACTTCGGGGGCATAGCGCCAGCGCCAAACCGGGTAAATGTCGTACACGTTTTCCAGCTGCCAGTCTTGCAAGCGGCACTGGGGGTGTCGCGCATCGATGCCGGTTTCCTCTTGCACCTCGCGTGCGGCCGTATCGGCCCAGTCTTCGTCCCAAAAATCCTTGCTTCCGGTGACCGACTGCCAAGTGCCTGCGTCGGTCCGCCGAATCAGCAAGACCTGGCCGCTGAGGGTGTAGATCACCACCAGAACAGATTGGGGAATTTTGTAGTTCGTTGAGGTCACGCAGTCATTCTAGGCAGCCCAGGTCTTGCTAGGATTGAGCCATGTCGTCTTCACCCGCCCATTTAGTGCCTTTGTTGCTGCAAGCCCACCAATTGAGCGGCGGGCCGGCCGGCCACATGGCCATTGAAGATCTGAGTTTTGCTTGGTCTGCGGGCTTGCACTGGGTGTGCGGCGACGAAGGCAGCGGCAAAACCAGCCTGTTGCGCCTGTTGGCAGGCGATTTGCAGCCGCTTGCTGGCACGCTCCAAACGCCACAGGGCGGCGTATTTTGGGTGGACTTGAAAGGCCCTGAGCACGACCAGACCACCGTGCAAGCTTGTTGGGACCAGCTGCAAACCCGATACCCCCAATGGCACAACGAACTGCTGCAAGACCTGTCAGAAGCACTGGACATGGAACGGCACCGACACAAACCGCTCTACATGCTGTCCACCGGCAGCCGTCGCAAAGTCATGCTGATCGCGGCCCTGGCATCGGGCGCCACCATCACCTTGCTCGACCAGCCATTTGCCTCGCTCGACCAAGTCTCCATACGGGTGATCAAAGACTTGTTGCATGACACCACTGAGTGCTCTGGCCGTGCCTGGATCGTGGCGGACTATGAAGCACCGGGTGATTTGCCACTGACCAGCGTGCTGAACCTGGGCACTGCGGCATGACCTGAAAGCATCGCCGCCTGTAGATCGCAACGACTTGAGAAGCCATCGGCATGGATGGCTTGAGTCCAAGTGGCTAAAAAGTCCTGAGCGAACTTCTCGCGGTGCTCGCCTTGTGCACAGCAATGGCCAAGTGACGCCACTGTTGGCAAGCTCACGCAACGGAATTCCCCCAAGATGGGGCCAGAAAAATCAAGATATCCATCGATTGCGAGCAGCGCCTGAACACCTTTTCTGATCTATGCCCCATAATGCGTGCGTGTACGTCATAAAAAACGGCACAAGTCAGGTGATCGGTCAGTTTCGCGCGCTACGGCGGCAGTTTTCAGTTTGTTGTGCTTTCGGGACCCCATCGCTTTGTTTTTTTGTATTTCTGAGGAGTCCTCCATGGGCAATAAACTTTACGTCGGCAACCTGCCGTACACCGTCCGCGACGAAGACCTGCAACAGGCATTCGGCGAATTCGGCGCCATCACCAGCGCAAAAGTCATGATGGAACGCGACACAGGTCGCTCCAAAGGCTTCGGTTTTGTGGAAATGGGCAGCGATGCCGAAGCACAAGCCGCTATTGCTGGCATGAATGGCCAATCTTTGGGTGGCCGTAGCATCACCGTGAACGAAGCCCGTCCGATGGAGGCACGTCCTCCACGTACCGGTGGTTTCGGTGGTGGTGGCGGCTACGGCGGTGGCGGTGATCGCTCCGGTGGCGGCGGTTACGGCGGCGGTCGCTCCGGTGGCGGCGGCGGCTACGGCGGTGGCGGCGATCGCTCCGGCGGTGGCGGCTACGGCGGTGGTGGCGGCGGCCGCGGCGGCTACTAAGCCCTGCGTATCCCGTTAACGGCAGCAATGCCGTTGCAAAATTTCTAGTTCAGCGTTTCGCTGAGCTCAGACATCAAAGGCTTCAAGACTTCGGTTTTGAGGCCTTTTTTGTGGGCGCAACACGTCCTCTGGACTTGAAAGAAGCAGCGGAGTAACCGGCACGACCAGCCGGGGGCCACAAAAACCAACGCCACCCGAAGGTGGCGTTGGTTATGGCGGGTGTTAGGTTAGCTAGCGCGACTTACGCTGCTTTGACCGCATCCAGATTGCGCAAGCGAATGTGCAATTCGCGCAATTGCTTCTCGTCCACAGGGCTCGGCGCTTGTGTGAGCAAGCACTGTGCGCGTTGGGTCTTGGGGAAAGCAATCACGTCCCGAATGGACTCAGCACGGGTCATGAGCGTGACGATACGGTCCAGGCCGAAGGCCAAGCCGCCATGGGGTGGAGCGCCGTATTGCAAGGCGTCGAGCAAGAAGCCGAACTTGAGTTGGGCTTCTTCGGGTGTGATCTTCAACGCGTCAAACACTTTTTGCTGCACGTCAGCGCGGTGGATACGCACCGAGCCGCCGCCCATTTCCCAGCCGTTCAACACCATGTCGTAGCCCTTGGAAATGCACTTCTCTGGGGCGGTGACCATCCAGTCTTCGTGGCCATCTTTAGGCGCAGTGAAGGGGTGGTGCACGGCGGTATAGCGCTGGTTTTCGTCGTCGTATTCGAACATGGGGAAGTCAACCACCCACATCGGCGCCCAACGGTCTTCAAACAGGCCGTTTTTCTTGCCGAACTCGCTGTGACCAATCTTGATGCGCAATGCGCCAATGGCGTCGTTGACAACTTTTTCCTTGTCGGCACCGAAGAAAATCAGATCGCCGTTTTGCGCACCAGAGCGCTCCAGCACAGCGGTCAAGGCGGCGTCGTGGATGTTCTTGACGATGGGCGACTGCAAGCCGTCGCGGCCTTTGGACAGGTCGTTGACGCGGATGTAGGCCAAGCCCTTGGCACCGTAAATCTTGACGAACTCGGTGTAGGCGTCGATCTCGCCACGGCTGATGCCGCCGCCTTCGACCGAGCCGTTGGGCACGCGCAGGGCGACCACGCGGCCACCTTTCATGTTGGCAGCGCCTGAGAACACTTTGAAGTCCACATCGCCCATGACGTCGGTGACTTCGGTGAACTGCAGTTTCACGCGCAGATCAGGCTTGTCGGAGCCGTAGATGTGCATGGCGTCTTGGTAAGTCATGACCGGAAACTCGCCCAGGTCCACACCAATGGTTTTCTGGAAAACGCGCTTGATCATGCTCTGGAACATGTCGCGGATTTCTTCTTCGGTCAGGAACGATGTTTCGATATCGATCTGGGTGAATTCGGGCTGGCGATCGGCGCGCAAGTCTTCGTCGCGGAAGCACTTGGTGATCTGGTAGTAACGGTCATAGCCCGCCACCATGAGCAGCTGTTTGAACAGCTGGGGCGACTGGGGCAAGGCAAAGAACTGGCCATCGTGAACACGGCTGGGTACCAGATAATCACGCGCACCTTCAGGTGTGCTCTTGGTCAGCATGGGGGTTTCGATGTCGATGAAACCGTTCTCATCGAGGTACTTGCGCACTTCCATCGACACCTTGTAACGCAGCATCAGGTTGTTTTGCATGTACGGACGGCGCAGGTCCAACACGCGGTGCGTGAGGCGAGTCGTCTCGGACAGGTTTTCTTCGTCGATCTGGAAAGGCGGTGTGACAGAGGCATTGAGCACGATCAGTTCGTGGCACAGCACTTCGATCTTGCCGCTTTTCATGTTGTCGTTGGTGGTGCCGTCAGGGCGGGCACGCACCACGCCTTTGATCTGCACGCAAAACTCGTTGCGCACGTCTTCGGCCACCTTGAACATCTCGGGGCGATCAGGGTCGCACACCACCTGCACGTAGCCTTCGCGGTCACGCAGGTCGATAAAAATCACGCCGCCGTGGTCACGACGGCGGTTGACCCAGCCGCACAGGCTCACGGTTTGACCGGTCAGGGCTTCGGTCACCAGACCGCAATAGTGGGAACGCATGGACATGTTGTTGGACTTTCTTAATTCTGAAATTGTGTGGCGTGCAAGCTGGAAGGCAATGGGCTGACCAGCTCACAAAGGCTGTTGGGAGGCCGCTGGGGCGACAGGCAAGGCGTCGGGACCGCCTGGAACCACAACCCCCATGGAGATGATGTATTTCAGCGCGTCGTCGACGCTCATCTCGAGTTCGATCACATCGGCTTTGGGCATCATCAGGAAGAAGCCCGAAGTCGGGTTGGGTGTGGTGGGCACATAGACACTCACCATGGGCTGACCCAAGTGTTTGGCGACCTCACCGCCAGGCGTGCCGGTCAAAAAGGCGATGGTCCATGAGCCTTGGCGCGGGTACTGCACCAGCAAAGCCTTAGAAAAAGCATTGCCGCTGCCCGAAAACAGGGTGTCAGCCACCTGCTTGACGCTGGTGTAAATGCTGCGCACCACCGGGATGCGGTTCATCAGGTTGTCCCACTGGCGCAACCACCATTGGCCAAACATGTTGGCCACAAAAACACCCGTGGCAAAAATCACCAAGGCCACCAAAATCACGCCAAGACCAGGTACACCGCGCAGCAACTCGGCCAGCTTGTGCATGCCCGGGATCAGGGTGTCAGCGGCCAGCAAAATGGCCAGAAAAATGCCATCCAGCAGCCCGACCAACCAGGTCAACACCCAGACGGTGATGCCCATGGGCAGCCACACCAAGAGACCGGTGATGAAGTACTGTTTGAAGCTGCGTTGTTTCATGAAGAGGCAATCAATGTGGACAGGTCAGTGGCAGGCGCAAGATGCCGCACAGCCACCGGAGGCCGCTGGCGTACTCGACTCGGCTGCACCCGCACTGGCACTCGGGGCATCAGAAGTGGCAGGTGCTGCGGCATCGGTGGCAGCGACTGCGGAGGCTGCTGCACCTGTGGCTCCGCCGCCCTTGAAATCGGTGGCATACCAGCCTGTGCCCTTGAGCTGGAAACCAGGGGCTGTCAGTTGTTTGCTGAACTGGGGGGCACCGCAGGCGGGGCATTCGGTCAGGGCCGCATCGGACATTTTTTGCAGCACATCCTTAGCATGGCCGCAGGCGTCGCACTTGTAGGCGTAAATGGGCATGAAGAGGTTCCTGGAAATATTTTTTCAACCCTAAATTGTAAGTCGAACCCCTTGCCTGCCTGGACATGTGGCTTGAAACATCTCGGCCCCGGAGTCACAGGGGTGGTCAAACCGCGCAGACACGGACAAAGTTCTCTCTTATACAATTCCGCGCAGGCCCCTCTGGTGGCGACCCGATGCGGCCCTGCATACCCACGCTTTATGGAGCTTTCACGATCATGAACAAACGTTTTTTACTGACCGCTTTGTGTGCTTTGGCCTTGGCCGCGTGCGGCAAAAAAGAAGAAGCCCCCCAGGCCCCCGTGAGTGCAGCGGCCCCGGTCAACACCGAAGAAAAAGTGTTGAACATTTACAACTGGCCCGACTACATCACCCAAGACATGGTGGCCAATTTCGAAAAAGAAACGGGCATCAAGGTCAACTACCAAACCTTTGAGAACAACGAGGCCCTGCAAGCCAAGCTGATCGCTGGCAACTCGGGTTATGACCTGGTGGTGCCAGGCGCGGTTTTTGCCAAGTCCCAAATCGAAGCCGGTTTGCTGCGCCCCCTGGACAAGGCCCAAATCCCCAATCTGGCCAATCTGGACCCCGCCATCATGGCCAAGCTCGACAAAGTCGATCCAGGCAACACCCACCTGATCCCTTGGGCTTGGAGTTTCACCACCGTTGGCATCAACAAAGCCAAAGTGGCCAAAGCGCTGGGCAACACCCCCATGCCCGAAAACGCCTGGGATCTGGTGTTCAACCCTACCTACACCAGCAAACTCAAGTCTTGCGGCATTGCTTACCTCGATTCGCCCACCGAAATCATGCCGCCAGCCCTGCACTACATTGGCAAAGACGCCTACTCTGCGGACGCGGCTGACCACAAGGCCGCTGGTGAGATGCTGGGCAAAGTGCGCAAAGACATCCGCTTGTTCTCCAGCACCATGATCGACGATCTGGCCGGTGGCAAGGCCTGCGTGGCACTGGGCTGGGCGGGTGACATCAACATCGCCAGCTCGCGCGCCGTGGAAAACAAGAGCGGTCAAGAGATCGAAGCCTTGTTGCCCAAAACCGGTGGCCTGCTGTTCTTTGACAACCTGGCCGTGCCCAAGGATGCCCAGCACCCCAACAACGCCATGGCCTTCATCAATTACTTCTTGAAGCCAGAAGTGTCCGCATCGCTGACCAA